>NZ_PYUQ02000021.1:0-175347 GCF_003030865.2 Halomonas sp. SL1 | reverse complement strand
ACCGACATCGAGCTGGCCGGCGGGGCGCGCTGCCTGGGCTGGGAGGTGCTGGCCCTGGGCCGGCCGGCAAGCCGGCTGCCCTATGTCTCCGGCGTCATCGAGCAGCGTTTTCGCCTGACCCGCGAGGGGCGCCCGCTATGGTGCGAACGCCAGGTGCTGGATCCGACCCATCGTCGCTTCCGCGGCGCCTGGGGGCAGGGGGGCGCCAGGGTACAGGCGACGCTGTGGGCGGTGGGGCTCGATGACGAGGCGGACGTGATCGCCGAGCTGCGCGAGGCGCTGCCGGCGAGTCGGGAATGGGCGGTGACGGTGCGCCAGGGCGTGCTGCTGCTGCGCTACCTGGGCAATGAACGCAACGTCGCCTGGGCGCTTTGCCAGCGGGCCTGGGAAGTGCTGCGCCCGCGGCTGGCGGGGCGGCCGGCCAGCGTGCCGCGCATCTGGCTGACCTGACGGACTGACACCAGCCGGGGCCTGGCCCGCCACGCCCTGGCATCGAACGATCACGATATGGCGAGGGAGTGACCGCGATGGAACTGACCCCGAGAGACAAGGACAAGCTGCTGCTGTTCACCGCCGGCCTGCTGGCCGAGCGGCGCCGCGACCGTGGCCTGAAGCTGAACTATCCAGAGGCCGTGGCGCTGATCAGCTGCGAGATCATGGAAGGCGCCCGCGATGGCAAGAGCGTCGCCGAGCTGATGGGCGCGGGCCGCGAGATCCTCGGACGCGACGACGTCATGGAGGGCGTGGCCGAGATGGTCGACGAGGTGCAGGTGGAGGCCACGTTCCCCGACGGGACCAAGCTGGTCACCATCCATCACCCCATCGTCTAAAACTGGCTGTACTCGATCAGTTTTTCGTCAATGGGATAACCGCCAATAACGAAGAGGGAGCATCGATGATTCCCGGTGAATATCGGCTTCAGGACGGCGAGATCGCACTCTGCGAGGGGCGTGAACGGATCACCCTCGAGGTGGCCAATACCGGCGACCGCCCGGTGCAGATCGGTTCCCACTATCACTTCGCCGAGGCCAACCCGGCGCTGGTCTTCGATCGGGACCTGGCGCGCGGGCGTCGCCTCGACGTGGCCGCGGGCACGGCGATCCGCTTCGAGCCCGGCCAGTCGCGGGAGGTGACGCTGATCCCGTTCGTCGGCCATCGGCGCATCTATGGCTTCCGTGGCGACGTCATGGGCAGCCTCGATCAGGGAGAAACTTCATGAGTGCATCCAAGGACGCGCCCAACACCACCCCCAGCAAGATCAGTCGCCAGGCCTATGCGGACATGTACGGCCCCACGGTGGGCGACCGCGTGCGTCTGGGCGACACCGAGCTGTGGATCGAGGTCGAGCGTGACGCGACCCATTACGGCGACGAGGTGAAGTTCGGCGGCGGCAAGGTGATCCGCGACGGCATGGGCCAGAGCCAGCGCGTGGACGACGCGGTCATGGACACCGTCATCACCAACGCCCTGATTCTCGACTGGTGGGGCATCGTCAAGGCCGACGTGGGCCTCCAGGGCGGGCGCATCGCGGCCATCGGCAAGGCCGGCAACCCGGACACCCAGCCCGACGTGGAGATCGTCGTCGGCCCCGGCACCGAGGTGATCGCGGGCGAGGGCAAGATCCTCACCGCCGGCAGCATCGACGCCCACATCCACTTCATCTGCCCGCAGCAGGTGGAGGAGGCGCTGGCCAGTGGCGTGACCACCATGCTCGGCGGCGGCACCGGTCCCGCCACCGGCTCGAACGCCACCACCTGCACCCCCGGCGCCTGGCACCTGGGCAAGATGCTGCAGGCGATCGACACCCTGCCGATGAACATCGGCCTGCTCGGCAAGGGCAACGCCAGCCTGCCCGAGGCGCTGGAGGCCCAGCTCGAGGCCGGCGCCATGGGCCTCAAGCTGCACGAGGACTGGGGCACCACGCCGGCCTCGATCGACACCTGCCTGTCGGTGGCCGAGCGTTTTGATGTGCAGATCGCCATCCATACCGACACCCTCAACGAGTCGGGCTTCGTCGAGGACACCCTGGGGGCGTTCAAGGAACGCGCCATCCACACCTATCACACCGAGGGCGCCGGCGGCGGCCACGCGCCTGACATCCTGACCGCCTGCGCCAAGCCCTACGTGCTGCCGTCGTCGACCAACCCGACTCGGCCTTATACCGTTAACACCATCGACGAGCATCTCGACATGCTGATGGTGTGCCATCACCTCGACCCGAACATCCCCGAGGACGTGGCCTTCGCCGACTCGCGCATTCGCCGCGAGACCATCGCCGCCGAGGACATCCTCCACGACCTGGGGGTGATCTCGATGATCGCTTCGGACTCCCAGGCCATGGGGCGGGTCGGCGAGGTGATCTGCCGCACCTGGCAGACCGCCCACAAGATGAAGATCCAGCGCGGCCTGCTGCCCGAGGACGAGGCGCTCGGCGCCGACAACTTCCGCGCCAAGCGCTATATCGCCAAGACCACCATCAACCCGGCCATCACCCACGGCATCGGCCACGAGGTGGGCTCGGTGGAGGTCGGCAAGCTGGCCGACCTGGTGCTGTGGGACCCGGCCTTCTTCGGCGTCAAGCCGGCGCTGATCCTCAAGGGCGGCATGATCGCCGCCGCGCCGATGGGTGATCCCAACGCCTCGATCCCGACCCCGCAGCCGGTGCACTACCGGCCGATGTTCGGCGCCTTCGGCCGCGCCGCCAGCGCCACCCGGGTGACCTTCGTCAGCCAGGCGGCGCTGGATGCGGGGATCAAGGAGCGGCTGGGGCTCGACAGCGAGCTGGTGGCGTGCCGTAACGTGCGCGAGGTGCGCAAGGGCGACATGAAGCTCAACGATGCCTGCCCGGAGCTCAGCGTCGACCCGCAGACCTACGAGGTGCGCTGCGACGGTGAACTCCTGACCTGCGAGCCGCTGGCCGAGCTGCCCCTGGCCCAGCGCTATCACCTGTTCTAAGGAAGTGACGATGCTGACATTGACCGAACGCCTGGGGCCGATCGAGGAGAGCGCCGCCGTCGATACCCTGACCCTCGACTACGCGACCCGCACGCGCGGGCGCTTCAAGGCCAGCTCCGACGGTGGCCGCGAGGTCGGGATATTCCTCGACCGCGGGCCGGTGCTGCGCCACGGCGACGGGCTGACCGGCGAGGATGGACAGACGATCCGCGTCCAGGCCGCCGTGGAGCCGGTGGTTACCGCGCGCCTCGAGTCGGGCCTGCCGCTGGCGCGGCTGAGCTATCACCTGGGTAACCGCCACGTGCAGCTCGCCATCGGCGCCGATGTCGATGCGGGGTCTACCGGTCTGGGCTGGGTCCGCTTCCCGCCGGATCACGTGCTGGAGGAGCTGGCCGAGCGCCTGGGCGCGCGGCTCGAGCACCACGAAGCGCCCTTCGATCCCGAGCCAGGCGCCTATGCACGCGCCGGGGAGGGGGGGCATCACCATCACCACGGCCACCATCACGGTCATGACCATGCCCACTGAGTCGAGCGACGACCTGGCGCTGCTGGGGCTGATGCAGCTGGTCAGCCCGGCGTTGCCGATCGGCGCCTTCGCCTGGTCCCAGGGCCTGGAAAGCGCCTTCGAGCTCGACTGGGTGTGCGGCGAGGACGATCTCGGCGAGTGGCTGGAAGGCGTGCTCGACGACGGCTTGGCACGCTGCGAGCTGCCGGCCCTGGCGCGTTTCATGGCGGCCTGGGCCGAGGACGACGTCGAGGCGCTCGAGCACTGGAACGGCTGGCTCGCCGCCACCCGCGAGACCGCCGAGCTCGCCGCCGAGGAGGCACGTCTCGGCAGCGCCTTGACGCGGCTGGTGACGAGCCTCGGGCTGACGCCGGACGAGCCCTACCGGCTAGAGGGCATGGGCTATGTCGGCGTCTTCGCCTGGCTGGCGCTGGCCCGGGGCGTGACGCCGCGCCAGGCGCTGCTCGGCTTCGCCTGGGCCTGGCTCGAGAACCAGCTCGCCGTGGCCTGCAAGGCGCTGCCGCTCGGCCACACCGCCGCCCAGCGGCTGATCGAGCGCCTGCGCCCGTCGCTGGTGGCGGCGACGGACGCGGCCCTCGAATGCGACGACGACGCACTCGGGCCGATGCTGCCCGGCCTGGCGCTGGCCAGCGCCCAGCACGAGACCCAGTACTCGCGGCTGTTTCGAAGCTAGAAGGCGACCGCTGGTGTGGTGAGGCCAGTGCGTCGCCAGCACCGGGACCGCTTCAGGAACACAGAAGATTCAGGAAAGTAAAAAGGAGAGACAATATGACCCATTGCCTGCGTATCGGCGTCGGCGGCCCGGTGGGCTCCGGCAAGACGGCGTTGCTCAAGCAGCTGTGCCGGGCCCTGCGTGATCACTACGATATCGCCGTGGTCACCAACGATATCTACACCCGCGAGGACGCCGACTTCCTGACCCGTCACGAGGCGCTGCCGGCGGATCGTATCCTCGGCGTCGAGACCGGCGGCTGCCCGCACACCGCCATCCGCGAGGACGCCTCGATGAACCTCGCCGCCATCGACGACCTCCAGGCACGCCACCCTGAGCTCGAGCTGGTGCTGGTCGAATCTGGCGGCGACAACCTGTCGGCGACCTTCAGCCCCGAGCTCTCGGATCTGACGCTCTACGTGATCGACGTCTCCGCCGGCGACAAGATCCCGCGCAAGGGTGGTCCGGGCATCACCAAGTCGGATCTCTTGATCATCAACAAGATCGACATCGCCGAGCAGGTCCACGCCTCGCTCGCGGTGATGGAGCGCGACGCGAAGATGATGCGCGGCGAGCGGCCCTTCGTGTTCACCAACCTGCACGACGGGGTGGGGCTCGAGGAGATCATCGCCTTCATCCTCGACCGCGGCATGCTGCCGGAGCGCCGGCCCCAGCACGCCGACGCAGACTGATCGTCACCAATGCCATGTTCGTCGGGGACAAGACAAAGCGAGGGTCCTACGCCAAGGGTGAGGAGCATAGCTCCGAACGGGCCGGCCATGGATGGCCGGCACAGGCCCTGCAAGCGGCGCAGGATGCGAAAGCGCCGCAGGGCGTCGGTAGCACCCAGGGAAGGGTTTACAGCGCCCTCGCTGGTCTTGGCGCCGGACGAGCGTCATTTCTGCAAGCCACTCTGATTATCACGGCAAGGAGATCGCCATGAACCTCTCATCCCTCGTTCGCTCGCGCGCCCTGGGCGCCGCTTCCCTGATGCTGGTGGCCGGCAGCGCCTGGGCCCATCCCGGTCACGAGGTCGCCGGCGGCGGCTTCGCGGCGGGCCTGAGCCACCCGCTGTTTGGCCTCGATCACCTGCTGGCGATGCTGGCCGTCGGCCTGTTCAGCGTGCGTCAGTCGGCCTCGATGGGCCGCTTCGTGCCGCTGCTCGCGGTGGGCGGCATGCTGCTCGGCGCCGGCCTGGCCTGGGGCGGCGTGGCGCTGCCGGGCGTGGAGTTCGGCATCGCCATGAGCGTGCTGCTGGCCGGCGTGCTGGTCGCGGCCCTGGCCCGCGTGCCCGCGGCGCTGGGCAGCGTTGCCGTGGTCACCTTCATGGTCTTCCACGGCCATGCCCACGCCGCCGAGATGCCGCACGGGGCCAGCACCCTGCTGTACCTGGCCGGCTTCAGCCTGGCGACCCTGGCCCTGACCGTTGTCGGTCGCCGCGTCGCCGGCTGGTTGATGACCCGCGAGCAGCGGGTGCTGCGCGGCCTGGGCGCGGCCATCGCCGCCATGGGCGCGTTGTTCGCCATCGGCTGATCGCACGCCGCAGGATGTCTTCGCGCCCGGCCTCGTGCCGGGCGCGCTGCGTCGAGGCCAGCCCCGCGCTATGCTGGCGCCGATAAGCGAGGGCGATGGTGTCCTCGATGGCTGCCAGGGAGGCGCGACATGAGAAGCGGGACGGGGAGACGACGGATGTGGCCATGGTGGCTCGGGGTGCTGCTGCTGGCGTGGCTGGCCATGGGCGTCTGGCAGCGCTACAAGCCGCTGCCGGAGGGCGTGGGCCAGGCCCATCCGCTGCGCGTGGCCGAATCGCCGCGGCTGCTGACCGACGAGACCTGGTACGACGCCGCGGGCGAGCGCCATCGCCGCCAGGCGATCTTCGACGAGGCGCTGGCGATGATCGGCCAGGCGCAGCGCCTGGTGGTGGTCGACATGTTCCTGTTCAACGACTTCGCCGGGGCGGCCGACGGGGTCGACTTCCGCCCGCTGTCCGCGGAGCTCACCGAGGCGCTGGTCCGTCAGCGGCGCCGCCATCCCGAGCTGCGCGCCATCCTGATCACCGATCCGCTGAACACCCTCTACGGCGGCCTCGAGCTCGACCACCTCGAGCGCCTGCGCCAGGCCGGCGTGGAGGTGGCGATCACCGATCTGAATCGGCTGCGCGCCTCCAATCCGCTGTGGTCGGGACTGTGGCAGCTGGGGCCGCGCTGGCTCGGCAATCAGGTGTCCGCCGGCTGGCTGCCCAATGCGCTGGGGCCGGGAGACGTCACCCTGCGCAGCTATCTGGCGCTGGCCAACGTCAAGGCCAACCATCGCAAGACGCTGGTGGTGGACCAGGGCGACGGCTGGGCAGGGCTCGTGACCTCGGCCAACCCCCACGATGCCAGCAGCTTGCACGGCAACGTGGCGCTGCGCGTCGAGGGCGCGGCGGCCCTCGATCTGCTGGCCTCGGAGCGCGCGGTGGCGGGCTGGTCCGGCGTCACCGTGCCCGGCCCCGCGCCGCCGCCCGCCGAGGACGACCTGCCTGGCGCTCGCCTGCAGCTGCTGACCGAGGGCGCGATCCGCGATGCGCTGGTCACCGCCGTGGAGCGGGCCGGGGAGGGCGATCACCTCGACGTGGCGGTGTTCTATCTGGCCCATCGCGAGCTGATCGAGGCACTGATCGCGGCGCGTCGGCGCGGCGTCGAGGTGCGGGTGCTGCTCGATCCCAACCGCGAGGCCTTCGGCCTCGACAAGGGCGGCATTCCGAATCGGCCGGTGGCCGACGAGCTGGCGGCGGCCGGCATTCCGGTGCGCTGGTGCGTGACTCGTGGGGAGCAGTGCCACACCAAGCTGCTGATGCGCCGGACCGCCGATGGGAGTGAGGTCGAGCTGATCCTGGGCTCGGCCAACTTCACCCGTCGCAACCTCGACGACCTGAACCTGGAGACCAGCGTGCGGCTGCTGGGCCCGCCCAGCCTGCCGGCGCTGGCCGACGCCGAGGCGTTCTTCACCCGCCGCTGGCACTCCACGCCGGAACGCACCACCAGCCGGCCCTATGACGAGTCTGATGCCGCCGGGGCGGTGGATGTCTGGCGCTACCGGCTGATGGAGGCCTCGGGGCTCTCGACGTTCTGAACGTTGGCCATTCGGCTTTGACAGCCTCGCCGCCGCCGACCAGCTTTAAGCTGCCTGCGGGCGATCCGAGATGACAAGGGAGAAAGGGCATGGAACGGTTCTGGCTAGGCGTGAAACTGGTGCTGCTGGCGCTGGTGGTGGTATTGATCGTGCAGAATCTGAATCTGGTCCAGGTGCGCCTGCTGACCTGGAGCTTCTCGATGCCGCTGGCGCTGCTGATCGCGGCCCTCTACCTGCTGGGCATGGTCAGCGGCCGCAGCCTGATGGGGCTGGTAAGGCGGCTGCGCGGCCAGCAAGGGCACGCCAAGCACCACTGAGACACCGGCGCCGGAGGTTCGGGCGGTCATCGGCTACTCGACGTGGGTGACCGCCTGATGCCGTGAGTCCAGATGCCACGGCAGGCCCAGGCGGGCGTTACGCTCCAGCTCGGCGATCACCTGGGCGCCGAGCAGCAGGATGATGGCGCCCACTTCCAGGGTCAGCAGCACCACGATCAGCGTCGCCAGCGAGCCGTAGACGGCGTTGACGAACGACAGGTGGGCGAAGTAATAGACCAGCAGCAGGCGGGCGCCCTCCCACAGCAGCGCGGCGACGAAGCCGCCCACCAGGGCGCGCCTGAGCGCCACCTTGACCACCGGCATCACTTTGTAGATGGCGCTGAACAGCAGGAACACGCCGGCGAAGCTGGTCAGGTTCAGCGCCGTGTTCGAGAGCCCCGCCAGGGGCAGCTCCCTGCCCAGCAGCGCCATCCACAGCGTATTGACCGCATCCGCCAAGCTGACCAGCAGCGTCAGGCCCATCAGCCCCGCGCCCAGCACCACCATGAAGGCGTAGGGCATCAGCACCGAGACCCAGGCCGAGCGCCCGACGTGGGCGTCCGGGGCGTGGAAGATGATCGCCAGGGCGTCCTCCAGCATGCGAAAGGCGAAGGAGCTGAACACCAGCAGCACCGGCAGGCCCAGCACGCCGATCGCCTCGCGCGAGTCGAGCAGCGAGCGCACGGCGTCCAGCAGCACCTCGGCGTGGGCGGGCGTCAGGTGGCGCGCCTGGATGGCCAGCAGTGTGAGCAGCTGCTGCTCGTCGACCACCCGCGCGAGCAGGACCACCATCACCGCGAACAGCGGCACCACCGACAGCAGGATGTTGTAGCCCACGCCGCCGGCCAGCAGGATGCCGCGATTGCGCAGGAAGGCGCCGAGCACGCGCCATACGAAGCTCAGTACCCGCCGGCTGTGGCGAAAATGGCGAGACGACGAGGGGGCGCTGGCGGGAGGCGGTGTCATGGCGGGGCCGGGTCGAGGAAGTCTGACGGCATGATAGGCCGCTCGACGACGTTGGCGTCAATCCCGCCGCGGCCGGCGGACCGGTGCCGAAGACAGGTCGTTGAGGGGGTTTTTGCCAGGGATTGCAAACGTTAGCGCCCATGGATGGGTTCACAGCGCCCCTCGTAGACCTGTCAACGGCGGGTGATCCTGTCTGTCGTTTCCGGGCAGCGTGATGGCATTCACCGGCCGCCGGGACGGCGGGTATACTGATGGCCTGAGCCGCCCGGGCGGCCATCCCAACCGAGGTAAGGAGCAAGTCGTGATCGAAGGGGTCAAGCACATCGTCGCCGTGGCGTCCGGCAAGGGTGGCGTGGGCAAGTCCACCGTCACCGCCAACCTGGCGCTGGCCATGGCCGCCGAGGGCTATCGCGTGGGCGTTCTGGACGCCGATATCCACGGCCCCAGCCAGGCCAAGATGCTCGGCGTGGCCGAGGGCGCACGCCCCGAAGCGGCGGGCGAGAAGACCATGAAGCCGATGCGGGCCCACGGCCTGCAGGTGATGTCCATGGCGTTTCTGATCGATACCCGCGAGCCCACCGTCTGGCGCGGCCCGATGGTCGCCGGCGCCTTCCAGCAGCTGCTGACCCAGACCGTGTGGGACGACCTGGACGTGCTGTTCGTCGACATGCCGCCGGGCACCGGCGACATCCAGCTGACGCTGGCCCAGAAGGTGCCGGTGGACGGCGCGGTGATCGTCACCACGCCCCAGGACATCGCGCTGCTGGATGCGCGCAAGGGCATCGAGATGTTCCGCAAGGTCAACGTGCCGGTGTTCGGCGTGGTGGAGAACATGAGCCTGCACGTCTGCTCGAACTGCGGTCACAGCGAGCCGATCTTCGGCGAGGGCGGCGGCGAGCGCATCGCCGGGGAATACGACACCCGCGTGCTGGGCCAGCTGCCGCTGACGCTTGCGATCCGCGAGCAGGCCGACGGCGGCGAACCCACCGTGGTCGCCGAGCCGGACGGCGAGATCACTGCCAGCTTCCGTGCCATGGCCCGTCAGGTGGCCGAGCAGCTCGAGGGCGCCTCGCCCGACGCCGGCCCGGCGATCTCGTTCAGCGACTGAGGCCGCCGGCGGCGAGAACCGTGACGCCCGCCCCCGGGGCCGCTATCATGGCGGCCCCTATTCGTTTCGATTCCACCCAGCAGGACGACCCATGAGCATCAAATCCGACCACTGGATCCGCCGCATGGCCGAGCGGGAAGGTATGATCGAGCCTTTCGAGGCCGACCAGGTGCGCTATGTGAACGACCGGCGGGTGATCTCCTACGGGACGTCCAGCTACGGCTACGACGTGCGCTGCGCCGACGAGTTCAAGGTGTTCACCAACATCCACTCGGCGGTGGTGGACCCCAAGGGCTTCGACGATAACAGTTTCGTCGACGTCAAGGGTGACGTCTGCGTGATTCCGCCCAACTCCTTCGCCCTGGCGCGCACCGTGGAGTACTTCCGCATTCCGCGCAGCGTGCTGACCATCTGCCTCGGCAAGTCGACCTATGCCCGCTGCGGCATCATCGTCAACGTCACGCCGCTGGAGCCGGAGTGGGAAGGGCACGTGACCCTGGAGTTCTCCAACACCACCAACCTGCCGGCCAAGATCTACGCCAACGAGGGCGTGGCGCAGATGCTGTTCCTGGAATCCGACGAGGTCTGCGCGACCTCCTACAAGGACCGCGGCGGCAAGTACATGGGGCAGCGAGGTGTGACCCTGCCGCGAACCTGAGAAAGCGTCGATTGGCGGCTGCGCAAATTGTCGGCTTTCCGGGATTGCGATACCGCCTCGAAAACAAGACAGCCCCGCCGGCGAACCGGCGGGGCTGTCTTGTGTCTGGCCCGGGAGAAGCGCGAGCTTACTCCTCGTCTTCGATATCCTCGTCCAGCTCCTCGGCCGCGTCGGTGTGGGACATGCGTAGGCCCTGTTCCGGCAGCGGCATGCCGTCGAAGCGGGCGCCACCGTCGCCGAACTGCAGGCGACCTTCCAGGCACCACTTCACGGCGATCGGGTAGATCAGGTGTTCGCGGGCGTGGACCTTCTCCTTGAGGCTTTCCTCGGTCTCGCCGTCGGCCACCTCGACCGCCGCCTGGAGCAGCACCGGGCCGCCGTCGAGCTCCTCGGTGACGTAGTGCACGCTGCAGCCGTGCTCGGCGACGCCGTCGGCCAGCGCCCGGGCGTGGGTGTGCAGGCCCTGGTAGGCCGGCAGCAGCGAGGGATGGATGTTGATCAGCCGCCCCAGGAAGCGCTGCACGAAGCGCGGCGTCAGGATGCGCATGAAGCCGGCCAGCACCACCAGGTCGGGCTCGTGGCGCTCGATGACCTTGATCAGGGCGCCGTCGTAGGCCTCGCGGTTCTCGTACTCGCGGTGGGGCAGGGCGACGGCGTCGATGCTGGCCTCGCGGGCGCGCTGCAGGCCATAGGCATCGGCCTGGTTGGAGATCACCGCGACGATCTCGCCGCCCAGGCGGTCGTGGACCTGCTCGTCGATCAGCGCCTGGAGGTTGCTGCCGTTGCCGGAGATCAGCACCACCACCCGACGCGCCTCGGCGGGCTCGGGGGTGAAGTCCTGCAGGGTGTCGCTGCTGTAGTCGCTCTCGCTCATCCCTTCAGGTTCTCCAGCTGGACGACCTCCTCGTCGTCTCCGCGGGCGACGATCTCGCCGATGCGGTAGACCGTTTCACCGAGGCCCTGCAGGTGGGCGCGGGCCTGGTCGGCCTTGTCGGCCGGCACCGCGATGACCATGCCGATGCCGCAGTTGAGCACGCGGTACATCTCGTTCTCCTCGACGTTGCCCTGCTGCTGCAGCCAGTCGAACACCGCCGGGCGCTCCCAGCTGGCCACGTCGACGCGGGCGGCGGCGCCCTCGGGCAGCACCCGCGGCAGGTTCTCGGTCAGGCCGCCGCCGGTGATGTGCGACAGGGCGTGCACCGGCACGTCGGTTTCCTTGATCAGCGACAGCAGCGGCTTGACGTAGATGCGCGTCGGCGCGAGCAGCGCCTCGCCCAGCGGCTTGCCGTCGATGGCGGTGTCCAGGGAGGCCCCGGAGACCTCGAGGATCTTGCGGATCAGCGAGTAGCCGTTGGAGTGGGGGCCGGAGGAAGCCATGCCCAGCAGCACGTCGCCCTCGGCGACCTGACTGCCGTCGAGGATCTCGTCCTTCTCCACCACGCCGACGCAGAAGCCGGCCAGGTCGTAGTCGTTGCCCTCGTACATGCCGGGCATCTCGGCGGTCTCGCCGCCCACCAGGGCGCAGCCGGCCTGCTCGCAGCCGGTGCCGATGCCGGTCACCACGTCGGCGGCGATGTCCACATCGAGCTTGCCCGTGGCATAGTAGTCGAGAAACATCAGCGGTTCGGCGCCGGCCACCACCAGGTCGTTGACGCACATCGCCACCAGGTCGATGCCGATGCTGTCGTGTCGACCCAGGTCCATGGCCAGGCGCAGCTTGGTGCCCACGCCATCGGTGCCGGTGACCAATACCGGCTCGCGATAGCCGCTGGGCAGTTGGCACAGGGCGCCGAAGCCGCCCAGGCCGCCCATCACCTCGGGACGGCTGGTACGCTTGGCGACGCCCTTGATGCGGTCGACCAGCGCATTGCCGGCATCGATATCGACGCCGGCGTCCTTGTAGCTGAGGGAGGCGCCGCTCGGGCGGTTGGTGGAATCGGTCATGGCCTGTCCTGTATGAACATTGCGGTCAATGAGGCCCGCGACGCTGTCGGCGCCGCCGGGCTGGGCAAGATGGGGCGTGAATTGTAGCATCACGACGCACGGCTCGCACCGCCGTGCCGGGCATCACACAGGGAGAGCGAGATGCGCAGACAGGGGTGGGTCCTGGCCGTTACGGCGGCGCTGGGGCTGTGGTTCTTCATCAGCATCGAGCCGGTGCTGATGCCGTTCTTCGTCAGCATGGTGCTGGCCTATCTTGGCGACCCGCTGGCCGACCGGCTGGAAGAGAAGGGGCTGTCGCGGCGACTGGCGGTGTCGCTGGTGTTCCTGCTGCTGACGCTGATCATCGTGCTGACGCTGCTGCTGGTGATTCCGCTGCTGGGGCGTCAGATCGGCCAGCTGGCCCAGCTGCTGCCGGCGGCCCTGGACTGGGTGCAGGTCACGGTGCTGCCCGAGTTCCGCGAACTCACGGGCATCGACCTGGGCACCGATTTCGACCAGCTGCGTCGGGCGTTGCTCGACAACTGGCGCGAAACCGGCACCGTGGCCGCGACCCTGCTGGCCAAGGCCTCGAAATCGGGGCTGGCGCTGGCGGCCTGGATCGGCAACCTGGCGCTGATCCCGGTGGTGACCTTCTACCTGCTGCTCGACTGGGACGTGCTGGTGGCCAAGCTGCGCGGTTCGCTACCGCGCCAGTGGGAGCCGGCGGCGGCGCGCCTGGGCCACGAGTGCGACGAGGTGCTGTCGGCCTTCCTGCGCGGCCAGCTGATCGTGATGCTGTGCCTGGGCGTCATCTACGCCGTCGGCCTGACCCTGCTGGGGCTCAAGTTCGGCCTGCTGGTCGGCCTGCTGTCGGGACTGGCCAGCATCGTGCCCTACCTGGGCGTGATCGTCGGCATCAGCGTCGCTGGCCTGGTGGCCTTCTTCCAGTTCGGCGACTGGCTGATGCTGCTCGCCGTGGCCGGGGTCTTCGGCTTCGGCCAGCTGGTCGAGAGCACGGTGCTGCAGCCCAAGCTGCTGGGCGACAAGATCGGCCTGCACCCGGTGGCGGTGATCTTCGCCGTGCTGGCCGGCGGCCAGCTGTTCGGCTTCACCGGCATCCTGCTGGCGCTGCCGGTGGCCGCCGTGGTGATGGTGGTGTTGCGTTATCTTCACGAGCATTATAAAAACAGCACACTTTACGATGCGGGACGCGGCCCCCAGGACGAGGAGTCACCATGAGTCGATCACCCGCGCAGCTCCCGCTGGGCGTGGGGCTGCGTGACGACGCCACCTTCGCCAACTTCCACCCCGGCCCCAGTGCCACCCTGGTCGATCACCTGACGCGGCAGCTGGACGACGACGGCGAGCCCTTCCTGTACCTGTGGGGCGGCGAGGGCGTGGGTCGCAGTCACCTGTTGCAGGCCGCCTGTCACGCCGCCTCGGACCGCGACCGTCGCGCGCTTTACCTGCCGCTGGAGGAGCTCGGCCATTTTCCGCCGCTGATGCTGGAGGAAGTGGAACGTCTCGATCTGGTCGCCATCGATGACCTGGAGCGCGTGGTGGGGCGCAAGCGCTGGGAAGAGGCACTGTTCCACGCCTTCAATCGCCTGCGTGACGCGGGCAAGCGGCTGGTGATCGCCGCCGAGGCGCCACCGCGTCAGCTGACGGTCAAGCTGCCCGACCTGGCCTCACGGCTGACCTGGGGTATGACCTTCCACGTACAGGGGCTGGGCGACGACGACCGCCTGACCGCCCTGCAGCTGCGGGCTCGGGTGCGCGGCATGCAGCTGCCGGATGAGGTGGCGCGCTACATCCTCCATCGCGGGCCGCGCAGGCTGGAAGCGCTGTTCGATGCCCTGGAAACTCTCGATCGCGCCTCGCTCTCCGCCCAGCGCAAGCTGACCATTCCCTTCGTCAAGCAGGCGCTGGGCTGGTAGCAGGGAGATGACGTTCACCCCTGATGGCGACACAGCCAGTCGGTATCGAAGCGGAAGGCGTTGAGGACGTCGTCCTGGGTGAAGCCATAGCCTTCCAGAGTGTCTTCCCAGGCCTGGGTATTGCGATAGTCGAGCAGCACCTCGTCGAAGGCGTCGCGTAGCGTGGTGGCGTCCTTCGGGAAGGCGAAGGCGCCCCAGCTGCGCACGATCTCCCCTTTCACCTTTGGATCCTCGAAGCCCTGCACGATCTCGACGCCGGGGTGCTGTGCGTCCAGTTGGCTCACGGTGAGCCCGGTGCCGGCGTAGGCGTCGGCCCGGTCGGCGAGCAGGGTGTCGATGGCCGCCGCATTGTCGTCGATGCTCACTACCCGGTCATCCGGGACGCCCAGCGCCGACATGATGTCGACCTGGGTCGCGCCGGCGAGTACCGCGACGCGAATGTCGTCGCGTTCGGTGAAGTCCTGGTAGCCGTTGATCTCGAGCGGATTGGAGGCGCGCACCAGCAGGCCTTCCCCGTAGGAGGTATTGGGGGCCGAGAACAGCACCCGCCGGCAGCGCTCGGGGCGAATCGCCATCTCGGCAGCCGCCATGTCGAAGCGGCCCTCCTCGAGGCCGGGTATCAGGTCGCCGAAGGCGGTCACCTCCCACTCGATGTCGTCGATGCCGATTTCACCGAGCACATGGCGGGCGACGTCGGGGCCTGCTCCTCTTGCCTCGCCGTTCTCATCCAGGTAGCCATAGGGCGCTTCGTCGGCCACCGCGACCCGAATGCCACCGCGCGCCTGAAGCGTGTCGAGGTCGGCTGCGAACGACTGGATGGCGACGGTCATCGCCAGCGGCAGTGCCGCCCAACGGACGCGCGTGGTCCAGTCGGCGTCGTACATGCTCCGTTTCATGTCGTGTCTCCCGTCCGACCTGGCGACGCAGGGCGACGCAGGCCTCGACTTCAGGGTAGAAGCCTGCCGGGAGGGGTGCCATCGGAGGCGTCAGCGATTGAGCCGTACCTCGCGATGCTGGCCGTCGGAGAGCGACACCTGATGGACGATCACCCGGCGCTTGCCGCTGGTGGGGTCGACCACGCTGCCGGAGACATAGAAGCTGCCGGACGGCAGGCCGCGCAGCATGAAGTAGCCGTCGCCGTCGGTGCGGGCGGTGTGGGTGTAGGCCCGGGCCCGTGGGTCGGCGGGCTCCACCGCGCGTCCGGCCAGGGCCTGTTCGGCGGCCTCGGCGGAGTAGGTGGTGATCGGCGCCACCGAGACCGTCTCGCCGCGGCCGACCACGGTGCCCGAGACGGTGTCCAGGGTCAGCCGGCCGCTGAGGGCGGCGCTGCCGGTCTTCTCCAGGGCGGCGTACTCGTCGGCGGGGAAGGCCACCTGGCGTGGCACGCGGCCCTCCGGCGACGGTGCCGTGTCGGGGGCCCGCTCGCCGATGTCGATCACCTCGGCGGGGCCGCGCCGCGTGGCGCCGTCGGGCGGCAGTATCTGGCAGCCGGTGAGGATCATGCCCATCAGGATGGGCAGGAAGGCAGGTCGCATGGCGCACGTCGTTGCGCGGTTCATCGTACTGGTCATCGCACTCTTCATCGCACTCTCCCGTGAGGGTTGGCCCTGTGCGGGGGAGAGCTTAACGCATATGCACAACGAAAGGGCCACCGCCGATGGCGGTGGCCCTGGGAGACTGTCTGACCCTGGGGCTTACTTGGCGGCCTTGGTCGCGGTGGCCTGCTTGACGTTCTCTTCGGTCAGCTTCTGGCTCTGCTGGACGAAGTCCTGCTGCAGGGAGACGACCTTCTCGGCGTCGCCCTTCAGGCGCTCGGTGAGGTCCTTGGCGACCTTCTGCTGGCCTTCCATGTAGCTGCGCAGGCCTTCGGCATCCTTGACGTCGAGCAGGGCGCGAAGCTGGGCCATGCCGGTTTCGCTGTAGGCGCGACCGGCCTCGAGCTGGGCGTTGGTCAGCTTCTCGGCGAAATCCACGGACAGGCTGGCATAGGCACGGGCCGGGCCGAAGAACATGGACTCGAACTGTTCGGTGAACTGCTTGGTATCGAAGTTTTGCATCGTCTTCGCCTCCTGTGATGGCGCACGTTGCGAAGGCCTGGGCGGGATGCCGTCGCCTTCTCTCTTCTGTTGCAATGCACAATAGCAGCGCATTTTGTGCAGTGCAACATCTCCGTTTCGGCTTTTCGTCGTGTCGGCGTCTTGCAAGCCGGCGGGCGCGCCACCATGGTGACAGGAGACCATCAGCCAGGAGGCGAACATGAGCGAGCACCGCATCGAGCGCGACAGCATGGGCGAGCTGGAGGTCCCGGCCGATGCCCTCTACGGCGCCCAGACCCAGCGGGCGGTGAACAACTTCCCGGTATCCGGCCGGGCGATGCCGACCGGCTTCATTCATGCCATCGCCCGCATCAAGCTGGCGGCGGCCCGGGTCAATCGCGACCTGGGGCTGCTGGACGCGGCCAGGGCCGAGGCCATCGAGGCGGCCGCGGAGGCGGTGATCGCCGGCGACCACGACGACCAGTTCCCGGTGGACGTCTTCCAGACCGGCTCCGGCACCTCCAGCAACATGAACGTCAACGAGGTGATCGCCCATCTGGCCAGCCGCGATGGCCTGGAGGTAGGGCCCAACGATCATGTCAACATGGGCCAGTCGAGCAACGACGTCGTGCCCACCGCGCTGCATCTCTCGGCGGCGCTGGGCGTGGCCTGCGAGCTGCGCCCGGCGCTGGTGCACCTGCGCGGGACCATCGACGTGCGCGCCGAGGCGCTGGACGGCGTGGTCAAGACCGGTCGCACCCACCTGATGGATGCCATGCCGCTGCGCCTGAGCCAGGAACTCGGCGGCTGGTCGAGCCAGGTCGGCCAGGCCATCGAACGCTTCGACGACGCCATGGGGCGACTGTGCCGGTTGGCCCAGGGCGGCACCGCGGTGGGCACCGGCATCAACGCCCATCCCGAGTTCGCCAGCCGGATGGCCCAGGAGCTCGGCCGGCAGACCGGGCTTGCGCTTGCGCCCAACGACAGCTTCTTCGCCAGCCTCGGCAGCCAGGACGCCGCGGTGGAGCTCTCCGGCCAGCTCAAGGCGCTGGCCTGCACGATCATGAAGATCGCCAACGACCTGCGCTGGATGAACTCGGGGCCGCTGGCGGGGCTTGGCGAGATCGAGCTCGAGGCGCTGCAGCCGGGCAGCTCGATCATGCCGGGCAAGGTCAATCCGGTGATTCCCGAGGCCGCCGCCCAGGCCGCCGCCCAGGTGATCGGCCACGACGCGGCGGTGACGGTGGCGGGGCAGAGCGGCAACTTCCAGCTCAATGTCATGCTGCCGCTGGTGGCGGACAACCTGCTGGATTCGATCACCCTGATGCGCAATGCCGCCTGGCTGCTGGCCGACCGCGCCATCGCCACCTTCAAGGTGCGCGAGGATCACCTGAGCGAGCCGCTGTCGCGCAATCCGATCCTGGTGACCGCGCTGAACTCGGTGATCGGCTACGACGCCGCGGCGGCCATCGCCAAGAAGGCTTACCAGGCGGGGAGGCCGATCATCGACGTGGCGGACGAGGAGACCGACCTCGGCCGCGAGGAGCTCGAGCGGCTGCTCGATCCGGCGGCGCTGACCCATGGCGGCATCCCGGGCTAGCCCTCGGCGAGGTGGCCGGGAGCGTCAGTCGTCCTGCTCGCGCTCCCGGGCCTCTTCGATGGTCACCACTGCGTCTCGATGCTCTTCGGTCGTCGCTGTCGGGTTGTCGTGCTCGTCGGCGCGGGAGGGGCGATAGCAGAGCGTGGTCAGGATCGGGAAGTGGTCCGAGCCGAAGGGTGGCAGGCGCCGCATGCGCCGGAGGGTGAAATGCTCGCTGGCGAAGACGTGATCCAGCGGCCAGCGCAGCAGCGCGTGCTGGGCATGGAAGGTGCTGAACATGCCGCGCCCGCGGCGCGGATCGAGCATGCCGCTGACCCGGCAGAACAGCCGGGTGCTGCGGGACCAGGCCACGTCGTTGAGATCGCCCGCCACCACGGTGGGCACCGGGTCCTGGTGGATGAGCTTGGCCACCAGCATCAGCTCTCCATCCCGCCACAGCGACTCCTCGCTCTCGCTGGGCGCCGGCGGGCGCGGGTGCAGGGCGTGGAAGCGGATGTGATCGCCACTCTCCAGCTCGATGCCGCAGTGGATCGAGGGGATGTCGTCCTGGATCAGCCACTTGACCTTCGGGTCGACCAGCGGCCGGCGCGAATACAGGTGCATGCCGTAGAGGTTGTCCAGCGGCACGCGCACCGCATGCGGCCAGTCGTCGCCGAGTCCCTTGTCGAGGCGCTCGCCCCACCAGGCGTCGGACTCCAGCGTCAGGATCAGGTCGGGGTCCTGCTCGCGGATGATCGCGAGCAGGGCCTCGCTCTGGCGGTTGGGGGTCAGCACGTTGGCCACCAGCAGCGTCAGGCAGCGGTCCGGTCGGTCGTTCCGGGCGCGCTTCACCTGCACCGGCCACAGCGGCGTCCAGGGCAGGATGTAGCGCAGCTGGATGGCGAACACGATGACGCCCGTGGCGGCGATCCAGGGCGTCACGGCCGCATCGGCCAGCGGCGAGGCCAGCGCGCAGGCGGCGCCGGCGAGGCCGATCTGCAGGCGGGGAAACTCGCAGGCCCGCAGCCACCACCAGTGCCCGGGCACCCGGGCGATCAGGCTGGCCAGCAGGAGAAGGGCGGCGATCCCGCCGAGCAGCCATCCGTGCATGTCGCGTCATCCCTCCGGCATGTCCACCTCGAAAGGGCGTGACCTCACGCCCTCCTCAACGTGATGCAACTCGCTCTCCGGTGATCGGTACCGAGCCATCGCGGTGGCTGAAAGCAGGTCACCGGGCTCGGCCAAGCCCGCTCCAGCCGTCAGGATGGCGCCGGCCGCTAGAGCACCTTGCGGCGCAGCAGGCCTGTCACCGCTTCCCCGACCAGCACCAGCGCGATGATGGCGATGAGGATCGTCGCCACGGTAGGCCAGGCGAAGGTGTCGATGGAGCCCTGCAGGATGACCCCGATGCCGCCGGCGCCCACCAGTCCCAGCACTGTGGATTCGCGGATGTTGATATCCCAGCGCAGGATGACGATGGCGAAGAAGGCAGGCATGACCTGGGGCACCACCGCATAGGCGATAACCTTGGCCTTGGAGGCGCCGGTCGCCTCCATGGCCTCCACGGGGCGGCGGTCGATCTCCTCGATGGCCTCGCCCATCAGTTTGCCGATGAAGCCTACCGAACGGAACATGATGGCCAGTATGCCCGCGAGCACCCCAGGGCCGAAGATCGCCACGAACAGCAGTGCCCAGATGATGGTGTTCACCGAGCGGCTGGAGACCAGGATGAAGCGCCCCAGCCACAGGCAGGCGCGGTTGGGCGTGGTGTTCTGCGCAGCGATGTAGGAGACCGGCAGGGCGATGAAGATGGTGAGCATGGTCGCGAGGGTGGCGATGTGCACCGTCTCGATCATAGCATCCGCGATCTCGGCGAGCCGGGTCGGATCCGGCGGCCACATGCGCGCGCCCAAGCTCGAGATCTGGTTGGGGGCGTCCCATACCCATGGCCAGAAGATATCGATGTCGCTGACGGCCCAGACCACCACCATCAGGGTCAGCAGCATCACGCCGTAGCGGATCAGCCGCTGCTTGGGATTGTGCCGTCGCCAGATGCGATCGGCCAAGAGGTCGGTATCGTCTACCATATCTTCTTCCTTACCCAGCCGCTGACGCCTTCGCTGGCCAGGATCACCGCGATGATCACCAGCAGGATGGCGAAGGCGAAGTCATAGTCGTAGCGCCCGAAGGCGTTCATCAGGGTGCTGCCGATGCCGCCGGCGCCGACGATGCCGACCACCGCTGAGGCTCGAAGGTTGCTGTCGAGCTGATACATGGAGAGTCCTACCTGGCGGGGCAGGATCTGCGGGAAGACGGCGTAGAAGAGCGTCGTCAGATAGCCGGCGCCGGTGGAGCGCATCGCCTCCACCTGTCCCCAGTCGATCTCCTCGATCTCCTCGGCGAGCAGCTTGCCGACGAAGCCGATGGAGTAGAGGGTCAGCGTCAAGATCCCCGCCAGCGGGCCGAAGCCCACCGCCGCGACGAACAGGATGGCCACGATCACCGGGTGGAAGCTGCGCGAGACGATGATCACCGCGCGCCCCAGCAGGTAGATCGGCAGCGGTGCGACGTTTCGAGCCGCCATCACCGCGAACGGCACCGACAGCAGCACGCCGAGCAGCGTCGCCAGGATGGCGATCTGCAGGCTCTCGGTGAAGCCGGTGAGCAGCAGGTCGAAGCGCGACAGGCTCGGCGGGAAGCCGCCGCCGAAGATGCGCGCCGCCCGCGGAAGCCCCTCGCTGATGCGCTCCCAGTTGAAGGGCAGGCTGTCGAAGGCCCACACCAGGTAGGCCGCCAGCACCACCAGCAGGCCGTAGCGCACCAGCGGGTTGGCGATGAAGGGTGGCTTGCGCCAGGTGCGCGGCGTGGCGCGCGCCTCGCGGTCAGGACTGGCCATCGCGCACCTCCTCCGCGGGGGGCGGGGCGAGTTCGTCTTCCGGCGCCTCGATACCGCCGTAGATGGCATCCAGGGCGGCCTTGTCGAAGTCCGCAGGAGCACCGTCGAAGATCATGGTGCCGTGGCGCAGCCCGACGATACGGTCGGTGTAGGTCCTCGCCTGCGCCACGTTGTGGATGTTGATCAGCACCGGCAGCGCGAGCTCGCTCGCCAGGCTCTGCAGCAGCACCATGATCTGCTCGGAGGTACGAGGGTCGAGCGAGGCCGTGGGCTCGTCGGCGAGCAGCACCTCGGGCTCCTGCATCAGTGCCCGCACCACGCCGACGCGCTGGCGCTCGCCGCCGGATAGCTCGTCGGCACGCTTGTTGGCGTAGTGGGCGATTCCCACGCGCTCCATCAGCACGAAGGCGCGCTCGATGTCCGCCTCCGGGTAGCGCCGGGTGATGGCCTGGAAGAGGTTGACGTAGCCGAGTCGACCGGCCAGCACGTTCTCCATCACGGTGAGACGGTCGATCAGGTTGAAGCCCTGGAAGACCATGCCGATCTTGCGTCGGGCGCGGCGCAGTTCTCCGTGGCGCAGCGTGACAAGCTCGGTACCGTTGAGCTTGATCGAGCCCGAGGTCGGCTCCACCAGGCGGTTGATACAGCGCAGCATGGTGCTCTTGCCGGCGCCGGAGGCTCCCACGATGGAGACGACGCTGTTGCCTTCCACGGTCAGGTCGAGTCCCTTGAGGACCGGCTCGTCGCGGCCGTAACGCTTGATCAGGTTGGATATCTCTAGCATGAGGGGTCCGTCGAGAAAGGATCATCAAGACGTCGACGCCGGCCCTGCGGGAAGGCCGGCGCCGCTGACTCGTGAAGGTTACTGGAGGTTGTCGGGGGTGTACTCGACGCCGTTGGCACTCTGGATCGTGCGGATGACCTTCCAGTTGTCCTGATAGTTGATGGGGACGAACTTCTCGACGCCCTCGAATTCCTCGCCAAGCTCGGTGCCTGTGAACTCGAAGCTGAAGAAGGCCTCCTCGATCTTCTCGACCAGGTCGGGATGCAGGTTGTGGGCGTAGTTGTAGGAAGTGGTCGGGAAGCTGTCCGACTCGTAGATGATCTTGACGTCTTCCGGATCGTAGAGGCCGCGGGCGGCCATGCGATCGACCACCTCCGAGGCCACCGGAGCCGCGTCGTAGTCCTGGGCCACTACCCCGAGCATGGATTGATCATGACTGCCGGAGTACACCACCTCATAGTCTTCGCCGGGCACGATGTCCATTTCGGGGAACAGTGCCCGCGGCGCCTGGTTGCCGGAGTTGGAGGTCGGCGAGGTGTGGGCGACGCGCTTGCCCCTCAGGTCCTCCATCTCGTCGATGCCGGAATCGACGTGGGTATAGAGCTGCAGGGTGTAGCCGAAGCGACCGTCGTCAGAGCCCATCAGCGCGAAGGGCACGGCGCCCGCCAGGTTGACGGCGAAGGGGGTCGGGCCGGTGGAGAAGCCGGCGATGTGCAGGCGGCCGCTGCGCATGGCCTCGACCTGGGCCGAGTTGGACTGCACGGCGAAGAAGCGCACGTCGCGTTCGGTCACCTCCTCGAGGTGCTCGATAAACGGCTGCCAGATGTCGGAGTAGATGGCCGGATCCTCGACCGGAGTGTAGGCGAAGATCAGCGTGTCGGGATTGGCCCATTCGGACTCGTCTGTCGGCCGGTCGGCGACCATGTCGCCATTCTCGTCGCAGTAGATATTGGCCAGTGCGCCGCGCTCGCACTCCTCCTGCGCCTGGGCCTGGCTCGCCAGCATGGCCAGCGGCAGCAGCGTGGAGAGGGCGATGGGGACGAGCGAGCGATTTCCGGGGCGAGCGGAAGGGTAGATCATGGCGTGCCTCACGATTATTGTTTTAGGGCATGTGGTGTGTTGCATGTTCGGATATCGACATCAGCGAGCCACTGATGATTGATTCCGAATAACCTCTTTCAATCTAGGGTTTGTTACGAAACCATGTCAAACACTTTCCCCGGCGCCGACGGCGCCTGGCGCAACCGCTACCTGCTGATGCGTCACGGGCACAGCCAGGCCAACCAGGAGGGGCGGATCATCAGCTCGCCCGCGCTCGGCCTGACGGGGTTCGGCCTCTCGTCCCAGGGGCATGCTCAGCTCGACCAACTGCTGGCCGACTGGCGCTGGGCCAGGCCCCGGCGCATCCTGCACTCGGACTTTCTGCGGACCGCCGAGACTGCCGAGCGCGTCGCCACGCATTTCGGCCTGGCGCTCACCGTCGAGCCGCGCCTGCGGGAGCGTCATTTCGGCGAGCTCGAGGGGCAAAGCGACGCGCGCTATGCCGAGGTCTGGGCGCTCGACGCTCAGGATCCGACGCTGCGCCAAGGGGGCGTCGAGGCCGTGGCCGAGGTGGCGGCGCGCATGCGCGCCGTGATCGACGAGATGGAGGCGCGCCACCGCGACGAGACGATCCTGCTGGTCAGCCACGGCGATCCGCTGCAGATCCTGCTGACCGCCCTGGAGGGGCGCGCGCTGAGCCTGCACCGGGAGCGGGAGCCCCTGGCGCCGGCCAGCATCACGTCTCTATAAGTTCGCCGTCGCCACAACGACGCGCCTGGGGCCGGGCTCAGGCGGGGTGGCGGGCGCCCGCATCCGATGTCTCGGGGCCGAGCGTGGCGGACGGTAGTGCGGCCTCGAGGTAGTCGCTCAATCGCTGTCGCTCGGTGTCGGTGACTCGAAGCGCCAGCTTGGTGCGTCGCCAGAGAATGTCCTCGGCGCTGCGTGCCCACTCCTGCTCGACCAGATAGTCGACCTCGGCGGCGGTCAGGCCGGCCCCGAAGGCCTCACCCAGGGCCGCCTGACTGTCGCGGCCGTCGAGGAAGGCTCGGCACAAGGTGCCGTAGGTGCGGGAGAAGCGACGCGCCTGGTGGGCTTCCAGATAGGGATAGTCGACGAGCAGACGAGCCTCGAAGCTCGTTGGGTCGTCGATCTCGCCCCCTGGCAGCGGTGCCGCGGCAGTCCAGGGAGGGTGCATCCCGGTCAGGAAGGGGGAAAGCATCTCGAGGGCCGCCTCGGCCAGCTTGCGGTAGGTGGTGATCTTGCCACCGAAGACCGACAGCAGCGGGGCGCCATGAGTGTCGAGGTCCAGGGTGTAGTCCCGGGTCATGGCCGACGGGTCGGCGGACTCGTCATCGCAGAGCGGGCGCACGCCGGCGAAGGTGCGGATGACATCGTGGCGGGTCAGGGGAGTCTCGAAGTGGTCGTTGACGACATCGAGCAGATAGTCGATTTCCTCGTCGCTGGCTTCGACCCGGGCGGGATCGCCCTGGTACCGCCGGTCCGTGGTGCCGATCAGGCTGAAATCTTCCTCGTAGGGCAGCACGAAGACGATGCGCTTGTCGGTGTTCTGCAGAATGAAGGCGCGATCGTCGTGATTGCGCCGCGGGACGATGAGGTGGCTACCCTGGATCATGCGTACGCCGTAACGCGACGTGCGCGGTGTCATGCCGCGAATGACGCCTTCCACCCAAGGGCCTGCCGCATTGATCAGCGTGCGCGCGTGTCGCGTGAAGCGCGTGCCGCTTTCCGCGTGCTCCAGTTCGATTTCCCAGTGGCCATCGACCTCCCGAGCGTTGACGCATCGGGTGCCGACCATGATCTCGGCGCCTTGTTCGCGCGCCTGGATGGCGTTGAGGACCACGAGTCGAGCGTCGTCTACCCAGCAGTCGGAATACTCGAATCCTCGGGACAGATCGGTGGACAGTCCCAGTTCCGGCGTCAGGCGGAGCCCCTGTGACGCCGGCAGGCGTTCACGCCTGCCGAGATGGTCATACAGGAACAGGCCGGCACGGAGCATCCAGGCCGGACGCAGATGGGAGCGGTGGGGCAGGATGAAGCGCAGTGGCCAGATGATGTGGGGCGCCTTGGCGAGCAGTACCTCACGTTCGCGCAGCGCCTCGCGCACCAGTCGGAATTCGTGATGTTCCAGGTAGCGCAGTCCGCCATGGATCAGTTTGCTGCTGGCGGACGAGGTGGCACTTGCCAGGTCCGATTGTTCGCAAAGGCCGACCGAGAGGTCGCGCCCGGCCGCATCGGCGGCGATGCCGGCGCCATTGATGCCGCCGCCGATCACGAACAGATCCAGAATGTCGGGAGACGTCGCCATATCATGCTCCGTCGGGCGCAGGCCCTTGTGAAATATCGGTGATGTTGGAAAGCGAAAATAGGGTATTTGGAAGCGAACATCAAGCGGGCGTCATGCGAACCGCGTTGCCCCGAACGAGGGGGCTGGCGGCGGCGGAGGGCGGGCAGGGTGCGTTCAGGCGAGGTGCAGGGCGACGTCGTGCTGGCGAAGCAGTTCCTGGATGCGCTCAGAAGGCGGTCGGTCGGTGAACAGCGCATCGAGCTGGGAGAGGTTGCCCTGGCGCACGACGGGGTTGCGCTGAAACTTGGAATGGTCGGCGGCCAGGAAGACCTGACGAGAGTTCTGGATGATCGCCTGGGCCACGCGGACTTCCTGGTAATCGAACTCGAGCAGCGAGCCGTCTTCGTCGATGCCGCTGATGCCGATGATCCCGAAGTCGACCTTGAACTGATGGATGAAGTCGATGGTCGCCTCGCCGATGATGCCGCCGTCCCGCGAGCGGACCTGGCCGCCGGCGACGATAACGTTGAAATCTTCCTTGCGCTGGAGGATGGCGGCCACGTTGAGGTTGTTGGTGATGACCTCGAGGCCGCTGTGATCGAGCAGGGCTTCGGCAACGACTTCGTTGCTGGTGCCGATGTTGATGAAGAGCGAAGCGTGATCGGGGATATGCTGGGCGAGCAGATGCGCGATGCGCTGCTTGGCTTCCAGGTTCAGGTTCTTGCGCATCGCATAGGCGGTGTTGACCGTGCTGGATTCGAGGCCGGCGCCGCCGTGAACACGCCGGAGCTGGCCTTCCCCGGACAGTCGGTTGAGATCGCGGCGGATCGTCTGCGGGGTGACGGCGAAATGCTCGGTGAGCTGCTCGATGCTGGCGTAGCCCTGGCGTCGAACGAGTTCGACGATGCTGTCCTGGCGCTGCTGTGGGGTCATGCTAACTCCTTGAAGGTTGGCTATCTGCGCCAACCCGGACGCCGCTGCAGGCTGATGCTCGGCCCGTGGGGGCGCCGAAAGTCTTAGTCGTGAGGCGGCATCGCCAATTGAGTGCTATCAGTCGCTAGCGTAATCTTTTGATCATAATTGAACATTTTTCGGTGAAAAAGCGAAAGTGTTCCCGTGACAACGAGCCATCTCAGGATGCTTTCTCATGGCTTCTTACCTGCTTGCTATCGACCAGGGGACCACCAGCTCGCGCGCGATACTCTTCGATCGAGAGAGTCGCGGCATCGCGATGGCCCAGAGCGAGTTTCCTCAGCGGTTTCCGGCCGACGGATGGGTCGAGCACGACCCCGAAGCCATCTGGGAGAGCGTGCTGGCGACCTGTCGCGAGGTGATCGCCGAGCAAGGAGTGGCCATCGAGGAGATCGCCGGGATCGGCATCACCAATCAGCGGGAGACCACGCTGCTGTGGGATCGGGAAACCGGCAAGCCGCTTCACGACGCGATCGTATGGCAGGATCGGCGTACCGCCGAACACTGCCAGCGGCTTAGAGACGCCGGGCATGCCGAGCTGGTGCAGGCGCGTACTGGGCTTCTGATCGATCCCTATTTCTCGGCCACCAAGCTGGCCTGGCTGCTGGATAACGTCGAGGGTGCCCGGGAGCGAGCCGAGCGTGGCGAGCTGGCATTCGGCACGGTGGATACCTTCCTGATCTGGCGTCTCACCGGTGGCCGGGTGCACGCGACGGATGCGACCAATGCGTCGCGCACAGCACTGTTCGACATTCATTCGCAGCGCTGGGACCCGGATCTGATGGCGCTGTTCGATATCCCGGCCAGCCTGCTACCCGAGGTCAAGGACTCCAGTGACGACTTCGGTCGCACCGATGCCCATTGGTTCGGCGGCGAGCTGCCCATTGCCGGGGTGGCGGGTGACCAGCAGGCGGCCCTGGTGGGCCAGGCTTGCTTTCGCCCCGGCATGGGCAAGAGCACCTATGGCACCGGCTGCTTCATGATCGTCAACACCGGCGAGCGGGCGGAAGTCTCGCGGAATCGCCTGCTCACGACAGTGGGTTATCGCCTGAATGGCGTTCCGACCTATGCCATGGAGGGCAGTATCTTCGTGGCTGGAGCGACCGTCCAATGGCTGCGTGACGGGCTGAAGCTGTTCGCCGATGCGTCCGAGACCGAGTCCCTGGCGCGTGAGACCAAGAGTAGTAACAGCGTGTATCTGGTGCCGGCCTTTACCGGGTTGGGGGCGCCGCACTGGGATCCCAAGGCCCGCGGTGCGATCCTCGGGCTGACCCGAGACACCGGCATTGCCGATATCGTGGCCGCCGGCCTCCAGGCGGTCTGCTATCAGACGCGGGATCTGCAGGTGTGCATGAGTGACGACATGCGCACGCCGCCGGGCACCCTTCGGGTGGATGGCGGCATGGTGGTCAATGGCTGGGTGATGCAGTTTCTGGCCGACATGCTGGGCGTGCAGGTGGACCGTCCGGGCATTCTCGAGACCACGGCGCTTGGGGCGGCTTATCTGGCCGGTCTGCGACTTGGCTGGTACCGGGATCTCGAGGAGATAGCGGCACTCTGGCAGAGCGAGCGCAGCTTCTTCCCGTCAATGGAGGAGGGCGAGCGCGAGCGCCTCTATAGCGGTTGGCTGGAAGCGGTGGAACGCGTGCGCTGTGATCCTGAAGGTGCAGCGCCAAGCTCCTGATCCACCGTGACTTGTTTGTGTCGTGCCTGGAAAAAGCGCTTGCATATTTTCGCAGGGTCCGTAAAATACGCATCCGTTGTCACGGCACAGATCGCCGGAAACAGCGACAGTAGGACCATAGCTCAGTTGGTTAGAGCGCCACGTTGACATCGTGGAGGTCGGCGGTTCAAATCCGCCTGGTCCTACCAACGCGACACGACATCGATAGCAGGACCATAGCTCAGTTGGTTAGAGCGCCACGTTGACATCGTGGAGGTCGGCGGTTCAAATCCGCCTGGTCCTACCATCGCGCCGCGACATCGACAGCAGGACCATAGCTCAGTTGGTTAGAGCGCCACGTTGACATCGTGGAGGTCGGCGGTTCAAATCCGCCTGGTCCTACCAGATTCCGCAAAAACGCCCCGAGGCTTACGCTTCGGGCGTTTTTCGTTGTGCCTATGGCTCGGGCGGGGGGCGATGCGCTTCCGCCCGGCGGCATTTGCGGCCGCCGGGCGGAGCAAGTCCCTAGCCGAGATCGCTGCGCTCGATGAACACCTTCACCAGGGCCTCGAGGCCGGCCTGGTCGTCGGCGCCGAAGCGGCTGCGGGTCGGGCTGTCCAGGTCGAGCACGCCCCACAGGCGGTCGTTGACCACGATCGGGATCACCAGCTCGGCCCGGGAGGCGGCGTCACAGGCGATGTGGTCGGGGATAGCGTGGACGTCCTCGACGCGCTGTGTCTCGCGGGAGCGCGCCGCGGCGCCGCACACGCCCTTGCTGAACGGAATCGGATGGCAGGCGGGCTGGCCCTGGAAGGGGCCGAGCGACAGCACCTCGGGCTGGCGCTGCAGGTAGAAGCCGGCCCAGTTCAACTCGGGCACCTGCTGCATGATGAAGGCGCAGGTCTGGGCACTGTTGGTCAGCCAGTCACGGGTGTCCAGCAGGGCGTCGAGCTGGCGGGCGAGCAGGGCGTAATCGGTCATGGTCTCTCCTTCAACGACAGGGGCCGGCTCAGCGGCCGGCCCCATCGGTAGCGTGATCTGCGATCGCGCTGGTCTGGTTCTTCGGTTTACTCGGCCTGTTCCGGTTCGTCGATCCAGCCGGGCACGGCGGCGCCGTCGAACAGCTCCTCGGCCTTGGCGGCCACTTCGTCGCTCTGGTAAGCGTCGACCAGCTGCTGGATCGCCTCGCGGTCCTCGTCACCGGCGCGCACGGCGATCAGGTTGACGTAGGGGGAGTCCGGGCCTTCCTTGATCAGGGCATCGTCCAGGCTCAGGCCGGCCGGCTGGGCGAAGGTGTTATTGATGAAGGCCATGTCCACATCGGGCAGCACGCGGGGCAGCTGGGCGGCCTCGATCTCGCGGAAGTCGAAGTCGTGCGGGTTCTCGACCACGTTCAGCGGGGTGGCCTCGAGGTTCGCCGGATCGTCCAGGGTGATCAGGCCCAGCTCGTGCATCAGGATCAGCGAGCGGCCCTCGTTGGTCGGGTCGTTGGGCAGGGCGATGGTGGCGCCGTCCGGCAGCGCGTCGATGCTGTCGAACTTCTCGGAGTAGGCGCCGATCGGATAGACGAAGGTGCGGCCGGCGATGGCGAAGTCGTAGCCGCGGTCGTCGATCATCGACTGCATGTACGGCTCGTGCTGGTAGGCGTTGGCATCCAGGCTGCCGTCGGCCAGCGCGGCGTTGGGCGTGACGTAATCGGTGAACTCGACGATCTCGACGTCCAGGCCGTACTCGCGCTCGGCGACGTCGGCGGCGACCTGCATGACGTCGGTCTCGGGGCCGGCCACGGTGCCGACCTTGATGCCGTGCTCGTCGGCGTTGGCCTGGCCGATCGCGAGGGCCAGGGCGGAAGCGGCGAGGCCGCCGATCAGGATGCTGCGCATATATTAAACCTCCTATCGTATTGCTTTGATACTAAAGGAATAAACAGGGTAATTTAAATATCTTTTCGTTATTTGCCAGATGCCATCTCGAAGGGTGGCGCTGATTGACGTCGCGAGCGAAGACAGGCTGGTTGCCGCCGGAGCGCAGCTCCCGGAGTGTAGCCTGCTACATGAGGAGAGCGAGCACCGCCGGCGGCCAGGATGTCGAGCGCAGCAGTCAATCAGTGTCGGCCCTCACTTGTGATCGCTCTTGCGCACTAGATAGTCCCCCAGGCTCTGGAAGCCCTGCACCATGACCACCAGGATCACCACGGTGATGAGCATGATGGTGGGGTTGAAGCGATTGTAGCCGTAGCGGATGCCTAGATCGCCCAGGCCGCCGCCGCCTACCGCGCCGGCCATGGCGGAGTAGCTGATCAGGGTCACGACGGTCACGGTCAGGGCGGTGAAGATACCGCCGCGGGCTTCGGGAAGCAGCACTCGGGTGATGATCTGCCAGGGCGTGGCGCCCATGGACTGGGCGGCTTCCACCAGGCCCGGCGGGATCTCGTTCAGCGCGCCTTCGACCAGGCGTGCCACGAACGGGATGGCGGCGATGGTCAGCGGCACCACCGCGGCGTTGGTGCCGATGGAGGAGCCGACCAGGGTGCGGGTGAAGGGGATGATGGCCACCATCAGTATGATGAAGGGCACCGAGCGGCCGACGTTGGTGATGATGCCCAGCACGCCGTTGAGCGCCGGCTGGGCCAGTACCTGGCGGGGTCGGGTGACGTTGAGCAGCACGCCTAGCGGGATGCCCACCGCGGCGGAGATCAGTCCGGAGATCGCCACCATGTAGAGGGTGTCTAGGGTGGCTTCGAGGATCAGTTCAATCATCGCGCTGGACATGGCCGAGCACCTCCACCTTCAGGTCATGGGTTTCCAGGTAGGCGATGGCGCGACGCGTCTCGTCCGCGTCGCCCATCAGTTCGGCGATCATCAGGCCCAGGGTGCGATCCTGGATCGACTCCACCTTGGCCTGAAGAATGCTGACGTCGACGCCGCACTCACGGGCCAGCCGCGAGATCAGCGGCGTGGAGACGGCGTCGCCGGAGAAGGCCAGGCGTACCACCGGATGCGTCTTCGCACCGGGCGACTCCTCAAGGCGTTCGACCAGCGTGCGTGGCGGCTCGAGCTCGAGGAAGTCGTTGAGGAAGTCGCGCCCAAGCCGGGTGCCGGGGGCGGTGAAGAAGTCGCCGACGTCGGCTTCCTCGACCAGCTCGCCGCCGGAGATCAGGCTGACGCGATGGCAGATGGTCTTGACCACCTCCATCTCGTGAGTGATCAGCAGGATGGTCAGCCCGAGCTTCTGGTTGATGTCCTGCAGCAGCTCCAGGATCGCGCCGGTGGTATGCGGGTCGAGCGCCGAGGTGGCCTCGTCGCACAGCAGCACCCGCGGACGGCTGGCCAGCGCCCGGGCGATGGCCACGCGCTGCTTCTGGCCGCCGGAGAGCTGGGCCGGGTAGTGGCTGGCCTTGTCGGCCAGGCCGACGAGCTCCAGCAGTGGCGTGACGCGCTCGCGGATTTCCGCTTTCTTCACGCCCATCAGCTCCAGCGGCAGCGCGACGTTGTCGAAGACGGTGCGCGAGGTCAGCAGGTTGAAATGCTGGAAGATCATGCCGATGCGATGGCGCGCCTGGTTGAGCGCGTCGCGGGACAGGCCGGTGAGTTCCTGGCCGTCCACCGTGACGGTGCCCGTGGTGGGGCGCTCGAGCAGGTTCACGCAGCGGATCAGGGTCGACTTGCCGGCGCCGGACAGGCCGATCACGCCGTGGATCTGCCCCTGGGGCACGTGCAGGTCAACGGGCTTGAGCGCTTCGACACCGTCGCGCTTGCCCTTGGTGAAGTAGGTCTTGGATACGTTCTGGAGTCGAATCATCTGGGCCACCGGGGTGGCGCCGGGGGAGGGGCGGGCCGTCAGCCGGCGAGCGGCCAAAAAAAAGGCCACCCTGACGGGTGGCCATCAACGCTGGACACACCCTTTTAGCTGCACTTCCTGCCGCACGGCTCGAAAACCATGCGTCAGCGGCGCCCGCAATCCGGGTCCAAATCGGCGCCGTCAAAATGTGCGCGTATCCTAGGGTTCGAACGGGCGTATGTCAAACCATTTGGTCCAAGTTGGTGTTCGCTAGCCGGGCTGATGGTGAGAATACCCAGAAAAACGCCTGAGACAGGAAAAACGTCTGGCGTAAGGGGCAGGGAGGGGCATCCGGTCGCTCCCGCGCCTCACCGGTGCCGCCATGGACGCCAGGTGTTGCCTTTCCCTACACTGATCGTCTTTGCGCCCGTCCGGGCGGCATGACACGAGAGGAAGATCAGCACATGTTCACAGGCATCGTGCAGGGCATCGCCGAGGTAGTGGCCATCGAGGAGGCGGAAGCCTTCCGCACTCATGTAGTGCGCCTGCCGGGGGCGCTGGGCGAGGGGCTCGAGATCGGCGCCTCGGTGGCCCACAACGGGGTCTGCCTGACCGTCACCGAGATCGAGGGCGAGCGCGTCAGCTTCGACCTGATGCGCGAGACGCTGCGCGTCACCAACCTCGGCGAGCTGGCCGTCGGCGACCGGGTCAACGTCGAGCGCGCGGCGCGCTTCGGTGACGAGATCGGCGGCCACGCCATGTCAGGCCACGTGATCGCCACCGCCGAGCTGGTGTCCCTCGACGAGGCGCCCAACAACCGCCGGCTGTGGTTCGAGCTGCCGGAGTCTCTGGGCCGCTTCGTGTTCGACAAGGGCTACATCGGCGTCGACGGCGCCAGCCTGACCATCGGCGAGGCGCGGCCGGCCACTGCCGAGCACGCCCCGCGCTTCTGCGTCGATCTGATCCCCGAGACCCTGGCGCGCACCGTGCTTGCCGACCGGGTGCCGGGCGACCGCGTCAACATCGAGATCGATCCCCAGACCCAGGCCATCGTCGAGACGGTGGAGCGGGTGATGGCCTCTCGCGACGCCTGAGGCGTTCAGCGTGCGTTGGCCAGTCCGCTGGCCAGCGTTCCAAGCATCCCTTATATATCAGGAAGCCGTGCCGCATCGCCGGTAGCGGATGGCGCCTCGATTCCCGGGACGCCATCCGCTACCATGTGCGGCTTTTCTCGCACCCAGCAGGACGCCAAGCGCCGCACAGGACGAATTCTCCATGCAGAAAAGCCTGATCGAACGTCACTTCAAGCTCGCCGAACACGGCACGAACGCAAAGACCGAGATCATCGCCGGGATCACCACCTTCCTGACGATGGCCTACATCATCTTCGTCAATCCGAGCATCCTCTCCGAATCCGGCATGGACTACGGTGCGGTGTTCGTGGCCACCTGTCTGGCCTCCGCGGTGGGCTGTCTCATCATGGGGCTGTGGGCCAACTATCCCATCGCCCTGGCGCCCGGCATGGGTCTCAACGCCTTCTTCACCTATGGCGTGGTGATGGGGATGGGCTACAGCTGGGAAGCGGCGCTGGGCGCGGTCTTCCTGTCCGGTTTCACCTTCTTCCTGCTTAGCGTGTTCCGCATCCGCGAGTGGATCATCAACTCGATTCCCATGTCGCTGCGCCTGGGGATCGCCGCCGGTATCGGCCTGTTCCTGGCCATGATCGCGCTGCAGAATTCCGGCATCGTGGTGGCCAACGAGGCAACCTACGTGGCTCTCGGCGATCTGTCCGAGCCCGCGGCGCTCTACGCGCTGCTCGGCTTCTTCGTGATCACGGCGCTGGCACACCTGCGCGTCACCGGCGCGGTGATGATCGGCATCCTCGGCATCACCGCGCTGTCGATGCTGCTCGGCCATAACGAGTTCGGCGGCATCGTCTCCATGCCGCCCTCCATCGCGCCGACCCTGATGCAGCTCGACCTGGCCGGTGCCCTGGATGTGGCCATGCTCAGCGTGGTGTTCGCCTTCCTGTTCGTCGACCTGTTCGACACCTCCGGCACCCTGATCGGCGTCGCCCATCGGGGCGGCCTGCTCGACAAGGACGGCAAGCTGCCGCGTATCGGCCGCGCCATGATGGCCGACAGCGGCGCCTCCATGGCCGGTGCCGCGCTCGGTACCTCGACCACCACCAGCTACATCGAGTCCACCGCCGGCATCATCTCCGGCGGACGCACCGGCCTGACCGCCGTGGTGGTCGGCGTGCTGTTCTTGATCAGCCTGTTCTTCTCGCCGCTGGCGGGCTCCATCCCGGCCTTCGCCACCGCCGGCGCGCTGCTCTACGTGGCGGTGCTGATGGCGGGCAGCCTGGCCCACGCCGACTGGAACGACGCCACCGAGGCGGCGCCGGTGCTGATTGCGGCACTCGCCATGCCGCTGACCTTTTCCATTGCCGAGGGCATCGCCCTGGGCTTCGTCAGCTACGCCGCCATCAAGGCCCTGTCCGGTCGCTTCCGCGACCTGAATCCGGCCGTGGTGGTGCTGGCGCTGGTCTTCAGCGCCAAGCTGCTGTTCCTCGACTGACACCGACCGACGAGAATCGTGATGAGCATCTACGGCGACTACATCAAGTCCGTCATCCGCACCGTACCCGACTGGCCGCAGCCGGGCGTCAACTTCCGTGACATCACGCCGCTGCTGCAGAACAGCTCGGCCTTCCGCAAGCTGATCGACAGCTTCGTGCACCGCTACCAGGACCTGGAGCTCGACGCCATCGCCGCCATCGACGCGCGCGGCTTCATCGTCGGCGCGCCGCTGGCCTACGAGCTGGGCTGCAGCTTCGTGCCGGTGCGCAAGAAGGGCAAGCTGCCGTTCAAGACCATCAGCGAGACCTATACGCTGGAATACGGCGAAGCCGAGGTCGAGCTGCACAGCGACGCCTTCCGCGAGGGCGACCGCATCCTGGTGGTCGACGACCTGATCGCCACCGGTGGCACCATGCTGGCCGCGGCCAAGCTGATCACCCGCAGCGGCGGCCATGTGGTGGAGACGTCCACCATCGTCGACCTCCCGGACCTGGGTGGCGCCGATCGTATTCGCGAGGCCGGTTTCAACGTCTTCGCGGTCTGTTCCTTCACCGAGGACGAGTGACGCCATCATGAGTCATCGCTATCACCAGCACTTCACCGTGTCCTGGGACCAGCTGCACCGGGACGTGCGCGAGCTTTGCCATCGACTGGTCGAGCGCGACTTCCAGGGCATCGTCGCCATCACCCGCGGCGGCCTGATTCCGGCGGCGCTGATCGCCCGCGAGCTCAATGTGCGACTGATCGACACCGTCTGTATCAAGAGCTACGAGGGGCAGGACCAGGGGGCGCTCGAGGTGATTAAGGGCGTCGACCACGACGGCGACGGCTGGCTGCTGGTGGACGATCTCGTCGATACCGGCAAGACGGCGCGCAAGGTACGCGAGATGCTGCCTCGCGCACACTTCGTCACCGTCTATGCCAAGCCGGAGGGGCGCCCGCTGGTTGACCAGTACCTCACCGAGGTGGCCCAGGACTGCTGGATCCAGTTCCCCTGGGACATGGGGGTGACCTATGTCGAACCCCTGGCCGACCGGATCAAGCGCTGACGCATGAATAGCCCGTTACCCGACAGCTGGCAGCGCTGGCTCGGCGACGAGTTCGCCGCGCCCTACATGCAGGCGCTGCGTGACTTCCTGGCGGCCGAGAAGGCCGCCCGCAAGGTCATCTACCCGCATTCCTCCGACTGGTTTCGCGCCTTCGAGCTGACGCCACTGGATCGGGTCAAGGTGGTGATCCTCGGCCAGGACCCTTACCACGGGCCGGGCCAGGCCCACGGCCTGTGCTTCTCGGTGCGTCCCGGGGTACGCATTCCGCCGTCGCTGGTCAACGTCTACAAGGAGCTGGCCACCGACGTCGACTTCGTGCCCGTCGACCACGGCAACCTGGAGCACTGGGCGCGCCAGGGCGTGCTGCTGCTGAACACCTCGCTGACGGTGGAGCAGGGCAACGCCGGCTCCCATCGCGGCAAGGGCTGGGAGACGTTCACCGATCGCGCCATCGCCACGGTCAGCGAGCACGCCGAGCCCACGGTCTTCCTGCTGTGGGGTAGCCACGCGCGCCAGAAGAAGGCGTTGATCGACACCTCGCGCCATCTGGTGCTGGAGTCGCCGCACCCGTCGCCGCTGTCGGCGCACCGCGGCTTCTTCGGTAACCACCACTTCTCGCGAGCCAATGCCTTCCTCGCCGAGCACGGCCGTGAGCCGGTCGACTGGCAGCTGCCGGCCACGCCGGAGTGACGGACCGCCGTTCCCGGGAGTGGCGACTCGCCCGGGAACGGCCGTTTCCGTCGCTGATTTCGCGTCGTTCAACGCCTGTTCCACGACGATCGAGTCGTGTCGTTCCGCTGTCAACGGTCGCCTTAACCTTGGGCCGGCTTGCGGGTAGAATGGCGCGCGATTTTGCGCACGCCCCGTGTGCGACTAAGCTTGCCGACGAATCCCCACGCCCGAAGAGGTCCGCCCCATGAGTGTCCATGCCATCCAGCATCCCCTGGTCCAGCACAAGCTGGGACTGATGCGCGAGGCCGGTATCAGCACCAAGAGTTTCCGAGAACTGGCCGGCGAGGTGGCCAAGCTGCTGACCTACGAGGCGACCCAGGATCTGGAGCTGGAAACCACCGAGCTCGACGGCTGGAGCGGCAACAAGATTCCCGTCCAGCAGCTCAAGGGCAAGAAGACCACTATCGTGCCGATCCTGCGTGCCGGTCTCGGCATGCTCGACGGCGTCACCGATCTGATTCCCAGCGCGCGGATCAGCGTGGTCGGCCTCTACCGCGACGAGGAGACCCTCGAGCCGGTGCCGTACTTCTCCAAGTTCGCCGGCGAGATGGACGAGCGCATGGCCATCGTCATCGATCCGATGCTGGCCACCGGCGGCACCATGGTCGCGACGCTGGACATGCTGCGCGAGCGCGGCTGCCAGCACATGAAGGTGATCGTGCTGGTGGCCTCGCCCGAGGGCATCGAGCGCGTGCAGGCATCCTACCCGGACATCGAGATCTACACCGCCGCGGTGGATGAGCGCCTGGACGAGCACGGCTACATCGTCCCCGGGCTGGGGGATGCCGGGGACAAGATCTTCGGCACCCGCTGATTGTTGACCGGCACCTGGCTGCGCTCGAACCATTGACAAGAAGCGCCTCGCACGCGAGTCCGATCAAGATGCTCATTTACTTCAGTAAACTCCGCTCTTTCCTCGCTTCTTGCCTTGTGACCCACAGGGACTGTGGGAAATGCGTAGCCCTCGTCGGGAACGAGGCTAGCCGGTCGTCGCTCGCCGTGGTGCCCGCTCAACAATAGATTCTTTGCTTTGACGCCCCTTCTTCTGGGGCGTTTTTCTGCCTGGCTCTTACGGAGATTTCGGATGACGGAAAGTACCGCTTCCTCGACCGCCCCGACGGTCGAATCCCCGCTGCGTACGCTGATCGTCGGCGCCCAGATGCTGTTCGTGGCCTTCGGCTCGCTGGTGCTGGTGCCGCTGCTGACCGGTCTCGATCCCAACGTGGCGCTGTTCACCGCCGGCATCGGCACCCTGGTGTTCCACGCCGTGACCCGCAACAGCGTGCCGGTGTTTCTGGCCTCGTCCTTCGCCTTCATCGCGCCGATCCAGGGCTCGGTGGCGAGCTTCGGCGTGTCCGCGACCCTCGGCGGGCTGCTGGCCGCCGGTGTGGTCTACGTGGTGATCTCTCAGATCGTGCGCCTCAAGGGCACCGTCTGGCTGCATCACCTGTTGCCGCCGGTGGTGGTGGGCCCGGTGATCATGGTGATCGGCCTGGCCCTGGCGCCGGTCGCGGTGGACATGGCCACCGGCGGCACCAGCGATGCCATCGGCTACGGCCGAGCGATGGTGCTGTCCATGGCCAGCCTGCTGGTGACCCTGGTGCTGGCGGTGTTCGGCCGCGGCCTGATCCGCCTGATCCCGATCCTCGGCGGCATCGTCACCGGCTATGTGCTGGCCGCGCTGATGGGCGTGGTCGACTACACGCCGGTGCGTGAGGCGGCCTGGCTGGCGATGCCCGAGTTCGTGGCGCCGAGCTTCCACTGGGCGGCGGTGCTGTTCATGATTCCGGTGGCCATCGCCCCGGCGGTGGAGCACATCGGTGACATGATCGCCATCGGCTCGGTGACGCGTCGCAACTACCTGGACAAGCCCGGCCTGCACCGCACCCTGCTGGGCGACGGTCTGGCGACCTGCACGGCTTCGCTGTTCGGCGGCCCGCCCAACACCACCTACTCCGAGGTCACCGGTGCCGTAACCCTGACTCGCGCCTTCAATCCGCGGATCATGGTGGTCACCGCGGTGATCGCCGTGCTGCTGTCCTTCCTCGGCAAACTCGGTGCCGTGCTGCAGACCATTCCCGGCCCGGTGATGGGCGGCATCATGACCCTGCTGTTCGGCTCCATCGCGGTGGTCGGCATGAACACCCTGGTGCGCGCCGGCAAGCCGCTGACCGCACCGCGCAACCTGGTGGTGGTGTCGCTGATCCTGGTCTTCGGCATCGGCGGCATGCAGCTCGGCGGTGGCCAGTTCACGCTGCAGGGCGTCGGTCTCGCCGCGCTGGTGGGTATCCTACTCAACGCCATCCTGCCGCGCGCCGAAGAGGAATAAGGCCTCGCCGCCGGCGCTGTCGCGGCGCCGGCGGCCGGCCTCCCTTTGCGTCTTGCTTCTCTCGTTGCTTTCCCCTCATTCCTTCGCCCTTGGTCTGGCTTGGCAAGGAGGCTTCTAGGGTCTACATTTTTATAAAATGTAGAAATTTACCGGAGCACCCCCATGAGCCAGATCACTCCCATGACCTGGGATGACCCCTTCCGCCTCATCGATCAGCTGGACGGCGACGAACGCCTGGCCCAGCAGACCGCCCACGACTACTGCCAGGAGCAGCTGCTGCCCCGGGTGCGCGAGGCCAACCGCCTGGAGCGCTTCGATCGCGAGATCATGACCGAGATGGGCGAGCTCGGCCTGCTCGGGGCGACCATCGACGGCTTCGGCTGCGCCGGGATGAACTATGTCAGCTACGGGCTGATCGCCCGCGAGGTCGAGCGGGTCGACTCCGGCTATCGCAGCGCCATGAGCGTGCAGTCGAGCCTGGTCATGTACCCGATTCACGCCTTCGGCAGCGAGGCCCAGAAGGATCGCTACCTGCCGAAGCTCGCCAGCGGCGAGTGGGTCGGCGCCTTCGGTCTCACCGAGCCGGATCACGGCTCCGATCCCGGCGCCATGTCGACCCGTGCCCGGCGCACCGGCGGTGGCTGGCGGCTCAGCGGCACCAAGACCTGGATCACCAACGCGCCGATCGCCGACGTCTTCGTGGTCTGGGCCCGGGACGAGGAGGGCACGATCCGCGGTTTCGTGCTGGAGCAGGGCATGACGGGACTGTCGGCCCCCAGGATCGACGGCAAGTTCAGCCTGCGCGCCTCGACCACCGGTCAGATCGTGATGCAGGACGTGGAGGTCTCGGACGACGCCCGTCTGCCCGGCGTCACCGGCCTCAAGGGGCCCTTCTCGTGCCTCAACCGTGCCCGCTTCGGCATCGCCTGGGGCAGCATGGGCGCCGCCGAGGCCTGCTGGCACGCCGCCCGTCAGTACACCCTCGACCGGCAGCAGTTCGGTCGCCCCCTGGCCGCCAATCAGCTGATCCAGAAGAAGCTCGCCGACATGCAGACCGAGATCGCGCTGGGGCTGCAAGCCGCGCTGCGGGTGGGGCGGATGATCGACGACGGCCAGCTGGTGCCCGAGACCATCTCGCTGATCAAGCGTAACAACTGCGGCAAGGCCCTGGACATCGCTCGGCAGGCGCGGGACATGCATGGCGGCAACGGCATCAGCGACGAGTATCCGGTGATCCGCCACGTCATGAATCTCGAGGCGGTCAACACCTACGAGGGCACCCACGATATTCATGCGCTGATACTCGGCCGGGCGCAGACCGGCATTCAGGCCTTCACCGGATAACGCTTATATCGACGAGCGAGGAGCGCCGGGGGCAAGCCTGAGAGGAGGTCCTACGCCAAGGAAGGCGTCGGTAGCGTACAGGGAGGTATTCACAGCGCCTCCTCGATGGCTTGACGCCGGAGCAGCTCCGAGAGGAGGGGGAACTCAATGAGCGGACCGCTGGAAGGCGTGGTGGTGCTGGACCTGTCTCGGGTGCTGGCCGGGCCCTGGGCGGGGCAGCTGCTGGCCGACCTGGGCGCCCGGGTGATCAAGATCGAGCACCCCGTGCGCGGCGACGATACCCGCGGCTGGGGGCCGCCCTGGCTGGAGAGCGAGGTGAGCGGCGAAGGGAGCAGAGGGGGAGATGGCGAAGAGGGCGGCAAAGAGCGCGCCGAGCGTCTGGCGGCCTATTACCTTTGCGCCAATCGCGGCAAGCAGTCGCTGGCCGTGGATATCGCCACCGAGGCGGGCCAGGCGCTGGTGCGTCGGCTCGCCGCCGGCGCCGACGTGGTGCTGGAGAACTTCAAGGTCGGCGGTCTGGCCCGCTACGGGCTCGATCATCAGAGTCTCAAGGCAGTGAACCCCGGCCTGATCGGCTGCTCGATCACCGGCTTCGGCCAGGATGGCCCCTACGCCCATCGCGCCGGCTATGACTTCATGATCCAGGCCCTGGGCGGGCTGATGAGCCTGACCGGCGAGCCCGACGGCATGCCGATGAAGACCGGGGTGGCGATCACCGACGTGATGACCGGCCTCTATGCCGCTATCGGCGTGCTGGCGGCGCTGTACGAGCGGCAGCAGGGCAAGGGGTCATCACCCTCCGAGGGGCGTCATATCGACGTGGCGCTGCTCGACGTCCAGCTGGCGACCCTGGCCAATCAGGCGCTCAACGCCCGGGTGACGGGCGAGAATCCCGCCCGCCACGGCAACGCCCACCCCAACATCGTGCCCTATCAGGCCTTCGCCTGCGACGACGGCTACCTGGTGCTGACGGTGGGCAACGACGCCCAGTTCGCGCGCCTGGCCGAGTTGCTGGGGCATCCGGACTGGGTCGACGATCCCGCCTTCGCCACCAACGCCGCCCGGGTCGCGCACCGCGAGGCGCTGGTCCCGCGGATCGCCGAGGTGTTCCTGAGCCGGCCGCGCGATGCCTGGCTGGCCGACCTCGAGGCCCTCGGCGTTCCTGCCGGGCCGATCAATACCCTGACCGAGGCCTTCGACGATCCTCAGGTGCGTCATCGCGGCCTGTGCCGCAGCCTGGCGCATGCCGATGGCCGGACGGTGCCGCAGATGGCCAACCCGCTGCGCTTCGACGGCGAGAGCGCCACCTCCGATTGCCCGCCGCCGGGCCTTGGCCAGGACAGCGATGCCGTGCTCGCCGAGCTGGGCCTCGACGCCGAGGCGATCGCGCGGCTGCGGCGGCTGAATATCGTGCGTTGAGGCGCTTCGTGACCTGGGCCCGGTGTTCCCTGAGGCCTGGTCAGCGCGGCGAGAAGCGTCGGCTGATGCCGGTCTCGGCGATCATCCGTGTCGAGATCTCCTCCACCGAGAAGCGCGTGGTATCGATGTAGGGGATGTGCATGCGACGATACAGCGCCTCGGCCTCGGCCACTTCCTGCACGCACTGATCCATGGAGCTGTAGCGGCTGTTGGGACGTCGTTCGTGGCGGATCGCCGCCAGCCGGCGCGGATCGATGGTCAGGCCGAACAGCTTGTGGCGATGCTTGGCCAGCACCGGCGGCAGCTTGAGGCTGCCGTTCTCGTCCTGGTCGTCTTCGGTCAGCGGGTAGTTGGCGGCGCGGATGCCGAACTGCAGCGCCAGGTACAGCGAGCTCGGCGTCTTGCCGCAGCGTGACACCCCGACCAGGATGATGTCCGCCTTGTCGTACTGGTGAGTGCGGGCACCGTCGTCGTTGTCCAGGGCGAAGTGCACCGACTGGATGCGGTCCATGTAGACATCGTCGCTGCCGATGGCGTGGGTACGGCCCACGCTGTAGGAGGAGTGGGTGGCCAGCTCCTGCTCCAGCGGCTCGAGGAAGGTCGAGAAGATGTCGACCTGGAAGCCCTCGGCGTCGCGGATCACGGCGCGCACGTCCTGGTCGACGATGGTGTCGATGATGATCGGCGTGTTGCCGTCCTTGACCGCGGTGGCCTGGATCACCTCGACCAGGCGCTTGGCCTTTTCGACGCTGTCGATGTAGGGCTTGGTCAGCATGCGGATCTCGACGTTCTCGAACTGGGCCAGCAGGCTGCGACCCAGGCTCTCGGCGGTGATGCCGGTGCCGTCGGAAATGAAGAAGGCGGTGCGTGTCATGGGGCTCGCTCGGGCGGGGGAGAATGGCCTCATTGTCGAGTCTCGCGCGGGGCCAGACAAGCGCGACTACAGGAAACGCCAGGATCGGCGAATTGTTGTAAAAAACCTTCAGTGACTTAGCTGTTAGACCAATGGCGAATATGGAAGGCCGTTGATAGAGTCGTTCGCATCCACCCATGACGCTGCGTCATGCACTTTCCGGTGTCGGTTTCCAATCCTAAGGGGGTTTCGTGGACGATTACATTCAGTGGTTCGATCAGCTGGGCATGAACGACGTCGAGCGCGTCGGCGGCAAGAATGCCTCGCTCGGCGAGATGATCTCCAACCTGGCCGAGGCCGGCGTCACCGTGCCCGGCGGTTTCGCTACCACCGCCCACGCCTACCGCGAGTTCCTGTCCCACGAAGGCCTCAACGAGCGCATCAACCAGGCGCTGTCCACGCTGGACGTCGATGACGTCGCCGAGCTGGCCCGCGTCGGTGCCCAGATCCGCCAGTGGGTGATCGACACGCCGCTGCCCCCGACCTTCGAGGCCGCCCTGCGCGAGAGCTACGACAAGCTCGCCGCCATGCACCCCAACCTCAAGGTCGCGGTGCGCAGCTCCGCCACCGCCGAGGACCTGCCGGACGCGTCCTTCGCCGGCCAGCAGGAGACCTTCCTCAACATCGAAGGCTTCGACAACATCAAGCGTGCCGTGCACGAGGTGTTCGCCTCGCTGTTCAACGACCGCGCCATCTCCTACCGCGTGCACCGCGGCTACGCCCACGAGAACGTGGCGCTGTCCGCCGGCATCCAGAAGATGGTGCGCTCCGAGACCGGCGCCTCCGGCGTGATGTTCACCCTGGACACCGAGTCCGGCTACCGCGATGCGGTCTTCGTCACCGCCTCCTGGGGCCTGGGCGAGACCGTGGTGCAGGGTGCGGTGAACCCCGACGAGTTCTACGTCCACAAGCCGACCCTGGCCGCCGGCCGCCCGGCCGTGCTGCGTCGCAACCTGGGCTCCAAGCTGATCAAGATGGTCTACACCGAGGATGCCAGCGCCGGCAAGTCGGTCGAGACCGTGGACGTCCCGCTGGCCGACCGCGCGCGCTTCTGCGTCGACGACGAGCAGGTCATGGCACTGGCTCGCCAGGCGGTGATCATCGAGCAGCACTACGGCCGCCCGATGGACATCGAGTGGGCCATGGACGGCGACGACGGCAAGCTCTACATCGTCCAGGCGCGCCCCGAAACCGTGGTCTCCCAGCAGGAAGGCGGCAAGCTCGAGCGTTTCCAGCTCAAGGAAAAAGGCCGCACTCTGGTGACCGGCCGGGCCATCGGTCAGCGCATCGGCAGCGGCGCGGTCAAGGTCGTCGAGACCCCCGAGGACATGGACAAGATCCATGCCGGCGACGTGCTGGTCACCGACATGACCGACCCCGACTGGGAGCCGGTGATGAAGCGCGCCTCGGCCATCGTCACCAACCGCGGCGGCCGTACCTGCCACGCGGCGATCATCGCCCGCGAGCTGGGCATCCCGGCCGTGGTCGGCTGCGGCGACGCCACCGAGGTGCTCGAGGACGGCCGCGAGGTCACCGTGTCCTGCGCCGAGGGCGACACCGGTCACGTCTACGACGGCCAGCTGGCCTTCGAGCGCAACGTCACCAGCGTCGACGCCATGCCGGAAATCCCGTTCAAGATCATGATGAACGTCGGCAACCCGGACCGCGCCTTCAGCTTCGCCGGCCTGCCCAACGCCGGTGTCGGCCTGGCGCGCCTGGAGTTCATCATCAACCGCATGATCGGCGTGCACCCCAAGGCGCTGCTCGACTACGAGACCCTGTCGCCGGATCTGCAGCAGACCATCGACGTGCGTACCGCCGGCTACGACGACCCGGTCAGCTTCTACGTCGACAAGCTGGTCGAAGGCGTCTCCACCCTGGCGGCCTCCTTCTACCCGCAGCGGGTCATCGTGCGCCTCTCGGACTTCAAGTCCAACGAGTACGAGAACCTGATCGGCGGCAAGCTCTACGAGCCGGGTGAAGAGAACCCGATGCTCGGCTTCCGCGGCGCCTCGCGCTACCTCTCCGAGGACTTCCAGGCCTGCTTCGAGCTGGAGTGCCGGGCGATCAAGCGCGTGCGCGACGAGATGGGCCTCGACAACGTCGAGATCATGGTGCCCTTCGTGCGTACCACCGAGGAAGCGAGCGGCGTCATCGACCTGCTGGCCGCCAACGGCCTGAAGCGCGGCGACAACGGCCTCAAGGTCATCATGATGTGCGAGCTGCCGGCCAACGCCCTGCTGGCCGACGAGTTCCTCGAGTACTTCGACGGCTTCTCCATCGGCTCCAACGACCTGACCCAGCTGACCCTGGGCCTCGACCGCGACTCCGGCATCGTCGCCGGCCTCTTCGAGGAGCGTAATCCGGCGGTCAAGAAGCTGCTGTCCATGGCCATCCAGGCCTGCAAGACCCAGGGCAAGTACGTGGGCATCTGCGGCCAGGGCCCGTCCGACCACCCCGACCTCGCCAAGTGGCTGATGGAGCAGGGCATCGACTCCGTGTCCCTGAACCCGGACGCGGTACTGGAAACCTGGTTCATGCTGGCCGGCGAAACCCTGGGCTGATCGCCCGAGATCGCTGAGTCGGACATCACGACACCCGGGCCAAGGCCCGGGTGTCGTCGTTTCTGCACGCCCTTTGCACGCTCGATGGCGCGCGAGTGGCTAGACTGCAGGCATCACTCAGGCAAAGGAAGAATGCCCGTCATGCCCTCACAGAGACGTCGATTCCATCGCCTGGCGCCGACCGGCGCCCTGATCCTCGGCCTCGTGGCGCTGCCGGCGCTGGCCAATCCCGGCAACGGCGGCGGACCGCCGGAGCATGCCAAGGGCGGACAGGGAGGACAGGGAGGACAGGGCAGTCAGGGGCCATCGGAACGGCTGCACCGGGACGCGACCGACCGGGATCGCGAGCGACACGAGGAGCGCCGCTTCGATGATCGGGACTGGGATCGTGACCGCGACCGCTATGGCCGTGACGGCCCCAGCCTCGAGGAAGCGCTGATCCGCGATATCTTTTACGGGCATCGCGATCGCTATGCCCGTGAGGATCGCGCCTCGATTCCCCCGGGGGTGCGGCAGAACCTGGCCCGCGGCAAGCCCATGCCTCCCGGCATCGGCAAGCGGTTCGACGACGACATCCGTCGCGACCTGCCGCACTACGACGGCTACGAATGGCGCCGCGTCGGTGTCGATGCGGTGCTGGTCGATATCACCAACGACATCATCTACGACGTGATCCGCGACGTGCTCGACTGATCCGCATAGAGCCGCCTTCCCGGGCATCCACCATACTGTCTCCGACGACAAGGGAGACGGACCATGGTGGAACCCCTCGAGGTGGAGGCGGTGTTCCGGCGCTGCCCGAGCGAGCACTTCGACTTCGCTCTGACCAGCGAGCTGGCGCCGCTGGACATGATCGAAGGCCAGCCCCGGGCGCGGGACGCCCTGACGCTGGGCACGGCGATTCGCCATGACGGCTTCAACCTCTACGTGCTGGGGCCTCCCGACCACGGCCTGCAAGGCCTGGTGACCCGCTTTCTGGAGCGGCAGGCGGCATCGGCGCCGCCGCCGCCCGATCTCTGCTATCGCTACAATTTCGACGATCCCAGCGTGCCGCTGCTGTTGCGCCTGCCGCCGGGGCTCGGGCGCCAGCTGCGCGGCGATATCGAGCGGCTGATCGAGGAGCTCTCCGCCGCCATTCCCGCGGTGTTCGAGAGCGACGAATACCAGAATCGACTCCACGAGCTCGAGCAGGCCATGGGCGAGCGGCAGCGCGATGCGGTGGAGGCGGTGCGCCGCGAGGCCCGCGAGCACGACATCCTGCTGCTGTCCACGCCCAGCGGCTTCACCTTCGCGCCGGCCGATGCCGAGGGCGAGATGCTCTCGCCCGACGCCTACCAGCAGCTCGATCAGGCCGAGCGCGAGCGCATCGAGCGCACCGTCGAGATCTTGCAGACCAAGCTCGCCCAGGCCATCCGCCAGCTGCCCCGGCTGGCCAAGACCCTGCGCGAGCAGGTCGGCGCGCTCAACGAGGAGATGCTCCGGGACGCCATCGATGCGCCGCTGGAGGAGCTCGAGGCCCGCTACGACGCGCAGGAGGCCGTACTGGCGCATTTCACCGCGATACGCGAGGCGCTGCTGTTCCACGTCGAGAGCTTCCGCGAGGACGATCCCGAGATCCCGCCGGAGGCGGTGTTCAGCCGCTTCCGGCTCAACCTGCTGGTCGACAGCGCCGACGCCAGCGGGGCGCCGGTGATCCATCTGGATCTGCCCAGCCACCAGCATCTGGTGGGCCGGATCGAGCATCAGGTGCAGAACGGCACCCTGCTGACCGACTTCATGCTGATTCGCCCCGGCGCGCTGCACCATGCCAACGGCGGCTATCTGGTGCTCGACGTGCGCGGCCTGCTCAGCCAGCCCGGGGCCTGGGAGACCCTCAAGCGGGTACTGTCGACCGGGCGCATCCGCACCGAGTCCCTCGAGCAGGCCTACGGGCTGATCAGCACCCTGTCCCTGGAGCCGGAACCGGTGCCGCTGGACGTCAAGGTGGTGCTGCTCGGCGACCGGCTGCTCTATTACCTGCTTTGCGAGCACGACCCCGACTTCCTGGAGCTGTTCAAGGTTCAGGCCGACATGGACGACACGCTGGATCGCACGCCCGCCGGGCTCGAGGACTATGCGCGCATGGTGGCGAGGCTGGCGACCGAGGCCGATCTCCGGCCGCTGACCGCCGAGGGGGTGGCGGCGGTGATCGAGCGGGCCGGTCGCCTGGCCGACGACCAGCAGCGGCTCATCGCGCGCCATCGCGACCTGCACGATCTGCTGGTGGAGGCCGATCACTGGGCGGAGGCCGCCGGCGAGGCGGCGATCGATCGGGCCGCCGTGGAACGCACCGTGGCCGAGCAGCGCCGTCGCGCCGACCGGATTCGCGAGCGCAGTCACGAGCAGATCTTGCGCGGCACCCTGATGATCGCCACCGACGGCCGGCGGATCGGCCAGGTCAACGGCCTGACCGTGATGCGCCTGACCGACCATGGCTTCGGCCAGCCGATCCGCATCACCGCCACCGCGCGTCCGGGCCACGGCCAGGTGGTCGACATCGAGCGCGAGGCCAAGCTCGGCGGTCCGATCCACGCCAAGGCGGTGATGATCCTGTCGCGCTGGCTGGCCGGCCGCTATGCCCCGGACGCGCCGATGTCGCTGTCGGCCAGTCTGGCCTTCGAGCAGTCCTACGGCGGCGTCGAGGGTGACAGCGCCTCGGTGGCCGAGGCCTGTGCGCTGGTGTCCGCCATTGCCCGGGTGCCGCTGGACCAGCGCTTCGCCGTGACCGGCTCGATCAACCAGTACGGCGAGGTGCAGGCGGTGGGCGGCGTCAACGAGAAGATCGAGGGCTTCTTCGCCGTGTGCCGGGCGCGGGGCGAGCTCGAGGGGCGGGCGGTGATCCTGCCCGAGGCCAACGTCGAGCACCTGATGCTCGACGCCGAGGTGCGCGAGGCCGTGGCCGATGGCCGCTTTCGGCTCTATGCGATTCGTCGGGTGGAGGAGGCGCTGGCGCTGCTGACCGCCGGCGAGCCGGACCTCGATCTGGAGGCGCGGGTCGCCGAGCGGCTGGCGAGCTTCCGCCAGGCGGTGCGTCATCGCGATGACGACGGCGGCCGGCAAGATGAGGACAAGGGCGATGAGTGAGCCTGACGACGCCGGTCCCGCCCTGGAGGCGGTGCCCGAGACACCGGCGAGGGTGCTTGCGCTGCACGATGCTGCCGGTCCTGCTCAGGCGGCGCTCGCCGCGGCGGTGCGTCTCGCCGAGCGGCAGGGGCGCGAGCTGGTGGTGCTGGTCGTCGAGGATCAGGACCTGCTGCACAGCGCGGCCTTTCCCTTCGCCCGGGAGGTCGGGGGCCATTCCGGTCGAGTGCGCCGGCTCAGCGTCGCCGCGCTCGAGGCCGGGCTGGCCCGCCAGGGCGAGCGGGTGCGCCAGGCCCTGGCCCGTGCGGTGGCGGGGCGGCAGCTGCCGCATTCGCTTCAGGTGCGGCGTGGCCGGGTGCTCGAGGAGACGCTGGCGCTGGCCGTGCCCGGCGACCTGCTGCTGCTGAACCGGGCCGGCGAGACGGGCGCGTCGACGGCATGGCTCGGGGCGAGCGGTCTCGCGCTGATGCTGTCGGCGCCCTGCCCGGTGCTGGTCTGGCACGAGGCGGCCGCGGGGCCGCTGCTGGTGGCGTCCGTGGCCGGTGAGTCTCCGTGCGTGCCCGATCCGCTGCGGGCTCTGTTCGGCGAGGCCATGCCGCTGAGGTTCGAGGGCGCGGCCGCGCTGTCGCGTCGGCTGGCGACCTGTCGCGGCGGTGCGCTGCTGATGCGCCGGGAGACGCTGCGGGCGCTGCTGGCGGAGGACGCCGACTGGCTGTCGCGGCCGACGATTCCGGTGATCGTGCTGCCCTGAAGCCCCACAGAGGGCGCGGCTTTTGGCATCATGGGCGGTTGATTGTCTCGAGGAGCCGCCCGATGGCGTATTTTCTGGTAATGGGCGGGCTGGCCCTGACCGTGTGCTTCACCTTCGGATGGATCGTCTGGCGGATGCTGCGCTGGGCCTTCGCGCGTCTGGGGCGCCGTGCGCCGGCCGGAAGAAAGAAGAAGACGGCTGCCAGGGCGTCGCAGGGCAGGCAGGCGGCCGCCAAGGCGTCGGCCAGGGCGTCAAGCAAGGCACCGTCCAAGGAAAAGGGGCGAGCGTCGTCGTCACGCCGTGACGCCGCCGCCGCTGGAAAGGATGCCGCGCGCCGCGACAAGAAGGCGGAGCCGTCGCCGCCGTGGCGGCTGACCATGGCGCTGGCACCGCTGCGCGGCGCCTGGCCCCTGGCCGTGCTGCTCGCCGCGTTGTACGGCGGCGGGCGGCTGGTCGCCCATGGCATGGTGGCCCGGCCCCAGCACGCCCCCGATGCCTTTCGCCAGCTGGTCGAGGCCGTGGGCTGGGGCGCGATGGCGTTGATCGGTGTCGCGCTGGTCGGCCTGTTGGCGAGCTGGCGCTGTCGGCGTCACGCCTAATCACGCAGCCAGTGACGCAGTTTCAGCAGCAGCAGGGCGCCGTCGCCCAGCGAACGGCGCTCGGTGAGCAGCCGGCGCAGCGCGGCCGGGCGATCGGTGATGATGCCATCCACGCCGAGGTCGATCAGTCGGGACATGCGGGCCGGGTCGTTGACGGTCCAGGCCATCAGGGCGTAGCCGTGACGGTGAGCGAGCCTCACCTCGCGGTCGTCGATGCGGTTGTGACGCAGCGCCAGGGCATCGTAGCCGCGCCGGGGAAGGGCGCCCCTTAGCGTCAGCTGGGCCAGCAGGATGCGGCGCATCGCGGGCGCCTGGCGGGCGACCTCATCGAGCAGCTCATAGGACTGGGCGGCCAGCCATATTCTCGAGCTCAGGTCGGGCTCGCCGCAGGCCGCGCGGCGGACACCGTCCGGCGCGCGGTTCCGGCAGTCTCGCCGTGCCCGGGCCTCGGCCTCCAGTATCGCCACTACCCGGCTCACGAGCCGCTGGCGGCGGCCCGGGTCCGGCTTGAGCTCTATCACCAGCCCCGCACGCCCCCTGACCCTCATCAGGGTCTCCTTCAGGCCGGGAATCCGCGTGCCCACGAAGGGGTCGCCGAACCACCCGCCCACGTCCACGTTGTCGAGCACGCCGCGATCGAGGTCGGCGATGCGGCGATCGTCGCCGGCCAGGCGGGACAGGGTGGCGTCGTGGTAGAGCACCACCTCGGCCTCGGCGGTGAGCCGGGCATCGACCTCGATCAGGTCGGCCCCGTCATGGATGGCCCGCTCGATGGCCGGCAGGGTGTTCTCCGGGGCTGCCATCGAGCTGCCGCGGTGGGCGATGTTGTCGACCTCCTCGCGGATCGTGGTGCCCTGGACGACCCACCAGGCCTGGGCGATGGCGAAGGCGAGAACGCCGAGCTCCACGCCCCAGGCCAGGCGCCCGGGGTGTGCGGCTGCCGGCGCCGGCGGACGAGGCTCGCGGTGCGCCAGGCGCAGGTAGAGGCAGCTTCCCAGCAAGGCGTTGGCGGCGATGCCGACGAAGACCGCGGCCAGGGTCACCAGGCCGTAGGCGGTGACATAGCCGAGCATGGCGGGTAGCAGTATCTCGCGACGCTCGGGGAGATGGCCCAGCAGCGGGGTGAAGAGGGCGTTGAAGAGGGCCCCGACCCCAAGGGGCAGTAGCAGGATCGCCGCCAGCAGCCCCAGGATCGATGCCGCGATGCCGGTGCGCCAGCCGTGGGTCAGCCGGGCGCTGCGCTTCAGGGCGCGAAGCGGGCCGACGCCTTCCAGGATCAGCGCCGGCAGGGCCAGATGCCAGCGGGTGTAGAGGGTGGCGGCCAGGGCGGCCCAGCCCAGCACCACCGGGCCGATCGTGGCGAGGAAGGCCCACAGTACCGGGGGGCGCACCTGCTGGACATAATAGGGATCAAGGTCGCCAAGCAGGCGGCCGTGGAGCGTCACCACGATGCCGGCCACGGGCAGTATCAGCAGCAGCTGCGTGCCGACCTGGAGCAGGGCCAGGCCGGACAGCGCAGGCAGCCGTCGCAGGCTCTGCCATAGCGCCTCGGCGGCCAGGCGAAGATGGTTGTCACGGGGACGCACCGCGACCAGCGTCATGCCGGCCTGCTGCAGGTAGAGGATCAGGAAGGTGACGGCCAGCGTGGCCAGCAGCCAGGCCATACCGCCCGGTGTCCCCAGCACCGCGAACAGGGCCTCGAGGGTGATCAGCGGGCGGTCGAGGCGCCCCAGCATCCGGGCCAGGCCCCAGCCCGCCGCCGGCAGCAGCAGGCTGGAGGCGAGCAGGGTGAAGAAGGCGTGAAAGGCGATCAGCGGACGCAGATGGTGCTTGAGGCTGCGCAGCACATCGCCGCTCAGGCGAGGCGTGGTCAGCATGATGGTGGCATGTCGTGGAGCATGCTCTCACCCTGCCAGCCGAGTCAGTCGGGCGGCAAGCCGCCGGACCGTGTCCGCCGGGGGGTCAGTCCAGCACGAGGCGGTCGTCGGCGATCAGGATGCCGTTGTTGTCGGCGTAGAGCCACTGGCCCGGCTCGATGGTCGCACCGCCGAAGCTGACCGGAATGTCCCGCTGGCCCTCGCCGTGCTTCTCGCTCTTGCGCGGATGGGCGGCCAGGGCCTGGATGCCGAGCTCGGTCTCGGCCAGCTCGTCCACGTCGCGCACGCAGCCGTACATCACCACGCCCGCCCAGCCGTTGCCGGCGGCCTGTTCGGCGAGACGGTCGCCGAGCATGGCGCAGCGGGTGGAACCGCCGGCGTCGACCACCAGCACGGCGCCGTCGCCGGGCTCGTTGACGGTCTGTCGCACCAGCGAGTTGTCCTCGAAGCACTTGACGGTGCGCACCGGGCCGAAGAAGGCCTCATGGCCGCCGAAGTTGACGAACATCGGCTCGAGCACGGCCACTTCGGGATAGGCGTCGCACAGATCGGGGGTGACGATGGCAGGCATGACGGGGTGTCTCCTCGGTCGATGTACCCTCGATGATGCCACAGTCAGGCGATGAGGAAAGTCCCCCTTGAGAGGAATCGCGACGCGGGCAGGGCGCACAAAAAAGCGCCCCGCACGGGGCGGGGCGCTTCGGTCGTCGACGGCCCGCCGGACGGCGGGCCTGCGATGTTGCGAGCATCGGTGACGATGGCGGTGATCAGGCTTCCTGGCTCACCGGGATCACGTTCGAGGCGGCCTTCTGGAATTCCTCGATTTCGTGGAAGTTCATGTAACGATAGATCTCGCCGGCCATGGCGTCGAACTCGCTCATGTAGCGGCGATATTCGCTGACGCTCGGCAGGCGACCCTCGACCGCGGCCACGGCGGCCAGCTCGGCGGACGCCAGGAAGACGTCGGCGCCGTCGCCCAGGCGGTTGGGGAAGTTGCGCGTGGAGGTGGAGACCACGGTGCTCTTGGCGGCGACGCGGGCCTGGTTACCCATGCACAGCGAGCAGCCCGGCATTTCCATGCGTGCGCCGGCGCGGCCGTAGATGCCGTAGTAGCCTTCCTCGGTCAGCTGGTGCTGGTCCATCTTGGTCGGCGGTGCCAGCCACAGCTTGGTCTTCAGGCTGCCTGCGGGCTGCTTCTCGAGCAGCTTGCCGGCGGCGCGGAAGTGGCCGATGTTGGTCATGCAAGAGCCGATGAACACCTCGTCGATGGACTGGCCGGCCACGTCGGAGAGCAGGCGGGCGTCGTCCGGGTCGTTCGGGGCGCACAGCACCGGCTGGTCGAGCTGGTCGAGGTCGATCTCGATCACCTCGGCGTACTCGGCGTCCTTGTCGGCGCGCATCAGGCTCGGGTTCTCGAGCCACTCTTCCATGCCCTTGATGCGGCGCTCGATGGTGCGCGCGTCGCCATAGCCGTTGGCGATCATCCACTTGAGCAGGGTGATGTTGGACTTCAGGTACTCGCTGACGCTGTCCTCGGAGAGGGTGATGGTGCAGCCGGCGGCGGAACGCTCGGCGGAGGCGTCGGAGAGTTCGAAGGCCTGCTCGACGGTGAGGTCCTCGAGGCCCTCGATTTCCAGCACGCGGCCGGAGAAGGCGTTCTTCTTGCCGGACTTCTCGACGGTCAGCAGCCCCTGCTGGATGGCGTAGTAGGGGATGGCGTGGACCAGGTCACGCAGGGTGACGCCGGGCTGACGCTGGCCCTTGAAGCGCACCAGCACGGATTCCGGCATGTCCAGCGGCATCACGCCGGTGGCGGCGGCGAAGGCCACCAGGCCGGAGCCCGCCGGGAAGGAGATGCCCATCGGGAAGCGGGTGTGGGAGTCGCCGCCGGTGCCCACGGTGTCGGGCAGCAGCATGCGGTTCAGCCAGCTGTGGATGATGCCGTCGCCCGGACGCAGCGAGACGCCGCCGCGGTTCATGATGAAGTCGGGCAGGGTGTGGTGGGTTTCCACGTCGACCGGCTTCGGATAGGCGCTGGTGTGGCAGAAGGACTGCATCACCAGGTCGGCCTGGAAACCGAGGCAGGCCAGGTCCTTGAGCTCGTCGCGGGTCATCGGACCGGTGGTGTCCTGGGAGCCCACGGTGGTCATCTTCGGCTCGCAGTACATGCCCGGGCGCACGCCTTCCATGCCGCAGGCCTTGCCGACCATCTTCTGGGCCAGGGTGAAGCCCTTGCCGGTGTCGGCCGGCTGCTCGGACAGGCGGAAGACGTCGGACGGGGCCAGGCCCAGGGATTCGCGGGCCTTGGCGGTCAGGCCGCGGCCGATGATCAGCGGGATACGGCCGCCGGCGCGCGCCTCGTCGAGCAGCAGCTGGGTCTTGAGCTCGAAGGTGGTCAGCACCTCGTCGGTGCCGTGCTTGCAGACCTTGCCTTCATACGGGTAGACGTCGATGACGTCACCCATCTCGAGGTTCTCGACGTCCATCTCGACCGGCAGGGCGCCGGAATCTTCCATGGTGTTGAAGAAGATCGGCGCGATCTTGCCGCCGAAGCAGAAGCCGCCGGCGCGCTTGTTCGGCACGTTGGGGATGTCGTCGCCGAAGAACCACAGCACGGAGTTGGTGGCGGACTTGCGCGAGGAGCCGGTGCCGACCACGTCGCCGACGTAGACCACCTGGTGACCCTTGGCCTTCACTTCCTCGATCTGCTTGAGCGGACCGGTGACGCCGGGCTCGACCGGCTCGATGCCGTCGCGCGGGTTCTTGAGCATGGCGTTGGCATGCAGCGGGATGTCCGGGCGCGACCAGGCATCCGGGGCCGGGGAGAGGTCGTCGGTGTTGGTCTCGCCGGGCACCTTGAACACGGTCAGGGTGATCTTGTCGGCCAGCTTGGGCTTTGCGAGGAACCACTCGGCCTCGGCCCAGGACTCGATGATCTCCTTGGCCACGGCGTTACCGGCCTTGGCGCGCTCTTCCACGTCGTGGAAGGCGTCGAACATCAGCAGGGTGTGCTTGAGCTGCTCGCCCACTTCCTTGGCCAGCGAGTCGTCGTCCAGCAGCTCGACCAGCGAGGCGATGTTGTAGCCGCCCTGCATGGTGCCCAGCAGCTTGACGGCGTGGATCCGGTCGATCAGCGGGGACTCGGCCTCGCCCTTGGCGATGGCGGTCAGGAAGCCGGCCTTGACGTAGGCGGCCTCGTCGACGCCCGGCGGCACGCGGTTGGTCAGCAGGTCGAGGATGGCCTCTTCCTCGCCGGCGGGCGGATTCTTCAGCAGTTCGACCAGGGCAGCCGTCTGCTCGGCGTTCAGCGGCTTCGGCGGAACGCCCGCCTGGGCGCGCTCCTCGACATGTTGGCGATAGGCTTCAAGCACGTGGTGGCCCTCATTGGTTGGTAGTGGCCGAGCGTCCTGCGGCGGCGATGACGCCGCGGCGAGTCGCTCGGCTCGTCGGAATCAGCACGGTCAACGGTGGCGCTATTCTAGGAGAAACTGTCGACAATGTTAAGAATCCCGGCCATGGCGGGGGTCGAACTTTGGTCTCTGGTCATGTCCGAGCGCCTTCGGGGTGCCAGTGTGCGGGCGTCGCGTTACCATGGTGCGACTTTCATCAACGCAGAGGAGTGCCGATGGCGGGGCGTGTTGCTTCCCCCTGTGTGGGCCTGTGTTCGACGACGGTGGGCGATCGCGTCTGCCGCGGCTGTCAACGCATCGACGACGAGATTCGCGACTGGCCGGCCCTGGGCGGCGACGAGCGGGAGCAGCGCATGGCCGAGCTGGATGCCCTGCGCGTCGACGTGGCCGGGCGTCATCTGAGCGTGGTCGATGCCGACGCCCTGGAAGCCCAGCTGGTGCGCCACCGGATTCGCTTTCGCGCGGAGCAACCGCCGCTGTCCCGGGCGGTGGAGCTGCTGCGCGTCGGACGCGACCGTATCCGCGACCTGTCGCGTTACGGCCTGGCGCCGCTCGAGCCGCTCGATGCCACGACCCTGCACGCCCGTCTCGCCGCCGATCTGATGGCCGCCGCCGAGGCGCGCCGCGAGGCCAGAGCCTCGCACTCCTGATGCTTTCAGACACGAACCGCCGGACCCTTCGATGACCGCCATTGCCGACGCTCCATCCCCCGTTGACCTGTTGCCCGAGGGGCTGCTCGCCTTTCTTCACTGCCCGACCCCCGATGCCTGGATCGACTGGGCCCTCGACAACCCCGAGCTGCTGCTGATCGACCACGCCCAGTGCGAGAAGAAGGCCGCCTCCACGGCCATGAGCCTGCTCTACCGCTACGTGGATCACCCGCTGCTGCTGACCAAGATGTGCCAGCTGGCCCGCGAGGAGCTGCTGCACTTCGAGCAGGTGGTCAAGCTGATGGAGGAACGTGGCATCGTCTATCGGCACCTGTCGGCCTCGCGCTATGCCGAGGGGCTGCGGCGCCATGTGCGCACTGAAGATCCCGAGCGGCTGATCGATATCCTGATCGTGGGCGCGCTGATCGAGGCCCGCAGCTGCGAGCGCTTCGCCCGTTTGATTCCTCACCTTGACGATGAGCTTGCCAAGTTCTATCGCAGTCTGGTTAAGTCGGAAGGGCGTCACTATGAGGATTACCTGATGCTGGCCCGCCGGGCCGCCCCGGAGGCCATCGACGATCGCATCGCCTTCCTCGCCGCGCGAGAAGCCGAGCTGATCACCATGCCGGATACGGCATTTCGTTTTCACAGCGGTGTTCCCGCCTGAGTTCGGGGCGCCGCCCAGCAGGGCCTAACAATCATGCGGGATGCTTCCGACGCCGTAACCCGTGAAGAACAAGATCGCCTGGCGTTATTCGGTCATTTTTCGCTGACCCTGGGCGACGATGCGCTGACCCATTTCAGTTACGACAAGGTCAAGGCGCTGCTGGTCTACCTGCTGCTGCACGAGCAGCCGGTCAACCGCGCGACCCTCGCCGAACTGCTGTGGCCCGACCAGGGCCTCTCCTCGGGGCGGACCAACCTGCGGCATGCCTTGCACTGCCTGCGTCAGTCGCTCGGTGAGCAGGCCGAGGAGGTGCTGTCGGTATCCCGCCAGACCATCGCCTTCGAGCTGCCCGAGGCGTGGCGGTTCGACCTCCACGAGCTCCAGTCGATGCTCGAGGCACCCGCCGAGGTGGCGACCCTGGAAGACATCCTGGAGTGCTACCAGGGTGACCTGGTGGAGGAGCTGCAGCTCGCCGCCTGCGCCGAGTTCCAGCGCTGGCTGGTCCAGGTCCGCAACGAGTGGCGTCAGCGCGTGATCCGCTACGCCGAGGCGGTGCTGGAACAGTCCGAGCCGCTGCCCGATTCGCTGCTGGAAACCTTGGTCAGCCGTTTCTCCGGCTACGGGCCCTTTCACGAGCGGCTGGTGCGCCAGCTCGCCGAGCAGGGCCAGCTGGCCGCCGCCCACGAGCAGTACAACGCCTACCTTCAGCTGCTGGCGCTGACCGGCCAGCAGCCGGACCCCGCCTTCCTTCAGCTGGCGCGCTACTGGTCGGATGGCGTCCCCGACGAGGCCAACGCCCCCGGCGTCGGCTTCTCGCGTACCCTGGCCGCGGACAGCGCGCCGCTGCGCGACGACGAGATCGAGATGCGTCAGCTGTCGGTGATGGCGATTCGCCTGGAGCTGGACGCGGATCTTTCCACCCGCGGTGAGACCCGGGCCTGCCTAACCCTGCAGATCGAGCTGATGCGCTGGCTCGAGCAGCAGTGCCATCACCTGGGCGGCTTCTGGCTGCCCGGTGCCGCCGGCGGCATCGGGCTGGCCTGCTTCGGCACCCACGGTCCGGCCCACCAGCTCGCCGAGCTGGTGGCGCTCTACGAACACTGCCAGCGCTCGCTCTCAGACGAGTGCGTCCGTCACTGGAGCGGGGAGGGCGAGCCGCCGGGCATCTGCCTCGCCGCCGGCCTCAACAGCGGCCAGGTGGTCTACCTGCCGGAGCGCCACCTGGTCGACCCGCTGGGCGAGGTGACCCAGGGCGCGCTGGAACTGATGGCCGCCTCCCAGGGCAGCGAGCTGGTGATTTCCCAGCAGGCCAGCCAGCACATGCCGCCGGCGCTCGACCTTCAGCCGCGGCTTTCCTCGCGGTTGGTGGCCAGCGACGGCCGTGTGTGGCTGCGGGCGCTGGTCCTCGGGGCGAATGAAGGCGGGCGCGAGGCGCTGCCGCCGAGCCTGATCGGTCGCGAGGGGGCGCTGCGCACGCTGCGCGATGCCCTGGCCCGGGCCGGCATCGGGCTGCGCCAGAGCGTGCTGGTCCGGGGCCCTTCGGGGCTCGGCAAGTCGGCGCTGCTGGTCGGCTTCCGCCATCTCGAACAGAGCCGCGAGGCGGCGATCTGCTGGCAGCCCACCACCCGGCTGTCGATCCAGGAGCCCTATGGCGTGGCTCGGCAGCTGCTGCACTGGCACTTCGGCGATGACGTCGATGCCGAGCGACTGGCGTCGCTGATGCCGGAAGACCTCGGCGACGAGTCGCGGCTGCTGCTGGAGGAAGCGCTCGGCGTCTGCGAGCCCCGCGAGGTGGCCATGCTCACCCAGAACGGCGAGGCCGTGGAGCTGGTGGTCGGGGTGCTGCAGCGCCTGATCGAACGTCTCACCGAGTCGCGCACCCTGGTGCTGATGGTCGACGACCTGCAATGGCTCGACGAGCCCTCCTTCAAGGTGCTGGCCGGCCTCCAGGCGCGCCTGCCGATCAACTGTCCTTTCCTGATGGTGGCCAGCCACCACGGCCGCGAAGCGCTGCCGACCTCGCTCGACTGGGATCAGCAGATCACCCTCGGCCGGCTCGACCCCATGCAGTCGTCCCGGCTGCTCACCCAGCTGGCCCGGCGCTATCGGCTGCAGCTCAGCCCGCGCCTGCGCAGCCAGATCGTCGAGCGTTGCGACGGCGTGCCGCTGTACCTGCAGGAAATCTGCCGCCGCGTCGACCTGGATCGCCGCGAGGGGCGCCAGGTCGACCTCGACGAGCTGCCGCGGGGCCTGCTGGGGCTGCTGGCCAGCCGCATCGACCAGCTCGACGCCGACCGCGAGGTCGCCCACGTGGCGGCCGTGCTCGGCCGCCGCTTCCGGCTCGATTTCCTCGCCGAGTGCAGCGACCGGGAGATGCCGCAGCTGAATGCGGCGCTGGAGCAGATGATCCGCCTGGAGATCGTCGAGCCGGTCGACGAGACGGAAGAGGGGCGCGAGTATCAGTTCACCCATCAGCTGCTGCAGGAAGCGGCCTACCTGTCCTGCCCGCGGGACGTGCGTGTGGCCCTGCATCGCCAGGTCGTGTCGCTGATCGAGGAGCGCTTTCCGGTGTGGATCAGCCGCCACCCGGGCGATTTCGCCGTCCATCTGCGGCGCAGCGGCCACCATGCCCGCGGGGCGCGCTACTTCGAGCTTGCCGCCCGCGAGGCGCTCAAGGTCAGCGCCAACCGCACCGCGCTGCGCATGGCCGACTTCGGGCTGGCCAGCCTGCGTCACGTGGAAGGCCAGGAAGAACGCGAGGTCAGCCTGCACACGGTGCGTGGCCAGGCCGCCTTCGCTCTGGAAGGGCACGCCTCACCCACCGCCCACGAGAGCTTCGTGCGTGCCCGAGAGCTGCTGACCTGTACCGATGAGGTGCCGGAAGACAGCGAGGACCTGGAGCAGGTGTTTCTGGTCAAGTGGGGCCTGTGGGTCGGCTGCAGCCAGCGCAACGCCCACGCCGATGCCTTCCTGCTGGCCTCGCGGTTGGCGGACCTGGCCGCGCGGCTCGAGGACCCGCGCTACCGGCGCCTGGCCGATTTCGCCCGGGCCAGCTGCGAGTACTGGGCCGGCCGCATCCAGCAGGCCTACGAGCATCTCGAGGAGATCGACCCGCTCAATTCGCCGATGATGATCGAGTGGCTGCCGTTCTCCGATCATCCCCAGGTGGCGGCCACCTGCTTCCAGAGCTGGGCGCTGTGCCTGCGCGGCGACTATCATCGCGCTCAGCAGCAGGTGGAGTCGGCGATCCGCCTGGCCGAGCGCATCAATCACCCGGGCAGCCTGGCCATGGCGCTGATGTATGCCGCGGCGCTCTATCGCCAGGTGGGACACGAGCATCTGGCGTCCCAGCGCGCCGAGCGCGCCTACGAGATCACCGGCACGCCGGACCTGCAGCTGTGGCAGGTCTCGGCGCGGCAGGTGCTGGGCTGGCAGCGGGCGCTGTCCGGCGATCGCGAAGGACTCAAGCGCATCGAGGCGGCCCAGGAGGAGTTCGTCGAGGTCACCGGTCGCGATCCCTACCAGCGGCCCTCGCTGTGGTGGGTGGACGCCTGTACGTCGCTGGGCGAGCTGGCCCGGGCCGAGGACTATCTTGACCAGTGCCTGCTGATTGCCCGTGAGCGGACCACGCTGTTCGTCGCCGAACTGGCGGTGCACCTGGCGAAGGTGCGCCACCGCCTGGGGCATCCCGCCGAGGAAGTGCGCGGTCTGATCGAGCAGGCGCTCGAGCAGGCACGCGGCGACGGCAACCTGCACCAGCAGCTGTGCGCCCTGGAAGCCTGGCTGACGATGGTCGATCCGGAGGATGAGGACGCGCGCATGGCCTTCCGGGGCCTGCTGGGCGAGGTCAGTCACAGCGATGCCCCGGTGCTGGTGCGCTGGCGGACCCTGCTCGACAAGCGGCTGCCGCATACCGCCGACCTGGAGGACTGACGGCGCACACGCCTGAGGTGCCATGGAAGAAGCAAAACGCCCGGCGAGGCTCGAGAGACGAGCGTCGCCGGGCGTTTTGTGTCGTGCGGGAGGTCGTGTGAGAGAGCCTTTGGAAGCGTGAGGCGTCGAGGCTCAGGTGGCGACTTCCAGCGCGGCGATCCGCGCCAGCGCCTGATCGCGGTGGTCGCCGCACAGTTCGCGGTCGTAATCGAAGCGGGCGCAGACCGCTGGCCGCTCGGGCCGGCCGAACAGCCGGCACAGGTTGTCGTCGTCGAGCTGGGCGCAGCGCACCCCGGCGGGCTTGCCGTCCGGCATGCCGGGGATCGGCGAGCTGATCGACGGCGCGATGCAGCAGGCGCCGCAGCCGGGGCGGCAGCCGCCGGCGTCCTGTTCTTCGCTCATGGCCGGGCGCGAGCTCACGCCTCGGCCTCCGCCAGCGCCCCCTTGTCGATGCCCTCGAAGGCCTGCACGCGGGTGGCGCGGCCGGTCTCGCGGGCGATCTCGCCGGCCAGCCAGGCGGCGATATGTTCCACCGTGGTCGGCGTCGGCATCGGGATGCAGCGCTCCCGCGGCAGGGTCAGGGCGAAACGCCCCTGTTCGGCCGTGTAGCGCGTGGTCAGGCGGCCGGTGAAGGCGGCATCCAGGCCCTCGACCACGTCGGCCTCGTCCACCAGGTAGCGATCCGCGAGGCGTTCGGCCCACTCGGTCTCGAGCGCCGGGCACCGTTCGCCGTCCTGCCACACGTGCAGCCGCGAGCGGTGGCCGTGGGCGATGCGCTGGCAGTTGCCGGCGTGGCGCTTGAGGCCGTGGCTGTAGGTGTAGGCGGCGCCGTCGATGGCCTCGTCGGTCAGCGTCAGGCGGATCGCCTCGACCCGGGCCGGCGGCTGGCGGCTGAGCGAGGCCGACAGGTGCTCGGCCAGGCGCTCGGCGGTGATGGCCGGCCAGGGCAGCAGGGCGAAAGCCTGGCGCGGGCCGCGGACCTCGAACGGGTAGGGCGACTCGGCGCGCACGCACAGGCCCTCGGCGCACTCATGGACGCTGATGCCGGGCGCCTCGGTGGGCACCAGCAGGGTGTGATCGGGGCCCTGGTCGATGCGCGACTTGATCCACGGCTTGACCTCGCCGAAGTCGAACAGCATGCCGTCCTCGCCGAGCTCGCCGTCGAGTTCGGCGTCGACCCGCCAGCTGGCGCCGATCAGCCCGCGTTCGGGGCACCACAGGGAGGCGTCGAGATGGGTGAGGCGGTTGACGAACAGCGTCATCAGTCGATCCCCGTGATCTTGTGGGTCTGCAGTGAGAGCCGCCACTGCGGATGGCTCAGGCAGTAGGCCACGGTCTCGGCCGTGACGTCACCGCCGCCGACCGCCGCGGTGTCCATCGGCTGAAGGAAGAAATGATGGAAGTCCAGGTCGGTGAAGCGCTCGGGCGGGGCGTCGCTCTGCGGATAGACCAGCTTGAGCTCGTCGCCGGAGGTCTGGGCCAGCACGCTCTCGCCCTTGGGGCTGACGCACAGCCAGTCGATGCCCGGCGGGGCCGGCAGGGTGCCGTTGGTCTCCACGGCGACGTCGAAGCCGCGCTCGTGCATGGCGGCGATCAGGGGCTCGTCGAGCTGCAGCAGCGGCTCGCCGCCGGTGAAGATCACCTGGGGCGTGGCGGTGCCCGGGGCATCCGGCCACAGCGCGGTCAGGTGATCGACCAGGGCCTCGGCATCATGGAAGCGTCCGCCGTGCTGGCCGTCGGTGCCGCGGATGTCGGTATCGCAGAAGCGGCAGGCCGCGGCGGCGCGATCGGCCTCGCGCCCGGACCACAGGTTGCAGCCGCTGAAGCGGCAGAACACGCTGGCGCGTCCGGCCTGGCCGCCTTCGCCCTGCAGCGAGTAGAAGGCTTCCTTGACGCTATACATGGTCGGACCCTTCGGCGGCGTCGGCGGCGGCATCAGGCCGCTGTGAAGAGGCGGCGGCATCGGGCCGCTGTGAAGAGACGTCGGCCTCGTCGCCGGTGGTGTCATAAGCGATGGGGTCGACGGCGCCGTTGGCGGCGAAGGCCGAAAGCCGTTCGCGGCAGCTGCCGCAGCGGCCGCAGGCCAAGGCTTCACCACGGTAGCAGGTCCAGGTCCTGGCGTAGTCGAGCCCCATGGCCAGGCCCTCGGCGAGGATCTCGTCCTTGCCGGCGCGCAGGTAGGGCGCGTGCAGGGTCACCGGCTCGAAGTTGGCGATGCCGGCGACGTCGTTCATGGCCTCGACGAACTCGGGGCGGCAGTCCGGGTAGAGCACGTGATCGCCGCCATGGGCGCCGTAGTCGACCCGATCGGCGCCGATGTTGACCGCCTTGGCGATCGCCAGCGACAGCAGGATCATGTTGCGGTTGGGGACCACGGTGGCCTTGAGGTTGGCCTCGGCGTAGTCGGCGTCGGGCAGCTTCTGGCTGGAGTCGGTGAGCGCCGAGGCGTCGATCAGGCCATGGATGGCGGTGATGTCGACCACCTGGTGGGGCACGCCCAGCTCGCGGCAGACCTCGCGGGCGACCGCGAGCTCGCGGGCATGACGCTGGCCGTAGTCGAAGGACAGGGCGTGGACCTCGCGGCCTTCGCGCAGGGCGCGATGCAGCACGGTAAAGGAGTCCATGCCACCGGAGTAGATCACCACGGTGGCCGGTGCGGCGGATTCTGACATGGGATACCTGTGGGGCGGAGAATTTGTCTGCCCGGCGCGCGTCACGGGCGCGGCGGGACCTTGGCCGGGGTCCGGTCCGGCAGGGGCGCACAGTGTACTTGACCAACGGGACAGGCGCCAAGGACGCTGATCCATGTCATTCAGCGTGGACAGGCGACGTTGCTAGACTTCGCCCCTTTGCCACCGGTGATGTGAGCCTCATGGAAGCCCCCGAACTGCTGTCGCCCGCCGGCACCGTCAAGAACATGCGCTACGCCTTCGCCTACGGCGCCGATGCGGTTTATGCCGGGCAGCCGCGCTACTCGCTGCGCGTGCGCAACAACGATTTCAGGGTCGACAACCTGCACGAGGGCATCGCCTATGCCCACGAGCGGGGCAAGGCGTTCTATGTGGCCTCCAACATCGCGCCGCACAACAGCAAGCTCAGGACCTACCTGCGCGACATGGAGCCGGTGATCGAGGCCGGTCCCGACGCCCTGATCATGTCGGATCCCGGGCTGATCATGATGATCCGCGAGCGCTGGCCCGATCAGGTGATCCACCTGTCGGTGCAGTCCAACGTCGTCAACTATGCGGCGGCGACGTTCTGGCAGCAGCAGGGCATCCGCCGCATCATCCTGTCCCGCGAGCTGTCGCTGCAGGAGATCGGCCAGATCCGCGCCGAGTGCCCCGACCTCGAGATCGAGACCTTCGTGCACGGCGCGCTGTGCATCGCCTACTCCGGGCGCTGCCTGCTCTCCGGGTACTTCAACCGCCGCGACCCGAACCAGGGCACCTGCACCAACGCCTGCCGCTGGAAGTACCGCACGGTGACGGCCGCCGAGGACGAGACCGGCGACCTGGTGCCGGCCAATGCCGCCCACGACGCCAGCGGCATCTGGACACCGGGTCAAGACAGGAGGCAGGACGGCGGCATGATCGCCTCCGCCGGTGGCAGGGAGGGCCAGGACACGCTCACGGCGCTGATCGAGGACCGCTCGCGCCCGGGCGAGCTGATGCCGGTCCATGAGGATGAGCACGGCACCTACATCATGAACTCCAAGGACCTGCGCGCCGTTCAGCACGTCCCGAGGCTTGCCGAGATGGGCGTGGCCTCGCTGAAGATCGAGGGGCGCACCAAGTCACCCTACTATGTGGCGCGCACCGCCCAGGTCTATCGTCGCGCCATCGACGATGCCGTGGCCGGTCGAGCCTTCGACATGCGCCTGATGGACGAACTCGAGAACTTGGCCAACCGTGGCTACACCGAAGGCTTCTATCGCCGCCATGTCCACGACCTGTACCAGAACTACGAGCAGGGCCACTCGATGGGCGTGCACCAGCAGTACGTCGGCGAGGTGCTGGGTTACGATCCCGACCTCGGCGTGCTGGAGGTCGACGTCAAGAACCGCTTCGAGGTCGGTGACGGCATGGAGCTGATGCTGCCTGGCGGCAACCGCCGTTTCGCCCTCGAACGCATCGAGAACAAGCGCGGCGAAGCGGTGGGCGTGGCCCCGGGATCGGGTCACGTGGTGCGCATCCCCGTGCCGGGCGACGCCATCGCGCCAGAGCGTCTCGCGTATGGCCTGCTGATGCGCGACCTCGCCTGAGGCCGTGCCGGGCTGGACACCACCCGGGACCTTCGGTGAAGCTGACACGGCAGCACAGGCCCCCAGCACAAGGAACCGGCATGGCCACCATCGAACATCGCGCCATTCTCGAGGCGCCGCCCGAGCGTGTCTTCGCCCTGCTCGAGCGGGTCGAGGACTTCGTCGACTATTCGGACCTGATCGAGCGCATCGAGCCGCTGGGCGAGGGGCGCTATCGCTGGCACGTGCACGCGGTGCGCATGGACTGGACCTTCGAGGTGGCGATCACCGAGCATCAGCCGCCCGAGGTGCTGGCCTGGGAATCGCTCAGCGGGGTGTGGAACCGAGGCCGCTATCGGCTGACGCCGGTGCCCGAAGGCACCGAGGTGGCGCTGACCCTGGAGTACGAGATTCATAACCGGCTGGTCGAAAAGGCGGTCAAGCGCGCGGTGACACCGTTGGTCAATCGCGTCAGCCAGCAGATTCTCGACCGCGTCGCGGCCAGACTATAGCGTGATCCGAAAGCGAGAACGCCGCCCATCCGGGCGGCGTTCTCGTTTGGTGGCTTTGCTTTGTTCCAGGCACTTTCCGGCGCTGCCTGGTCAGCCCTTGCGCAGCGAGGCATTGAGATGGTCGACCACCTCGGCCCAGTCGGCGTCGGCTTCGAGCGCCTCGCGCAGGAACTCCGCCTGGCCTTCGTTCCAGCAAGGCGCGTCGGGCAGTTCCACGTTCTCGGGCAGCGGCGAGTGGCGCTCGATGAAGCGCTGGATGGCCGCCGGCTCCGAGGCCAGGCCGAGCTGTTCGAAGAGTTCGCTGAACGGATGATCGGGATGTTCCATGGCAGGGCACCTGTGCGGGCGGACGTGTGTCTCCACTCTAGCCGTTCGGGCCCCGTCATGGCGATGGTGCGGTCGAGGCGTCTTCAACGCTCGGTCCCCCGTTCCGCCTCAGGGGGCGGCACGCTCGCCGACCAGCGGGGTCAGGAAGCGCCGGCGCCGTTCCTCATCGGGGAGCGGCTGGGCCAGCAGGTGGACCAGCTTGGCCACGGCGGCTTCCGGCGTCATGTCGTCGCCGGACAGCACGCCGGCATCGGACAGCGCCTGACCGGCGGCGTAGTGGCCGATGGCCACCGCCCCGTGGGGGCACTGGGTGATGGCGGCGAGCAGCTTGCCCTCGCCGACGGCCTGGGCCAGTACGCCGGCCAGGCGCGGATCGTCGGGCACGTTGCCGCCGCCCCAGACCTCCAACAGCGCGCCCTTGACGCGATCGTCCAGCAGCCAGGCCTCGAGCTGCCAGGCGGCGAGCCCCGGCCACAGCACGATGCGCGGCACCGCGCCGGCGGCCAGCGGCGCATAGTCGGGCAGTTCGAAGCGTGGCGCGCCGCGCTGGGCACGCTCCAGGCCGCGGCCGGGGTAGAGCACGGCGTCGTCGTCGACCCATTCGCCGAGCGGCGGGTGGTTGGGGCTGACGAAGGCGTCGGCCTCGCGAGCCTGCCACTTGCGGCTGCGTGCGCCGCGCAGCAGGCGGCCGGCGAAGCAGATCGCCACCTCCTGCAGCCGCGGATCGGCGGCGAAGCGCAGCGCCGCCTCGACGTTGGTCAGCGCATCGCTGCCGGGCGCTTCCAGCGGCTGCATGGCGCCGGTGATCACCACCGGGCGGTCCAGCCCCTGCAGCTGATAGGCCAGGCTGGCGGCGGTCCAGGCCAGAGTATCGGTGCCGTGGATCACCACAATGCCGGCATGGTCGGCGTAGTGTTCGGCGATCAGCCCGGCCAGGCGCTGCCAGTCCGCGGGGGTGGCGGCGCTCGAGTCGATGGGCGTCGGCGTGGCGATGAGTCGGAAGTCGGCCAGTCCGGCCTGGCGCGCCGGGGGCAGGGTCGCCAGGGTGCGCCGCAGGCGCGACTCGATGTCGTGGCCGGGGATCAGTCCGTCGGGACTGTCCACCATGCCGAACGTGCCACCGGTGTAGATCACCAGCAGGGAAGAAGCGGTTGACGTCATGGGAGCTCCAGGCGGAAGACGCCCACCATGATAGGGCGCCGGCGCCGGCACACAAGAGGGCCTGGGGTGGGGCGGGGTCAGCGCACCACGAGGTGGCCGGTCTCGTCGCTGGCCAGGCGACGATCGCGTCCGGCCAGCAGGGCAAAGACCATGGCGGCGGCAGTCACGGCCGTCAACGCCAGGGTGATGCCTGGCAGCCCCAGGTCTAGCTCGAGCATCACGCCGATGCCCAGCGGGCCCAGCGAGGCCAGGGCGTAGCCCACGCCCTGCACCATGCCGGAGAGCTTGCCGGCCAGTCGGGCATCCGCGGTACGCAGCACGATGAGCGACAGCGCCAGGCTGAAGCCGCCGCCCTGGCCGAAGCCGAGCAGCGCCACGCCGGCCCAGCGCCACTCGATCGGTCCCTGCAGCAGTACCCAGAAACCGCCGGCGATCAGGCTCAGCACCAGCATCAGCGCCGGTCGCTGGTCGCGGCCGAGGCGGGCCAGCCAGGGGGCGGACAGCGCCGCGCCCAGCTGCAGCATCACCGAGGCGCCGGTCATCCAGCCGGCCTCGGCGTCGTCGTAGCCGCGTTCCACCAGCAGGGTCGGCAGCCAGCCGAAGACGATGTAGGCCAGCGAGGACTGACAGCCCATGTAGAGGGTGACCTGCCAGGCCAGTGGCTGGCGCAGCAGCGCGCCGGTATCGCCGCGGGCCGAGGCTTGCCTCCGCGGTGGCGGTGATGCCGGCATCAGCGTCTGCCAGGCGATCAGGCTGATCGCCGCGAGCGCCGCCCAGCTGGTGAGCGCCGGCGCCCAGCCGTCCAGCGTCTCGGCCAGGGGGATGCTGAGGCCGGCACCCAGGGCGCCTCCCAGGCACAGCGCCATGGTGTAGACACCGGTCATCAGGTCGGCGCTGTCGGGAAGCTCTCGCTTGACCAGCCCGGGCAGCAGCGTGCCGGCGACGCCGATGGCGGCGCCCACCAGCAGGGTACCGCCGAACAGCCACGCCGGTGCGGCCAGTCCGCGCAGGGCGAGGCCGACGGCCAGGATCAGCAAGGCCAGCGACAGGGTGCGCTCGGGGCCCAGGCGTTCTGACAGCCAGGGCGCCAAGGGGGCGAAGAGTCCGAGGCAGAGTACGGGCAGGGTGGTCAGGGCGCCGATGGCCAGCACCGGCAGGCCGCTGTCGGCTTCGATGCGAGGGAGCAGTGGGGCCAGTGACGATAGTGCCGGCCGCAGGTTGAGCCCGACCAGCACCATCAGGGCGATGAATGCCAGGGAGGAAGGCGCGGCCCGTCGGCGCGCGCCGTCAGTGATCGCCATCCGGCTCCTCCGTCTGTCGACGGCGCTGCCAGCGTGCGGCGAATTCGGCCTCACCCTCGAGCTCATCGGCCGCGCCGAACTGCAGGTGCCGCCCGTCGGACTGGGCGTCGCTGTTGGCACGCTGGCGGATGCCGCTGACGTCCTCGCTGCTGACCAGATCGAAGTCGCCGTGGGTCATGGTGTGCGCGACCAGCGGCCCGTCGTAGGTCCAGCAGCGCTGGGGAACCTTGGAGACGTGCCACCGCTGGCCCTGCCAGTGGGCGATGCCGTCGGCGTCGAGCCGGAAGGCGTCGTCCGGCAGCAGGGCCGCGAACAGACGGGCGTTGAGCACCAGGCCGTTGTCGATCATTTCCACGGGGCCCTGGTACTCGCCCCGCTTCAGGGCGCTGAGCATGTCGTCACGGGCCCGCTTGCCCTCGGGAGTGATCCTGCCCTCGCCGCACAGGTGCAGCAAGTCGCCGTCGACCTGCTTGATGACCCAGACGCGAATCGGGGGCTTGCCGAACAGTCGCTTCCACATGGTTCAGCTCATATGTTGACGCAGGTCGCCTCTCACACTGTCGATCAGGGTGATGAAGTGGCTGTCGCCGCTGGCATCGATGCGATCGACCCGCGCCATGCTGGCCAGGCCGCGATCGACCAGCAGCTGGTCGAAGATCTCCAGCGTGATGGATTCGACGCCGGCCTCTGCCGGCGGCAGGGTGCCGTCGGTCAGGGTGAAGCTCGGCAGCAGGGCGGCGCGTACGCGGGTGGCGCCGCCCTCGGCGAGGACCCGGCGCACGAACAGCCAGCCCTCGCAGGCCAGCCGCTCCCCCGATTCGAGCTCACGCTGGAAGAGGGTGCGATAGCAGGCCCCCTGGGTCGCGGCCTTGTCGGCCATGCTGCGGTAGGCTTCGGTGGTGCGCTGGGCCGAGACCCCGGCGGATTCCAGCTGCTGCCAGGCCGCGCGATGCTCGCGGTCGAGTTGTGCCTGGCGCTGAAAGCGCTGCCAGAGTCGGTAGTCGTTGATCAGCTCTCGCGTGTCCATGGGCATCCTTGCAGGCGTCGTGTCGGCCGATAAGGCGAATACATTCGCATTATCGGATATCAATTGCCAGTGCGCTGGCGATCCTGTCCGCCGCGCCGACGCCGGCGCCGCCCCGGTGACTGGCCGTCGCGGTCGCCGCCGTTTCCGCCATGGTTACCGCCGGCGCTGCTGCGGTTGCCACCGTTACCGCTGCGACCACCGCCGCCGTTGCCGCGACCGTTGCCACCACGGCCATTGCCGCCACGGCCACGATTGCGGCCGTTCTCGATCGGCTCGGGTTTGGCGTTGGGGTCGGGCTCGAAGCCGGGCTCGATGTGCTTGGTCAGGTCGCGCTTCATCAGCTTCTCGATGTTGCCGAGCAGACCATGCTCGTCGACGCACACCAGCGATACGGCCTGGCCGTCGTGACCGGCGCGACCGGTGCGGCCGATGCGGTGCACGTAATCTTCGGCCACGTTGGGCAGCTCGAAGTTGACCACGTGGGGCAGCTCGTCGATGTCCAGGCCGCGGGCGGCGATGTCGGTGGCCACGAGCACCTGCAGGTCGCCGGACTTGAAGGCGGTCAGCGCGCGGGTGCGGGCCGACTGGCTCTTGTTGCCGTGGATCGCCATGGCCGAGATGTCACGCTTGTCGAGGTGCTCAGCCAGGCGGTTGGCGCCGTGCTTGGTACGGGTGAAGACCAGCACCTGGAACCACTGGCGGCTGCTGATCAGGTGGGTGAGCAGATCACGCTTGCGTTCGCGGTCGACCCGGTAGACGGCCTGGTCCACGGTCTCGGCGGGAGTGTTGCGGCGCGCCACCTCGATCAGCGTCGGATCGTCGAGCAGCTTGTTGGCCAGCGCCTGGATCTCCTTGGAGAAGGTCGCCGAGAACAGCAGGTTCTGGCGCTGCTCGGGGAGCAGCTTCAGCACCTTCTTGATGTCGTGGATGAAGCCCATGTCGAGCATGCGGTCGGCTTCGTCCAGCACCAGGATCTCGACCCCGGAGAGGTCGACGTGGCCCTGCTGCTGCAGGTCGAGCAGACGGCCGGGGGTGGCCACCAGAATGTCCAGGCCCGGGCGGATGGCATCCACCTGGGGCTGCTGGCCGACGCCGCCGAAGATCACGTGGGAGGTCAGCGGCAGGTGTTGTCCGTAGTCGCGCACGCTGTCGCCGACCTGGGCGGCCAGCTCGCGGGTCGGGGTCAGCACCAGGGCGCGCACGCCGCGCTTGGCCGGGCGACGGCCGTCCTTGAGGCGCTGCAGCATGGGCAGGGTGAAGCCGGCAGTCTTGCCGGTACCGGTCTGGGCGCTGCCCAGCAGGTCGCCGCCGCCGAGGACGGCGGGGATGGCCTGGCTCTGGATAGGAGTCGGGGTGGTATAGCCCTGGGCGTCGATGGCGCGCAGCAGCTCGGGGCACAGGCCAAGGTCGGAAAAGGTCATGCAGTCTCCGCGGCAACGTCCCGCCCGATCCGTCGCGCGGGGCGGTCGGATCGAGGCGGAACGAGGGAATGAGGTGAATCGCGGCGGCGGGAGGCGGCCGCGAGAGGCGTCAGTATGCCATAGCGCTGAAAGCGGCGCAGCCGGCGCGGGGGCGTGTCAGGGTGTCGCGCGGCGCTGCTGGCGCGCGACCGCCGACGCGATCTGCTCGGCGGCGGCGTCCCAGCTGCGGCCCAGGGCCCGGACCAGGGCGGGGTAGCCGTCCTCGGCCAGGGGCGTGGTGACGCGGAAGGTCGCCGCATCCAGCAGCGACTGATCGGCGTCGAGCAGCTGCCAGCGTCCGGCCGCCAGGGCCTGGCCGTCGGGGCGCCCCTGGAAGCGGTCCACCGTGACCCTCAGCTGCAGCGGGTCGGTGGAGATGCCGGCCTCGGTGTCGAGCAGCACTCGGGTATCGGGCAAGGCACCGGTCAGGCGATCGCGCAGGCCGCGCTCGAGCTGACGGCCCAGCGGCTCGGCCCAGCGGTGGCCGCCGGCCTCGCGCAGGGTGATATCGTCGAGCTGAACGACGATGCCCTCGGCGTCCAGCAACGGCGCCAGGCGTAGCGGCCGCAGCACCAGAGCATGCGTGGCGTTCGACCCGGCGGCGGCCGGCGCGTCAGCATCGGGCAGGGTGTAGCGGGTCGCCGGTGTGCCCCCCAGGGCACAGCCGGTGAGCCAGAGCAGGGCCAGCAGGGCCAGCAGGGCGCGCGGCGCGGTCATGGTGAACTCCTGTCGGTCGGGGCGCGGGGCATGGGATCGTCGGCGTCCAGGCTGTCGAACAGCAGGGCGCCGGGATTGTCGCCGAGGCGGCGGGCGGCCGGCTGGAGGTCTCGCAGCAGGCGCTCGAGCTGGTCCAGGGTCTCGGTGATATCCCGGTAGGCGGGAGCCCCGGGGGAGACGCCCTCGAGGGTGCCGCGCAGCGCCGACAGGGTGCTGTTGAGTTCGCCGGGCAGGGCGCGGGTCTCGGGATCGTCGAGCAGCGACTGGACGCCGGCGGTGAGCTGACGTACCTGCTCCAGGGTGGCTTCCGACGTGGCCAGGTTGGTCTCCAGGCCCGCGAGGATCGGTTCGAGCTCCAGGTCGTTGAACTTGTCGAGCAGCGCGGTGACCTGGGCCTGGATCTGTGCCAGCCCGCCGGAAGTGGTGGGGAAGACGGTGCGCTCGGCGAAGGTCTCGGGGGTGTAGTCGTCGGCTCGCTCGGCGTTCAGGCCGAGGTCGACGAACAGCGCCCCGGTGAGCAGGTTGCCGCTCTTGAGCGAGGCCCGCAGGCCGCGCTGGAACAGCCGTTCGAAACGCGCTCGCCACTCGTCCATGTCGAGGGTCTGGCTGTCGATGCCGAGCCGCTGGGGTTCGATACGGATCAGCACCGGGATGGCCAGGCGGGCATCGCGCTCGGGCTGGGGCGATGTGAAGTTCCAGGGCACGCTGGCCACGGTACCGATGCGCACGCCGCGGAATTCCACCGGGGCGCCCCGGGACAGGCCGCGCACCGTGTCCTCGATGAGCAGCACGTACTCCAGGTAGCGGTCGAAGGTGCCCTCGCGCGCGCTGTCCTCGTCGGCGTAGAGGGTGAAGGTGCTGTCGGGCTCGGCCTGAAGGCCACGCGGCAGGTCCTCCGGGACGCCGAAGGTGACGCCGCCGCTGACCATGGCCTCCAGCGAGTCGAGCCTGACGCGCACGCCCTCGGAGTCGAGCCGCAGGTCGACGCCGCTGGAGCCCCAGAAGCGGGTGTTGTCGGTGACCAGTCGGTGATAGGGGCTCTCGATGAAGATGCGGTGGCGCATGCGCCGGGTCTCGACGTCGAACTCGGACTCCTCGACCCGGCCCACGGTGAAGCCCTGGTAGGTCACCGGATCGCCGACGGTGAGGCCGTTGCCCGCCTCGCTGAGCAGGTTGATGCGCAGCCCCTCGGCCCCGGGGGGTGCCACCGGCGGCTGTTCGCTGACCGTGAACCGCTCCGCCTCCTCCTCGCTCTGGCCGGGTTCGAGCTGCAGGTAGGCCCCTGACAGCACGGTATTGAGCCCGCTGATGCCCTCGCGACCGATGCGAGGCTTGACCACCCAGAAAGTACTGTCCTCGACCAGCATTGGCGCAGCCTCGGGCGTCATGCGAGCGGTCAGCACCACCTCGGACAGGTCCTCGGACAGGTTCACCGAGGTCACCTGGCCGATCTCGACGTTGCGGGTCTTGATCAGGGTGCTGCCGGCCTCGATGCCGTCGGCGCTCTCCATGGTCAGGGTGATCAGGGGCCCGCGGCTCAGGTAGCTGTCGTAGACCAGCCAGGCACCGATCAGCAGCGCCACGATGGGCACGATCCAGATCGGCGACAGCGGTGCCTGGCGGGTGGCCCGGGCGCGGTGCTCGTTATCGGGCGCGGCGTCAGGGGGCGTGTCGTTCATTGCGGGGCTTCCTCATCCGCTGTGGAAGTGGGCGTGTCCCAGATCAACCGGGGGTCGAAGCTCATGGCGGCGAGCATGGTGAGCACCACCACGCCGCCGAAGGCCACGGCCGCGGGGCCGGGCTCGACCGCCATCAGGTTGCCGGCGCGGATCAGCGCCACCAGGATCGCGACCACGAAGATGTCGACCATCGACCAGCGGCCGATGAACTCGGTCAGGCGATACATGCGGGTACGCGTCAGGGAGCGGTCGCCGCGGGCGCGCGGCGCCACCAGGCATAGCCAGACCAGCGCCAGCAGCTTGCCGATGGGCACGATCACGCTGGCGACCAGGATCACCAGGGCCACCGGCCAGGAGCCCATCTCGATCAGCTCGACGATGCCGCCGATGATGGTGCTGGGGCTGGCCCGCCCCAGGCTGACGGTGGTCATGATCGGATAGACGTTGGCCGGCACGTAGAGCACCGCCGCCGCGGCCAGCAGCGCCCAGGTACGTTGCAGGCTGTGGGGGCGGCGCGCATGCAGCGGCTCGCCGCAGCGCCGGCACTGGCCATGGCCGGCGGCATCCAGACGGCCCACCAGGCCGCAGGTGTGACAGCCGGTGAGTCCCTGGGGGGCGGCGGGGCGGCCGGTCTGGCTGCCCTCCGGCGCCGGCGGTTCGCCGGCCAGCGCGAACCACAGCCAGTCGCGGTCCACGGACTGGTTGGTCGCCAGCAGCAGCAGCGCGAAGGCGCCGAAGGCCCAGAAGGCCGGCCCGAGCGCGATCTGGGCGAGCCCGACGATCTTGATCAGGCTGACCAGGGTGCCGATCAGGAACACGTCGGCCATCATCCAGGGCTGCAGGTGGGCCAGGGCACGAGCCGCGCTGCGGCTGGCCGGCAGCGGCCTGCCGCCCAGCAGGCCGATCTGCAGCCACACCACGGCCAGCAGGTAGAGGACCGGCAGCACCAGGATGGTCAGCAGCACCACCATGGCTACCAGGGGAGCATGGTGCGCGATCAGGTCGGTGGCGGTCTGGGGCAGGTCGATGCCGTGGCCCACGCCGCGCACGCTGAACGCCAGGAAAGGGAAGGACGCAGCGATCGCCAGGCATGCCAGCGCGGCGATTGCCAGCGCCAGGCTGCGCTGGGCCGGATAACGATGGCGGCGCACCTCGGCGTGGCCGCAGCGAGGGCATACCGCCTGCTCGCCGGAATGCAGCGGCGGCAGCGCCATCAGCCAGTCGCATTCGTGGCAGGCGCGCAGGCGTCGCCGGGTGGCGCGGGCCTCCGGCGGCATGCGGTCGACGTAGGGCGCCTGGGTGGGCAGGGCGAGATGGCGAAAGGCCGGCCTTGGCACGGCGATGGCGTCCTCCTGACGATCCAGCGGCTTGACCTGAAGTGTGTCACGTTGACGCGGGGGGCACCATAGTCAACCATGCGCGTCTCATTTGTTCCGATGGAGACACCATGATGCTTCCCGCCCTGGCGGTGGTGGCAGGCCTGATCCTGCTGGTCTGGAGCGCCGAGCGCTTCGTTGACGGCGCGGCGGCCACGTCCGCCCGACTCGGTCTATCCCCCTTGCTGATCGGCATGCTGGTGATCGGCTTCGGCACCTCGGCACCGGAGCTGGTGGTCTCGGCCATCGCCGCCGGGCAGGGCAATCCCGGCCTGGCGCTGGGCAACGCCTTCGGCTCGAACATCGCCAATATCGGCCTGATCCTGGGCCTGGTGGCGCTGATCGCACCGCTGGCGGTGCATTCCGGCATGGTGCGGCGCGAGCTGCCGGTGCTGGGCGGCGCGACGGCATTGTCGGCGGTATTGCTGCTGGGTGGCGTGGTGCGCCTCGAGGGCGCGCTGCTGCTGCTGGTGCTGGTGGCCTTCATGGCCTACAGCGTGATTCGCGGCCTGCGCGATGGCACCGATCCGCTGTCGGCGGACACCGAGGCCGAGCTGGCCACGCATCCGATGTCGCTGAAGGCCGCCCTGGGGTGGACGCTGCTGGGTCTGGTGCTGCTGGTGGCCAGCTCGCGGCTGCTGGTGTGGGGCGCGGTGGACATCGCCCAGAGTCTCGGCGTCAGCGACCTGGTGATCGGCCTGACGGTGGTGGCGGTGGGCACCTCGCTGCCCGAACTGGCGTCGGCGATCAGTGCCCTGCGTCGAGGCGAGCATGACCTGGTGCTGGGCAACGTGGTGGGCTCCAACCTCTTCAATACCCTCGGCGTGGTCGGGCTGGCCGCGGTGATCGCGCCGATCGAGACGGGGCGCGAGGTGCTGCTGCGCGACTGGAGCATGATGGCGGCGATGACCATGCTGATGCTGGTCTTCGCCCTGGGGCGCCGCGGTCGCCAGGGGCGCATCAACCGCCTCGAGGGTGGCGTGCTGCTGGCCATGTACGTGGCTTATATCGGCTTCATGGTGCATCTGGTGGTAGACGCCGGCGGCGCATGATGCACTGCGACATCGCGACACACACGAGCGACATCTCGGCGCGATAAGATGACTTCGTTGCCTGTTCCAGCGGCCGGGGATTCGGCTAGGCTGGGACGGGCAAGGGAAGAATGCGGCAGGGCGCGTCGCGCCCGACGATCAAGAGCACGGAGAGTGCCTTCGCATCACGTTCATCGATCCGCAGGAACGAGGTGTACCTCATGGAACTGGATCCTCTGCTGCTGTCTCGGCTGCAGTTCGCCTTCGTGGTGTCCTTCCATGCCATCTTTCCGGTCTTCACGATCGGGTTGGCATCCTATCTGGCCGTGCTCAACGGTCTCTTCTATCGCACCGCCAATCCCGCCTGGGAACGCCTGGCCAACTTCTGGGCCCGGGTGTTCGCCGTGGTCTTCGGCATGGGGGTGGTCTCCGGCATCGTCATGGCCTTCCAGTTCGGCACCAACTGGAGCAATTTCTCGCTGGCGGCCTCCAACCTGCTCGGCCCGATGCTGAGCTATGAAGTGGTGACCGCCTTCTTCCTCGAGGCGGCCTTCCTCGGCGTGCTGCTGTTCGGGCGCGGCAAGGTGCCCCAGGGCGTGCACCTGTTCGCCTCGATCATGGTGGCGTTGGGGACCTTCATCTCGGCATTCTGGATCCTGGTGTCCAACAGCTGGATGCAGACGCCGGCCGGCACCGAGCTGATCGACGGGCGCTTCCACGTCACCGACTGGAGCGAGGCGATCTTCACCGCCTCCTTCCCGTATCGCTTCGTGCACTTCGTGATGGCGTCCTTCCTGACCGGCGGCTTCGTGGTGGCCGGCGTCAGCGCCTGGTATCTGCTGATCGGCCGTGACGTCGAGGCCAATCGCAAGGCCTTCTCCATGTGCCTGTGGATGCTGCTGGTGCTGGCGCCGGCCCAGGCCTGGATCGGCGACGAGCATGGCCTGAACACCCTGGAACACCAGCCCACCAAGGTGGCGGCCATGGAGGGCAACTGGGAGACCCAGTCGCGGACGCCGCTGCTGCTGTTCGCCTGGCCCGACCAGCAGGCCCAGGAGAACCACCTCGAGATCGGCATTCCGGGGCTCGCCAGCCTGATCCTGACCCATGATCTGGACGGCGAGGTACCGGGCGTCAGCGCGGTGCCGCCGGAGGAGCAGCCGCCGGTGTGGTGGGTGTTCTGGTCGTTCCGCGTGATGGTCGCCATGGGCCTGGCGATGATCGTCGCGGCGCTGATCGGCGCCTGGCTGCGCGCGCGGGGGCGGCTCTATGAGAGTCGCGGCTACCTGCAGTTCATGCGAGTGATGACGATCGCCCCCTTCCTGGCGGTCCTGGCCGGCTGGTTCGTCACCGAGATCGGTCGCGCGCCCTGGCTGGTGTACGGTCTCATGACCCAGGAAGAGGCGGTGACGCCGTCGCTGACCGGTGGCATGGCGCTGTTCACCCTGATCGGCTATGTCCTGGTCTACGCCGTGGTCTTCTACGCCGGCACTCTGTATCTGACCCGGGTCGTGCGTCAGGGCATGCTCCCCGAGCCGCCCCACGACGACGAGGTGGAGCGACCCAAGCGTCCGCTGTCCGCCGCCCACGTGCCCTTCGAAGATGCCGCCAACCAGCCGGGAAGGAGCTGAACCATGGAAATGTTCGATCTGACACTGATCTGGGCCGGCATCATCGGCTTCGGTGTGATCATGTACGTGCTGATGGATGGCTTCGACCTGGGCGTGGGCATTCTCTTTCCGTTCGCCCCGGACGAGGACAGCCGCGACGTGCTGATGAACTCGGTGGCACCGATCTGGGACGGCAACGAAACCTGGCTGGTACTCGGTGGGGCCGGGTTGCTGGCGGCCTTCCCGGTGGTCTACTCGGTGTTCCTGCCGGCGCTCTACATCGGCGTCTTCCTGATGCTGGCGGGGCTGATCTTCCGCGGCATCGCCTTCGAGTTCCGCTTCAAGTCGCATCGCAATCGCCACTGGTGGAACCGGGCCTTCAGCTGGGGCTCCACCGTGGCGGCCTTCGCCCAGGGGGCCGTGGTCGGCGCCTACATCCAGGGCTTCCCGGTCGAGGACTTCGTCTATGTCGGCGGTGCCCTGGACTGGCTGACCCCGTTCTCGGTGCTGACCGGCATCGGTTTGGTGGCCGGCTATGCGCTGCTCGGCGCCACCTGGCTGATCATGAAGAGCGAGGGACACACCCAGGCCTGGGCCTACCGCCTGGCGCCGCGCCTGCTGGTCGCGGTGCTGGCGGTGTTCGCCATCATCAGCCTGTGGACCCCCTTCGTGGACGACGCGGTGCGTGAGCGCTGGTTCGGCCACCTGCACCTGCTGTGGGTGTTCCCGGCGCTGGCCCTGCTGTGTGCCTTCTGGCTGTGGCGCTCGGTGCAGGCGCGCCGCGAGGGCCAGCCGTTCATCGCCACCTTGGGGCTGTTCGTCTTCACCTACCTGGGGCTGGTGGTCAGCAAGTGGCCGGTGATCGTGCCGCCGAACTACACCCTCTGGGACGTGGCCTCGGCGCCGGAGTCCCAGCTGTTCCTGCTGCTCGGGGTGCTGTTCGTGATCCCCATCGTGCTGGCCTACACCGCCTGGAGCTACTGGGTGTTCCGCGGCAAGGTCCGCGTGGGCGAGGGGTACCACTGAGACGATGACGCAGGCATCGACATCGCGCGCCTGGCTCGCCGGCCTGGCGCGCGCCGAACGAGGACGATTGGGGCTGGCCGTGGGCTGCGGCCTGGTCGCCGGCCTCGCCACCGTCGCTCAGCTGGTGCTGCTGGCCTGGCTGGTGACATCACTCCTGGTGGAGGGCCGCGCGCCCTCCACGCTGTTTCCGGCCTTCGCTGTCCTGGCGGGGCTGATGGGGCTGCGCGCCCTGGCCCAGTGGGGCCAGGAGACCCTGGGCCTGGCCGCCAGCCTGCGGCTGCGCCGCCGGGCTCGGCGCGAGTTGCTCGATCACCTGGAACGGCTCGGGCCGGTGGGCCTCACCGGCCATCACAGCGCCAGCCTGGCGCAGCGGGCGGTGGATCAGGTCGAGGCACTGGACGGCTATGTGGCCCGCTTCCTGCCGCAGCGCTATCTTGCCGTGCTGCTGCCGCTGGTGATCCTGGCGGTGGTGGCCTGGCTCGACTGGCTGGCGGCCGTCTTCCTGCTGCTGGCGGCGCCGCTGATCCCGCTGTTCATGGCCCTGGTGGGCATGGGCGCCGAGCGACTGAACGAGGAGCAGTTCGATGCCGTGGCGCGGCTGTCGCGCCACTTCATCGACCGGGTCCGCGGCATCACCACCCTGCAGCTGTTCGGTCGCACCGCGGCGGCCACCGGGGAGGTGCAGGCCGCCGCCGACGACTATCGGCGGCGTACCCTGCGTCCGCTGCGGCTGGCCTTTCTTTCCTCGGCGGTGCTGGAGTTCTTCGCCGCCGTGTCGATCGCCGTGGTGGCGATCTACGTGGGCTTCGGCCTGCTCGGCTACATCACCTATGGGCCGTCCGATCAGCTGACGCTGTTCTCGGGGCTGCTGGTGCTGCTGCTGGCGCCGGAGTTCTTCCAGCCGCTGAGAAGCCTGGCCCAGCACTATCATGACCGGGCCTCGGCCCTGGGGGCGGCCGAGGGCATGGTGGCGCTGCTCGACGAGACGCCGCGCCGCAGCGGCTTGACGCCGGCCGCGCCCCATACCGCTCGTGCGGTGGCCGAGCTGGAGGCGGTCGCGGTGTCGCATCCCGAGCGAGGGCGGGTGCTGGGGCCGCTGGACCTGGCGCTGGCGCCGGGCGAGGTGCTGGCGATCAGCGGACTCTCCGGCGTCGGCAAGTCGACCCTGCTGCAGCTGCTGGCGGGGTTCCTCGATCCGGACGCCGGCGAGCGTCGCCTCGCCGCGTCGCTTCATGTGGCCTGGATGGACCAGCGCCCGCTGCTGGTGCATGGCAGCCTGGCCGACAATCTGCGCCTGTCGGCACCGGAAGCCGATGATGCGGCCCTGCACCGGGCGCTCACGGCCGCCGGGCTGGGCGAGCTGGTGGCCGGCCTGCCTGACGGCCTCGACACCCGGCTCGGCGAGCGCGGGGTGGGCCTCTCCGGCGGCCAGGCCCAGCGTCTGGCGCTGGCGCGGGTGTTCCTCTCCGAGGCGCGGCTGGTGCTGCTCGACGAGCCCACCGCCAGTCTCGATGCCGAGAGCGAGGTGGTCGTCATCGAGGCGCTGCTGGCCCTGGCCGCCGAGGGACGCAGCCTGGTCATCGCCAGCCATCGGGCCGCGCCGCTGGCCTGCGCCGATCGGCACCTGACGCTGCGCGACGGCCGTCTGGAGGAGGTGACCCATGACTGAGCGACGCGGCGTGATCGCGACCCTCGCGCCCTGGCTGCGCCTGCTCGGCCACCGCCGCGGCCGCCTGTTGGCCGGCGCCGCGCTGATGGCGCTGGCGCTGGCCTCGGCGATCGGCCTGCTGGCGCTGTCCGGCTGGTTCATCACCGCCACCGGCCTGGCCGGCATCGCCCTGGCCGCCGGGGCGGCCATGACCCTGGACGTCTACGTGCCCGGCAGCGGCATCCGCGGCTTCGCCGTGACCCGCACCGTGGCGCGCTACGTCGAGCGGCTCTACAACCACGACACGGTGCTGCGCCTGCTGGCCGACCTGCGCGGGCGGATGTTCGCGGTGCTGGCCGGCCTCGACGCCCAGACGCTGTCGCGGCGCCGGGCCAGCGACTGGCTGAACCGGCTGACCGCCGACATCGACACCCTGGACAGCCTGTTCCTGCGCCTGCTGGCGCCGGCGGCGGTGGCGCTGCTGGCGATCCTCGCCCTGGCCGGCTTGCTGGCGATCTGGTCGCCGGCGGCGGCCTTGGCGGTGGCGGGGCTGCTCGGCGCCGCCTGGGGCTGGCTGACGCTGGGCCAGGCGCGCCTGGGGCTCGCCGCCAGCCGGCAACGGGTCGATGAGCTGGAGCGCCTGCGGGGCCGGCTGGTCGAACAGCTCCAGGGGCTCGCCGAGCTCGAGACCTACGGCACCCTGGCCGGCCAGCGGCGGCGCCTCGAGGCCATCGAGGAGCGGCTCTACGCCGATCAGCGCCGCCTGGGGCGGTTCTCGGCCCTGGGCACGGCGGTGGCCGGGCTGGCCGTCGGGCTCGGCTGGCTCTCGGCGCTGTGGCTGGCGGCGCTGGCCTGGCAGGCCGGGGCGCTGTCCGGCCCGCTGATGGTGATGATGCCGCTGGCGGTGATGGCAATGAGCGAGGCGCTGACCGCGCTGCCCATGGCCTTCACCCAGTTCGGCGCCACCCTGGCCGCCGCCGAGCGCCTCAACGCACTGGATGACGCCCGCCGCGACGACGCCGAGCGGTCCGTGACATCGCTGCGCTCCGGTGCGCTGGCACTCGCCCTCGAGGACGTCTCGCAGCGCTATCCCGGTGCCCTGATGCCGGTGTTCGACGGCTTCTCGCTGGCGCTTTCCCCCGGTGAGCGGCTGGCCGTGCATGGCGTCTCCGGCAGCGGCAAGTCGAGCCTGGCGGCGCTGGTCACCGGCCAGCTCGCGCCCGACGCGGGCCGCGTGCGGCTGAACGAGGCGCCGGTCGGCGAGATCGCTCCTGAGGCGCTGGCCGAGCGGGTCGCCTGCCTGACCCAGCATACCGAGTTGTTCGACGACAGCCTGGCGGCGAACCTGCTTCTGGCCGCGCCCGAGGCCGATGACGCGCGGCTGTGGGCCGTGCTCGAGACGGTGGAGCTGGCCGACTGGGCGGAAGCGCTGCCCCGCGGGCTCGACACCCGGGTGGGCGAGGGCGGTCGCCGGCTCTCCGGCGGCCAGGCGCGTCGGGTGGCACTGGCCCGGCTGCTGCTGCGCGACCCCGGCCTGGTGATCCTCGACGAGCCCTTCGCCGGCCTCGATCCGGCGCTGGCCGTGCGCATCGCCGAGCGTCTCGATGGCTGGCTCGCCGGGCGCAGCGTGCTCTATCTGGTGCACGAGCGGGCCGAACAGACGGCGCTGCCCGGCGTCGATCGCTGGCAGGCCCTGAGCCTGCTGCCGGAGAAGGACTTTGCGCCGCCGCGCGGAATCTTTCAGGATAGGGCAAAGCATTGATACGAGGTGATTCATGCGGGATTTCCTGAAGGCCCTGCCCAAGGCCGAGCTGCATTTGCACATCGAGGGCACCCTGGAACCCGAACTGATGATGGCGCTCGCCGAGCGCAACGGCGTGACGCTGCCCTACGCCTCGGTGGAGGAGGTGCGCGCCGCCTACGACTTCGCCGATCTGCAGTCCTTCCTGGACCTCTATTTCCAGGGCATGAGCGTGCTGCTCACCGCCCGGGACTTCGAGGACCTGGCCATGGACTACTTCCAGCGTGCCGCCGCCGAGGGCGTGGTGCACGTGGAGATGCACGTCGATCCCCAGGCGCACCTGTCGCGGGGCGTGGCGTTGGAGGCGGTGATGGAGGGGCTCGAGCGCGCCCGCCGTCGCGCCGAGGACGAGCTGGACCTGTCCACAGCGATGATCCTCGCCTTCCTGCGCGACCGGCCTGCCGATGAGGCCGAGGCGCTGCTGGAGCAGGCCGCGCCCTATCTCGACCGGGTCGATGCCGTGGGCCTCGACAGCGCCGAGGTCGGCCATCCGCCGAGCAAGTTCACTCAGGCGTTCCGCCGCGCCGCCGAGCTCGGCCTGGCCCGGGTCGCCCACGCCGGCGAGGAGGGGCCGCCCGCCTATATTCATGAGGCGCTGGACGTGCTCGACGTCTGCCGCATCGATCACGGCGTGCGCTGCCTGGAAGACGAGGCGCTGGTCGCGCGGCTGCGCGACGAGGCCATGGTGCTGACCGTGTGCCCGCTCTCGAACCTGCGGCTCAAGGTGGTCGAGCGCATGGAGGCGCATCCGCTGCCGGCGATGCTCGAGGCCGGGCTCAACCTGACGCTGAACTCCGACGATCCGGCCTACTTCGGTGGCGGCATGCTGGAGAACTTCCTCGCCTGCCAGCGCGCCTTCGGCTGGTCCCGCGAGACCTTCGCCCGGCTCGCCGGCAACGCCATCGAGGCGGCCTTCATGAGCGAGGCGCGCCGCGCGGAGCTGCGTCAGCGGCTGGCGGCCTGCGGCTGATCTCGGCGGTAATCCATGAGAAAAGGGCGGCTCCGAGGAGCCGCCCTTTTCGTACCTGCCTTGCACCTGATGCGTGCCTGGAAGCGCGATCAGGCGTCTCGCTGATGGACTCGGCGGCCGTTGGCCCAGGTGGCGTACACGGTGCGGTCGTCGCCCAGCATCATCAGCGCGAACAGCGTCTCGGCCAGCGTGCGGCAGCGTGCGGTGCGCCGGGCCAGCAGCGGCGTGGCCTGCGGGTCGAGCACCACGATATCGGCCTCTCCACCCTGGCGCAGGCGGCCGATGCGATCGTCCAGATGCAGGGCCCGGGCGTTGCCCAGCGTCAGCCGGTAGAAGCCCTGCCAGGCGGTGAGCGGCTGGCCGCGCAGCTGGCCGACCTGGTAGGCGGCCTTGAGCGTGGCGAGCCCCGAGAGATCGGTGCCGGCGCCTACGTCGCTGGCGAGTGTGGTGGCGAGCCCCGCCTCGCGGCAGGCCAGGCGGTCGAACAGCCCGCTGCCGAGGAACAGGTTGGAGGTCGGGCAGAAGGCGACGTTGGCGCCGGCCACGGCCAGCCGGCGGCGCATCGGCTGGTCGAGATGGATGCCGTGGGCGAAGGTGCTGCGCGGGCCCACCAGCCCGTAGCGCTCGTAGACGCCCAGGTAGTCCTGGCACTCGGGAAACAGCTCGGTGACCCAGGCGATCTCGCCCTCGTTCTCCGACAGATGGGTCTGCAGGTGCAGGTCCGGGGCATTGCGCAGCACCGCGCCGGTGGCTTCGAGCTGTTCGCGGCTCGAGGTGGGCGCGAAGCGCGGGGTCAGGCTGTAGCCGAGGCGGTCCCGGCCGTGCCAGTCGCCGATCAGCCGCTCGCTGTCGGCCAGCCCCCCGAGGGGATCGTCGACCAGCGCCTCGGGGGCGTGGCGATCCATAAGCACCTTGCCGGCCAGCATCCGCAGGCCGCGCGCCTTCGCGGCGCCGAAGAAGGCATCCACCGAGCCGGGGTGCGAGGTGCAGAACACCTGGGCGGTGGTGGTGCCGGCGCGCAGGGTCTCGTCGAGGAAGGCCTCGGCCACCGCCTCGGCGTGGGCACGCTCGGCGAAGCGACACTCCTCGGGAAAGGTGTAGTCGTTGAGCCAGTCGAGCAGCTGGCGGCCGTAGGAGGCCATGATGTCGAGCTGGGCATAGTGCACGTGGCTGTCGATGAAGCCCGGCATCATCAGCTTGTCGCCGTAGTCCACCGTCTCGATGTCCGGCGGCAGGTGGGGGGCCAGCTCGGCGTGGTCGGCCACGGCGTGGATGTGGCCATCGACCAGCCAGACGGCGCCGTCTTCCAGATGGAGCACGCTGCCCGCGGCCGGGGTGTCGCCTTCGCCCGGGTCGGCGTCGAAGCTCAGCAGCGGGCCGCGCAGCAGGCGCATCGAGGCACTTGAGGTCGTCATCAATTTCTCCAGTGAGCGCATCATGAGGGTAGCGCGATATGTTCGGGCGTCGATAGAAGACGAGCGCTGGGGGCATGCAGGAGCGAGGGTTTTTGCCATGGGTGAGGCGATCCTCGCCGAACGGGTTGGCCATGGATGGCCAGCACCGGTCCTGCAAGCGAAGCAGGATGCGAGAGCACCGCAGGGCAAAAGTAGCGCCCAGGGATGGGTTCACAGCGCCTCGCGATAGCATGTCGCCAGAAAAGCTCGTCTATCTGCGATAGAGGTGGCGCTTAGCCATCCGAGGGAAACGCCTGGCGCAGCGTCTCCGGGGCGACGCCGCGGCGGTCGTCGCGCGCAGTGTCGGGCTTGAGCGTCAGCAGCTCGGCGGCCACCGCCAGGGCGATCTCGCAGGGCCGCTTGCCGTGGGCACCGGGCACGCCGATCGGGCAGCGTACCGTTGCCAGTGCTGTCTCGTCGTGGCCGGCGTCGCGCAGCCGGCTCCTGAAGCTCGCCCATTTGCTGTCGGAGCCGATCATGCCGATCGAGGCGAAGTCGCCGCGTCGGAGCAGGGCGTCGACCAGGGCGCGATCCTCGGCGTGATCGTGGGTCATCACCAGGGCGTGGCAGCCGGCCGGCAGCGAGGCCACCGCGGCCTCTACGTCCGCGCCCTCGGCGCCGGCTGCCGGCTGCATGAGATGCAGTCGGTCGCGGTCGCGAGCGTCGTCGGGGAAGGCGTGCTCGCGGCTGTCGAACCACCACACGCGCCAAGGCAGCGGCGCCAGCGCCTGGACCAGCGCCCGGCCGACGTGGCCAGCGCCGAACAGCGCGATGTCCATCTCGGCGCCGGCGAACGGCTCGATCAGCACGTGCACGTAGCCGCCGCAGCACTGGCCGGATCGTCCGCCCAGCGGGAAGGCCTCCAGCCGGGTGTCGGTGCGGCCGCTGGCCAGCGCCTCGCGGGCGGCCTCGATCACCTGCTGCTCGAAATGACCGCCGCCCAGGGTGTCATGGACGTCGTCGGCGGTGATCACCATCTTGGCGCCGGGCTCCCGCGGGGTGGAGCCGGCCACGCCCACCACGCTGGCCAGGGCGTGAGGGCGCGCCTCGCGCTGCAGGCGGGCGAGCGCCGCGTACCAGGGTTCAGGCGGGTGCATGGTCAGGCCTCTCGTCACGATCGGCATCCAGGTCGGCATCGGCGGTGGTGTGGGCCTTTCGCAGGGCCTCGGCGGCCATCAGTACCCGCTCCGGGGTGGCGGGCGTGTCCAGCGCCGGGCTGACGCGGTAGTCGGCGAGGCTCGCCAGGGCGTCGCGCAGCGCCGACCACACCGAGATGCCGAGCATGAAGGGCGGCTCGCCCACGGCCTTGGAGCGGTAGATGCTGGCCTGGGAGTTGGGATGGCCCTGCATCAGCTCGACGTTGAAGGTCTCGGGCAGGTCGCCGAAGGCCGGAATCTTGTAGGTGGCCGGGCCGTCGGAGACCAGCCGGCCGGCCTCGTTCCAGACCAGCTCCTCGCTGGTCAGCCAGCCCATGCCCTGAATGAAGCCGCCCTCGATCTGGCCGATGTCGATGGCCGGGTTCAGCGAATCGCCCACGTCGTGGAGGATGTCGGCGCGGCTGACGCGGTACTCGCCGGAGAGCGTGTCGACCTCGACCTCGGCCACGGCGGCCCCAAAGGCGTAGTAGTAGAAGGGGCGGCCGCGGCCGGTGGCGCGGTCGTAGTGGATCAGGGGCGTGGCGTAGAAGCCCTTCTCGGAGAGCGAGACGCGGCCGATATAGGCGGCCTGGACCAGCTCGCCCCAGGGGATACGCGTCTCGGCCTCGCCGAGCCCGGCCACCAGCTGGCCGTCCTCCAGGCGCATGGTCTCGCGGTCGAGCCCGCCCGCCTCCTGGTCGAAGTGGCCGGCGGCGAAGTCGAACAGCCGCTCGCGCAGCTTGCTCGCCGCGTCGCGGGCCGCCTGGCCGTTGAGGTCGGCGCCGCTGGAAGCGGCGGTGGGCGAGGTGTTGGGCACCTTGTCGGTGCGGGTGGCGCTGATGCGCACGCGTTCCAGGTCGAGACCCAGCTCCCGGGCCACCACCTGGCACACCTTGGTGTGCAGGCCCTGGCCCATCTCGGTGCCGCCGTGGTTGATCAGTACGCTGCCGTCGGTATAGACGTGCAGCAGCGCGCCGGCCTGGTTGAGGTGCTGGGCGGTGAAGGAGATGCCGAACTTCACCGGCGTCAGCGCCAGGCCGCGCTTCACGATCGGGCTTGTCGCGTTGAAGGCGGTGATCTCGCGGCGCCGGGCCCAGTAGTCGCTGCTCTGTTCGAGCTGGCCGATCAGGTCGTGCAGCAGGGTGAGCTGCTCGACGCGCTGGCCGTAGTGGGTGATATCGCGGGTCACGTCCAGCGGCGTGCCGTCCTCGCCCTTGGCGCGGTAGAGGTTGCGCTTGCGCACGGTCAGCGGGTCCTCGCCGAGATGGCGAGCGATGTCGTCCATGGCGCGCTCGATGATCATCATGCCCTGGGGGCCGCCGAAGCCGCGGAAGGCGGTGTTGGACGCCTTGTGGGTGCGGGCGCGCTGGCCGGTCACCCGGGCCTCGCCCAGCGAGTAGGCGTTGTCGGCGTGGAACATGGCGCGGTCGACGATCGCCTCGGACAGGTCCGGCGAGTAGCCGCAGTCGCCGATCACGGTGATGTCGCCGCCGGCGAGCACGCCGTGCCCGTCGAAGCCGAGCCGATAGCGGTTGTGGAAGGGGTGGCGCTTGCCGGTGGCGCGCAGGTCCTCGGCGCGGGGCAGGCGCAGCTTGGCCGGGCGGTTGGTGCGCCGGGCGATCAGCGCGGCGATGCAGGCCCAGGGCGAGGCCTGGGTCTCCTTGCCGCCGAAGCCGCCGCCCATGCGGCGCATCTCCATGGTCACCGCGTGGAAGGGCACGCCGAGTACCTCGGCGACCAGCTTCTGGCTCTCGCTGGGGTGCTGGTTGGAGGTGTAGACCATCACGCCCTCGTCCTCGGAGGGCACCACCAGGCAGGCCTGGCCCTCGAGGTAGAAGTGCTCCTGACCGCCGACGAACTGCTCGCCCTCCAGCACGTGGGGCGCCCGCTCGAGGGCCGTCTGCCAGTCGCCGCGCTCGTGCACGTGGGTGGGGCGCACGAACTCCTCGCGCTCGGCGGCGGCCACCGGGTCCAGCGACGCCGGCTGCTCGTCGATCTCGACGATCGCCTCCTTGACCGCCAGCCGGGCCTCGCGGTGGCTTTCTGCCGCCACCGCGAACAGGCTCTGGCCGAGGTAGCTGATCTCGTCGTCGGCGAAGATCGGGTCGCCCGGGAACACTGGGCCGATGTCGGTATGGCCGGGCACGTCGGCCAGGGTGATCACGTCCACCACGCCCGGAGCGTGGCGCACCTTTTCCAGGTCGAGCCGGGTCAGGCGGCCGTGGGCCACCGGCGAGAAGCCCACCGCCACGTGCAGGGCGTTGGCCGGCGTGGCGATATCGTCGATATAGGGCGCGCGGCCGGTCACGTGCTTGACGGCGCTCTCGTGGGCGCGGGCATGGCCGGACGCCTCCCGGGAAGCGCTGGCCGTAGACGTCTCTGAAGCACGAGCGGCTTCGGGCGAGTTGGAAAGCCTAGTGAGCGTACGCATCGAGAGTCACCTTGGTCGCGGAATCGTTGTTGTCGTTGGCGGCCTGTTCGGCGGCGATCATCAGCCGCAGCCGCTCGAGCAGGTTGCCGGCGGCCAGGCGCCGGTACTCGGCGCTGCCGCGGACGTCGGACATCGGCGCGAGTTCCTCGCCGAGCGCGGCGCGGGCGGCGGCGAAGGCCTCGGCCTCCGGGGCGCGGCCCTCCAGGGCGGCCTCGGCAGCGGGCGCGCGGCGGGGCACGGCCGCCATGCCGCCGAAGGCCAGCCGCACGTCGCGCATCACGCCGTCCTCCAGGCGCCAGGCGAAGGCGGCGAGCACCGCGGAAATGTCGTCCTCACGTCGTTTCGACAGCTTCCAGACCTTGAGATTCTGCGCCGCGCCGGGGCGCGGCAGGAAGACGGCGCCGATGAATTCGTCCTCGGCCAGCGCTGTCTTGCGGTAGTCAAGGAAGAAGTCGGACAGCGGCAGCTCGCGGGGGCCGCGGGGGCCGTCGAGACGCAGCCGGGCGTCTAGGGCCAGCAGCACCGGCGGAGTGTCGCCGATCGGCGAGGCGTTGGCGATGTTGCCGCCGAGCGTGGCGCGGTTTCGGATCTGCGAGGAGGCGAAGCGGTGCATCAGGTGCGCGAAGGCCGGGTAGGGCGCATCCAGCAGCGGTGTCAGCCGGGCCAGGGTGACCGAGGCGCCGATCCACCAGCCGCTATCCACTTCCTCGATGGCATTCAATTCGGCGACCTGGCGCACGTCGATCAGATCGTCCAGCGCCTTGAGCTGCTGGGTGGCCTCGAGCCACAGGTCGGTGCCGCCGGCCACCAGCCTGGCGTCGGGGCGCTCGGCCTTGAGGGAGCGCAGGGCGGCGATGTCCTGGGGCGTGACGTAATGGCTGACGTCGTGGCCCTCGGCGGCGGGCTCGCCGTCGCGGGGCTGGCGCAGCCAGGCGACGTTGCCGGCAAGCCCGGCGTCCTCGGCCCAGGCCGGATTGGCCGCGGGATAGTCGCCCATGGTCAAGGCGGCATCGCGGATCGGCCGGTAGCCGGTGCAGCGGCACAGGTTGCCGCCCAGGGCCTCTTCCAGGCGCGCCTGGGTGAGCGGGGCAGGCCGGCGACGCTGATCCTCGTAGAGGGTGAACAGCGACATCACGATGCCCGGGGTGCAGAAGCCGCACTGGCTGCCGTGGCAGTCGACCATCGCCGCCTGGGCGGGGTGAAGACGCTCGTCGGCGGCCAGCCCCTCGACGGTGACCAGGTGGCAGCCGTCGAGCTGGTGGGCCGGGGTCAGGCAGGCGTTGGCGTTGTGATAGACCAGCTCGCCGTCGTCGCCGGGCTCGCCGATCGCCACGGTGCAGGCGCCGCAGTCGCCGGAGGCGCAGCCTTCCTTGGTGCCGGTCTGGCCGAGCCGGTCGCGCAGCAGCTCGAGGGTGCTGGTGTCCGCGCTGACGTCGCGACAGCGCTGGCGCCTGCCGTTGAGGTAGAAGTCGATCATGGGTGTCGGCTCCGATTGTGGTTGTAGTGGCCGGGAATCGTGGAATGACTTAATTCTTGACCATATGGTCAGCTTTGGCAAGTGCCGCGGCGCCTCTCTCCACTTTTTATACGCCGATCGCGCGTTGGCGGTGATGCCGAATTGCCTTGGTGCCGGGCTCTGAGGCACTCTTTGGCGCCAGATCGGTACCGACAGCGAGGGCCCATGGCCAAGGCAGACAACGGCAGTGAACAGGAAGGCGGCGCCATCCGCCGGCGCAACGAGCAGGCGATCCTGGCGGCGGCGGAGCGGGTCTTCGCCCGGCACGGCTATCGCGGGGCCAGCGTGCAGGAGATCGCCGAGCAGGCGGGGCTGCCCAAGTCCAACGTCCTCTATTACATGGGCAGCAAGTGCAGGCTCTACGTGCGCCTGCTGGAACAGGTGATGGAGCGCTGGAACGCCATGCTCGACGACATCTCGGCCGACGACGATCCGGCCGAGGTGCTGTCGGCTTTCATTCGCTCGAAGATGTGGATGTCACGCCGGCACCCCGAGGGCTCGCGGCTGTTCGCCAGCGAGATCATCGGCGGCGCGCCCTTCCTGCAGGAGTATCTGAGCGGCGAGCTGCGCGACTGGGTGCACAGCCGCGCGGCGGTGTTTCGCCAGTGGGCCGAGCGGGGCCTGATGGACCCGGTCGACCCGGTGTGGCTGATCTTCCTGATCTGGTCCTCGACCCAGCACTACGCCGACTTCGAGGCCCAGGTCACCGGCATCACCGGCCGCGAGGCGCTCTCCGACGAGGATATCGAGCGCATCACCGAGTTCCTGACCCGGGTGGTGATCAAGGGCTGCGGGGTGAAGCACCCCGCCGACCGCGCGCCGGCCGACGAGGCACCGCTTACTGAGCGGTGACCAGCAGCAGCACCGACAGCGCCGCCGACACCCACATCGCCGGGCGGATGTCCTCGAGGCGCCCGGTGGCCACCTTGATCAGCACGAAGCTCATGAAGCCGAAGGCGATGCCGAGGGTGATCGAGTAGGTCAGCGGCATCAGGATGATGGCCAGGAAAGCGGGAAAGGCCTGGTCGAAGCGCTGCCAGTCGATCTTTCCGATGGGGGCCATCATGAACAAGCCGACCAGCACCAGCGCCGGGGCGGTGGCGATGCCGGGGACCAGCGACAGCAGCGGCGAGAGGAACAGGAAAGGCAGGAACAGCAGCGCGATCACCACCGCCACCAGGCCGGTGCGGCCGCCCTGGGCGACGCCGGCGCCGGACTCGATGAAGGTCTGGGCGGCGCTGGTGCCCAGCGGTGCGGCGATCATCGAGGCGAAGGCGTCCACCGTCATCGAGCGCTTGAGGTTGCGCGGATTGCCGTCCTCGTCCTTGAGGTCCGCCGATTCCGACAGCGCCATGAAGCACGACAGGGCGTCGAAGAAGTTGGTGAACAGCATCACGAAGATGAACGGCAGGTAGGCCACCTTCAGCGCGCCGAGGATGTCGACCTGCATCACGGCGCTGAAGTCCGGCCAGGCGGCCAGGCCGTTCCAGGCCACCATCACCTCGTCGCCCCACAGCCGTCCCATGGGCGCGGCCAGCAGCGTGGTCAGGGCGATGCCCATGATCAGCGCGCCGTTGAAGCGCAGGATCACGAACACCGCGGTGGCCACCAGGCCGAGGAAGAAGGTGGCGAGATGGGCGTCCATGGTGCCGAGCGATACCAGGGTGGCGTCGCTGCCGACGATGAAGCCGGCGTTCTGCAGCCCGATGAAGGTGATGAACAGCCCGATGCCGCAGGTGATGGCATAGCGCAGCGAGGCGGGTATGGCCTCGATGATGGCGCGGCGGACGTTGAACACCGCCAGCAGGGCGAACAGCACCCCCGACCAGAACACGCAGCCCAGCGCGACTTCCCAGCTGAGGCCGGCGCCCAGCACCAGGGTGTAGGTGAACAGCGCGTTCATGCCCATGCCCGGGGCGACCAGGATGGGGTTGCGGGCGTAGAGGCCCATCGCCAGGCTGCTCATGAAGCTGATCAGCACGGTGGCGGAGAGCGCCGCGGAGAAGGGAATGCCGGCGTCCGAGAGCACGGCGGGGTTGACCACGATGATGTACATCCCGGCCAGGAAGGTGGCGATGCCGGCCAGGATCTCGGTCTTCAGCGTCGAGCCGCGGCGGGTGACGCCGAACCACCGATCGAGGAGAGGCAGGCTGGCCTGCCGCGAGGGTGCGTCCGCGTGGAGCGCCCCGTCGGCGCGGGGGGAAGTCTGTTGCATGCCGATACCCTGTTGTTGTTGTGGGTGGTGTGAGGCAGATTTTTCTGACCTTTTGGTCAAGATCAGCGAAAACCAAGGCTAGCCGCTGGTTCGCCGGCGTGCAAGCGTCGGGCCGGCGGCACCCGGTCAACGCGTCATATGCCCGGGGCGTCGTGAACCGCGCGCCCCGCGGCGGAAGGCAAGAGCGACGACAGACGAGACGACAAGAGACGAGCATGACCACAGGCGTGAATGACGCTTCTCCGGCCGGCCTGCCCATCGAGGCGAGGCTTGATGACATCCAGGCCGCGATGGCCGGGCATGCCCGCGCCCTGCTGGTGGCCGAGCCCGGCGCCGGCAAGACCACCCGGGTGCCGCTGGCGCTGCTCGAGGCCGACTGGTGCCGCGGGCAGCGCCTGCTGCTGCTCGAACCCCGCCGCGTGGCCGCCCGGCTGGCGGCGGGGCACATGGCCGATTCCCTGGGCGAAGCCGTGGGGCAGACGGTGGGCTACCGGATGCGCGGCGAGTCCCGCGTCGGGCCCGAGACACGCCTCGAGGTGGTCACCCAGGGCGTGCTGACGCGCATGCTCCAGGAGGACCCGCTGCTCGAGGGCGTGGCCGGGGTGATCTTCGACGAGTTCCACGAGCGCAGCCTCGAGGCCGACCTCGGGCTGGCGCTGACCCTCGACGCCCAGTCGGTGCGCGACGACCTGCGCCTGCTGGTGATGTCGGCGACCCTGGACGTGGCCTCGCTGACCGCCGTGCTCGGCGAGGACACGCCGGTGATCGCGTGCGAGGGGCGCCAGTTTCCGGTCGCCACCCATCACCGTCCTCCGAATCGCTCGCTCAAGCCCCATGACGAGGCCGCACGCCATCAGGTGGCGGTGGTGGCCGAGGCGCTGGCGGCCGACGACGGCGATGCCCTCGTGATCCTGCCGGGCGTCGGCGAGATCCGCCGTCTGGCGCGGGCGCTGTCCGATCGGCTGCCCGATGCCGCGATCCACGAGCTTCACGGCCGGCTGCCGCTGGACGCTCAGCGTCGGGCGCTGGCACCCGATGCCGAAGGCCGCCGCCGGGTGGTGCTGGCCACCGCCATCGCCGAGTCGAGCGTCACCGTGCCCGGCGTGCGGCTGGTGATCGATGCCGGCCAGGAGCGGCTGCCGGTGTTCCAGCCGCGCACCGGCCTGACGCGTCTCGAGACCCGCCGGGTCAACCGGGCCAGCGCCGACCAGCGTCGCGGCCGCGCCGGTCGCCAGGGCCCCGGCGTCTGCTACCGGCTGTGGGCCGAGGAGCAGCCGCTGGTGCCGGACCGCGAGCCGGAGATGCGTCAGGCCGACCTGGCCCCGCTGGCCTTCGAGCTGGCGCGCTGGGGCATCACCGAGCCGCAGTCGCTGAGCTGGATCACGCCGCCGCCGGCGGGGGCGCTCGCCGCCGGGCGCGAGTTGCTGCGCGGCCTCGGCGTGCTGGACGACGCCCATCGGCTGACGGCGCTGGGTCGCGCCTGCGCGCGCTGGCCGACCCATCCGCGGCTGGCGGTGATGCTGGAGCGTGCGTCCGAGCTCGACGCGGCGGCCCTGGCCTGCGGCCTGGCGGCGCTGCTCGAGGGTCGCGGCGCCGACGACGAGCGCGACCTGGCCGCGGCACTGGAGAAGCGCTTCGTCAGCCCCGGCGAGGATCGCGCCTGGCAGCGCGATGCCAAACGCCTGGCGAGTCTGATGGGCTGCCGGCTAGCGTCACCGCGGTTCGAGGCGCTCGGCGAGCTGCTGGCGCTGGCCTGGCCCGAGCGCATCGCCCAGCGGCTCTCGCCGGGGCGCTTCCGACTGGCCGGCGGCGGGCAGGGCACGCTGCCCGAGTCCCACCCGCTGGCCCACGCCGAGCTGCTGGTGGCGGTCGCCCTGGACGGCGAGGGCGGTGGCGGGCGGATCTTCCGCGCCGCGGCCCTGGACGAGGCGCGGCTCACCGCGCTGCATCCCGAGGCCGGCCAGTGGCGCGATCATCTCGAATGGTCCGACGAGCGCGGGCGGCTGGTCGGCGAACGCCGCCGCGGGCTCGGTGCCGTGGTGCTCGAGCGCCGGCCGCTGACGTCGCTGCCGCCGGAGGCCGCCCAGCAGGCGCTGCTCGAGGCGGTACGCCGGCGCGGGTTGCCGTTCGACGAGGCCACCGAGCAGCTGCGCGCCCGGGTCGCGCTGCTGCGCCGCACCCTGGGCGACGACTGGCCGGACTGGTCCGACGAGGCGCTGCTCGACGACCTGGACGCCTGGCTCGGCCCCTACCTGGCCGGGCTGTCGCGCCTCGACGAGGTCGAGGCGCTGCCGTTCGCGCGCATCCTCAGAGACGGCCTGGCCGGCGGCCAGTCGGCACGGATCGACGCCTTGGCGCCGACACACCTGACGGTGCCCAGCGGCTCGCGGGTGGCGCTGGACTATCGCGGCGAGACGCCGGTGCTGGCGGTGAAGCTGCAGGAGGTGTTCGGCTGGGAGGCCGCGCCGCGTCTGGTCGACGGCCGGGTCGCGCCGCTGCTGCATCTGCTGTCGCCGGCGCGGCGCCCGCTGCAGGTCACCGCAGACCTGACGAGCTTCTGGGCCAACGGCTACGCCGAGGTGCGCAAGGACATGCGCGGTCGCTATCCCAAGCATCCCTGGCCGGAGGATCCGTGGTCGGCCCAAGCCAGCGCACGGACCAAGCGGCGAAGCTGAGTCGTCCCCGGGGTCAGGCTCGACGGCGCCACAGCGCCTTTTCCCCCTCGACGATCAGCAGTACGGCCAGCGCAGTGGCCAGGATCACGACCCAGTGCATCGGCGCCAGGCCTGCGGCGCCGAACAGGCGTTGCAGGACGGGCACGTAGGTCCAGGCCAGCTGGATGACGGCAATCAGGCCGATGGCCACCCATACCGGACGACTGCCGAACAGGCCCCGCCATGAGAGCACCCCCTGGATCAGGTAGCGGCTGTTGACCAGGTAGGCGGCGGAGCCCGCGACCAACATGTTGACCGCACCGGATCTGGCCTGCTCGAGCGCGCCGCCTTGCATGTCGTGGATCCAGGTGAAAATGCCATAGGTGGCCAGCAGCAGCAGCGTCGAGACGAAGATCACCCGCCACAGCAGGAAGAGGTCCAGCAGGGCGGCGTCCGGTTTCCTTGGTGGGCGTCGCATCAGGTCGTGTTCGCCGGGTTCGAAGGCCAGGGCTAGGCCCAGGGTCACCGCCACGGCCATGTTGACCCACAGCGCCTGGAGCGGGCTCACCGGCAGCAGCGCCCCGCACAGCACCGCGACCATGATGGCCAGGCCCTGGGCGCCGTTGGTGGGCAGCAGGAAGGTGATGGTCTTGCGGATGTTGTCGTAGACCTTACGGCCCTCGCGGATGGCGGCGACGATGGTGGCGAAGTTGTCGTCGGCCAGGACCATCTCCGCGGCCTCCCGAGCCGCCGCCGTGCCCTGTCGCCCCATGGCTACGCCCACGTCGGCGCGCTTGAGGGCCGGGCCGTCGTTGACGCCATCGCCGGTCATCGCGCAGACCTCACCGCATGACTGCAGGGCCTCGATCAGCCGTAGCTTGTGCTCGGGGGTGGCTCTTGCGAAGACGTCTACCGTCATGACGCTGTCGATCAGCGCCGCCTCGGACATGCTCTCGATCTCGTGGCCGCTGATCACCCGGCCCGTGTTGGCGAAGCCCAGCCGCTCGGCGATGGCGCGCGCGGTGACGCCGTGGTCGCCGGTGATCATGACCGGACGAATGCCCGCGGCCCGGCACTCGGCCACCGCGGCGATGGCTTCCTCCCGGGGCGGGTCGAGCATGCCCACCAGACCCAGCAGTACCAGTTCCGACTCGGCGTGCTCGTCGGTCAGCTTCAGGCGTGAGGACAGCGGTTTCTCGGCCAGGGCCAGCACACGCAGGCCCCTGTCGGACAGGGCATGGAGGCGTTGCTCCCAGAGAGAAAGTTCCAGTGAGTCCTCGCCCCGGTCGGTGCGCACCCGGTGACACATCGCCAGCAGCCTGTCCGGCGCGCCCTTGACCAGCAGGCGGGGACTCCCTTCCATGTCGTGGAGGGTGGCCATGTACTGACGTCCGGCGTCGAAGGGGATGGCGTCGTGTCGGATATGATGACGGCGCGTCTGCACCACCGGCAGGCCGGCCTTGGCGGCGGCCACCACCAGCGCCCCCTCGGTAGGGTCGCCATGGATGCGCCATGTCTCGTCTTCGTGGACCAGCTCGGCGTCGTTGCACAGTACGCCGACGTTCAGGAAGTGACGCAGGGCATGCTGGTCATCGAGGTCGAGCGGGGCCGGGCTGGTCTTGCCGTCGTCGACGCGGTGGAATGCGCCCTCGGGGGCGAAGCCGATGCCGTCGAGGTGAAACTCGCCTTCGGGCAGCCAGATCGCCTGGGCGGTCATCTCGTTGCGGGTCAGGGTGCCGGTCTTGTCCGAGCAGATCGTCGATACTGACCCCAGGGTCTCCACCGCGGGAAGACGGCGGATGATGGCTCGCGAGCGGGCCATGGCCTGAACTCCCAGCGCCAGGCCGATGGTGACGATGGCCGGCAGCCCCTCCGGGATGGCCGCGACCGCGAGGCCTACCGCGGCCATGAACATCGTCGGCCAGGGACTCCCGTGCAGCAGCACGCCGACCAGCGCCGTGGCGATCGCGCATGCCAGGATCAGCGTTGCCAGTACCCGTCCGGCGCGGTCGAGCTGGCGCAGCAGCGGCGTGCGCAGTGGCTCGACCCTGCCCAGCAGCGCGGAGATGCGGCCGAGTTCGGTGTCCGCTCCGATCGCCACCACCAGCCCCCGGGCGCTGCCCTGCGCCACCAGGGTGCCGGCATAGGCCATGCTGCTGCGATCGCCGAGCTCGGCGTTTTCCGCCACCGCTGCGGTGCCCTTGTCCACGGGTAACGACTCGCCGGTCAGTGTGGCCTCCTGGTGACGCAGCCGACGTGCCTCCAGCAGGCGCAGGTCGGCAGGCACTCGATCGCCGCTCTCCAGCAGGACGATGTCTCCCGGCACCAGTGCCTCGGCAGGCACTTCCTGGCGGCGGCCGCCGCGCAGTACCTGGGCGCTTGGGGCAAGCAGGTCGCGAATGCGGGCCAGCGCCTGCTCGGCACGGCCTTCCTGGACGTAGCCGACCAGTGCGATGATGGCGACCACGGAGAGGATGGCAATGGCATCCACGATGGCGCCAAGGGCCAGGCTGCCGAGGGCCGCGACGATCAGAATGACGATCAGCAGGTTCGCGAACTGTGACGCCAGCCTGCGCCAGGCGGAGCGAGGGCGTGCCTGGGGCAGGCGGTTGGGACCGAAGCGTCGCTGGCGCTCGGCGACGGCCTCGTCGGTCAGGCCGCGCGGATGGCTCTGTTGGCGATCGAGGGCCTCTTCGGCACTCAGGGCGTGCCAGGATGTGGTCGGGGAGTGATAGGCGACGTCCATGCCTTGGCCTCCGTGGCGAGGGCGTGTGATGAGAATGCTGCAGCGCAGCGGAGGCGGCAAGTGGCGGACACGATTCGCTATCATGTCCGGTTCACCCCTTGACCTGGATCAATGCCATGAAAGACGCCGAACCCTGCCCCTGCGGCACTGGCCTGCCGCTTACGGCCTGTTGTGGCCGCTACCATGACGGAGAGCCGGCGCCGACGCCCGAGGCGCTGATGCGCTCGCGCTACAGCGCCTTCGCCCTGGGCCTGAACGACTATCTGCTGGACAGCTGGGCGCCCGAGACGCGTCCGACGGCCTTGCCGGACGACGATCCGACCCAGTGGGTGCACCTCGAGATCCTCGATCACGGCGAGGACGGCGATACCGGCAGGGTGCACTTTCGCGCCACCTTCCGTGAGGGGCGCCGCTGGGGCGCTCTGGAGGAGCGGTCGCGCTTTCGGCGCGAGGCGGGCCGCTGGGTCTACGTGGACGGCGAGCCCTCGGTGACCCGGCTCAAGCCGGGGCGCAACGATCCCTGCCCGTGTGGGAGCGGGAAGAAGGGCAAGGCCTGCTGCGTTCGAGGCTAATCCCCCTGTTGGCCGGATGGCCGGCATGAAATACAACAGCCCCGCCGGTATATGCCGGCGGGGCTGTTGTGTCTTTCAGCTTCAAGCTTTCGGCTTGCCGCTCCCGGGCACCGCCCGGGTTCAGAGCATCATGGCGGCGAGCCAGCCGAAGCCGATCAGCGGGATGTTGTAGTGCAGGAAGGTCGGCACCACGCTGTCCCAGATGTGGTCGTGCTGGCCGTCGGCGTTGAGGCCGGCGGTCGGGCCGAGGGTGGAGTCCGAGGCCGGTGAGCCGGCGTCGCCCAGGGCGGCGGCGGTGCCGACCAGGGCGATGGTGGCCATCGGCGAGAAGCCGAAGCCGATCGCCAGCGGCACGTAGATCGAGGCGATGATCGGGATGGTCGAGAACGATGAGCCGATGCCCATGGTGATGAACAGGCCCACCAGCAGCATGACCAGGGCGGCCAGGCCCTTGTGGTCGCCGATCAGGGCGGTGGAGCTTTCCACCAGGCTCTCGACCTGGCCGCTGGCCTGCATGACGCTGGCGAAGCCGGCGGCCGCGATCATGATGAAGCCGACCAGCGCCATCATGCGCATGCCTTCGGTGAAGATGTCGTCCTGCTCGTGCCAGTGGAACACGCCGCTGACGGAGAGTACGGCGAAGCCGAACAGGCCGCCGAGCACCATGGAACCGCTGACCAGCTGTACCACCACGGTGCCGACCAGCGACAGGCCGAGCACGGCGATCTGCCAGGGCTTGAGGTGGCCGGCGGCCTCGGCGGGTGTCTCGTCGCCGTGGGCCAGGTCGCGGTCTTCGTAGCTGCGCTTGCCGCGATAGCTGAACAGGATCGCCACGACCAGGCCGATCGCCATGCCGCCGATCGGCACGATCATCGCCGTGGGCACCATGGCGGCGGTCACGTCGAGGCCGTTGTCGTTGAGGTTGGTCAGCAGGATGTCGTGGAGAAAGATCGAGCCGAAGCCTACCGGCAGCAGCATGTACGGTGCGGTGATACCGAAGGTGATCACGCAGGCCACGGCGCGACGGTCGAGCTTCAGGTGGTTCATCAGCTTGAGCAGTGGCGGCACCAGCACCGGGATGAAGGCGATGTGCACCGGGATCAGGTTCTGCGAGCTGACCGAGAAGGCCAGCAGCACGCCGAGCAGCACATAGACGATGGTGCGGCGGTGGGGGATTCCCTGGTCCAGCCGGAGACCGGCGATGGCCTTCTGGGACAGGAGCTGGGTGATGCCCGAGCGTGACAGGGCCACCGCGAAGGCGCCGAGCACGGCGTAGGAGATGGCCACGGTGGCCCCGTTGCCCAGGCCGTCGTTGAAGGCGTCCATGATCTCGCCGATCGGCATGCCGGCATAGAGGCCGCCGACCAGGGTGGCGGCGATCAGCGCGAAGACCACGGACACCCGCATCAGGCTCAGGGTGACCATGACCAGGATGGCAAGCACGATGGCGTTCATGAGGGTTCCTTGCGGGAGTGTCGGAGGAATGGGCGGAAAATCAAGCCGCCCATTGTAGTCATCTCGGCTGGCGATGCCAGGCATGCCGCGCCGGTCGGGCCATCGAGGGCCCGAGAGTGGCGGGGCGAGGGGACGGTTACGATTGCATGGCATCTTTTAGCTTGCTAAAAGAATTGCTATCATCTCGGCCTTTTGCCCCATCCGGTCGTCCTGGCCGGTGGCATCGACGGGAGCGAGTCCATGACTCCAGATCAGAGTTTCGCGCGCTGGGTCCGGGTCGCGCTGGCGGCCTTCGGCGTGCTGTTCGTCTACTTCATCATCGCCGACACCTTCATGCCGATGACCCCCCAGGCCCGGGTGCTACGCCCCGTGGTGCGGGTCGCGCCGGAGGTGTCGGCCCGCGTCGAGGCGGTGGCCGTGACCAACAATCAACGGGTCGAACGCGGCGACGTGCTGTTCTCGCTCGATCGCGCGCCCTTCGAACTGGCGCTGCACCAGGCCCGGCTTGCCCGAGAGGCGGCGGTCCGCGACAACGCGCTGCTCGAGGCCGATCTCGCCGAGGCGCATGCCGATCTCGATGCGGCCCGGGCCTCCGCCGAGGAGCTGGCCGGGGAGCGCCGTCGAGCCGAGACGATGCTCAGTCGCCACAGCATCTCCCGGCAGCGGGTCGACAGCATCGTGGCCGAGGAGCGCCAGGCGCGTTCCTCGGTGGCGGCGGCCCAGGCCCGCATCCGTCAGCTGGAGGTGCAGCTCGGCGAACGCGGCGACGGCAACCTGCAGCTGCGCCAGGCGGATAACGCCATCGACCAGGCCGAGCTCGACCTGTCGCACACTCTGGTGCGCGCCGAGCGCGACGGCGTGGTGACCAACCTTCAGCTGCGCGAGGGCGATTACGTCACCCGCGGGCAGTCGGCGCTGGCGGTGGTGGGCGAGGGGCTCGACCTGGTCGCCGACCTGCGCGAGAAGAGCCTTCGACACGTGCGCGAAGGGGAATCGGCCCGGGTGGTCTTCGACGCCCTCCCGGGACGGGTGTTCGAGGCGCGCGTGGCCTCGCGGGATGCCGGCGTGCAGGATGGTCAGCTGGCCGCGGACGGCACGCTGGCGGACATTCCGGCGACCGACCGCTGGGTACGCGACGCCCAGCGCGTTCGCCTCCACCTCGAGGTGGAGGATCCGCCCGAGCCGCTGCCCGTCAGCGGCGCGCGGGCCACCGTGCAGCTGTTGCCCGAGGCGAATCCACTGGCGACCCTGTTCGGCGGCCTGCAGATCCGGCTGATGTCCTGGCTGCACTATGTCTATTGATCGGCCAGATCGGCCTGGGCAGGGCGACGACCCTACGGCATCGGAAACGTGGCGCGAGCTGGTGCATCGGGTGAGACGGCTGCTGCTGCGCTCCGCAGGACTGGTGCTGCCGCATCGCGGCCATGGCCCCGAGGAGCAGGAAGCCGGGGAGTCTCGCTTCTCGTCCAACGACATGCGGCAGTGCCTGCGCGTGGCTTTCGCGGGCATGATCGGCTTCGCCATCAGCCACTTCATGCACTGGGACTATGGGGTCTTCTTCACCGTCTATCCCATGTTCCTGGTCGGCATGATACCGGTCTTCAATGCGCACGTGGTGCGCCAGTTCCTGGGCAACGCCTGCCTCAACGTGGTCGAGGTGTCGCTGGTGGTCGGGTTGACCCAGCACATGCCGGTGGTAATGACGGGACTGGCGTTCCTGCTGTTCTATTCGCGTTTCCGGCTGATGGCGAAGGGGCCGCTGTTCCTGTTTGGCGCCAACGGCGTGCTGACGCTCAGCGTGCTGTTGCACTTCGCCAGCTATCCCGAGGTCGATCTCTTCGATCTGCTGACCCATAACGTGGTGGCCAGCGTGCTGGCCGTGTGCCTGGCGGCGTTGATGCACCTGCTGTTTCCCGATCGAGAGGCGCGCCGGCCGCCGCCGACGGTCGACAAGCCGGCTTCCCTGGTGCGACACCAGACGCTGATCGGCGCCATCATCGCCACGCTGTCCTTCGCGGTCTTTCAGATCCTGGACCTGAGGGACTCGCTGTCGGCGCAGATGGCCACCATCCTGATCCTCTTCGCGCTGGGTTACCCCAACGCCAGGGTGTCGGCGGTCAAGCGCGGGGTCGGGGCGCTGCTGGGCTGCAACATGGCGATCCTGATGCAGCTGCTGCTGTTCACCCAGGCCGACCATCTGCTGCTGGTGATGCTCAGCTACTGGGTCGGATTGATGCTCTTCGCGCGCATCCATCTGCTCGAGGGCGGAGGATCGGGCGTCGGCTTCGGTGCCCTGACCACCCTGGGCATCCTCTATGGCCAGTACCTGGGCCCGAATCAGGATTTCGTCTATGCCGCCCTGTACCGGTTCAGTTCCATGAGCGTGGCGATGGTCGTCACCCTGGTGGCGATGGCGGTGCTGCATCGGCTGCTCAACGCTTCGCCGATGACACGAGACACGGCGCTCTGAGGGCATACGGCCTGGAGGCGCGAGGGGCGATGGGGCTATCATCGGCGCGGTTTCATTTGTTCACGCTTTCGCCAGAGGCACGCCATGACCGATGCTCGACGTTACAGCCCTGCCGCGGCCCGCAACCGCCAGCCGATTCTCGAGGTGCTGGCCGAGGCACTGCCCGGCCCGGCCCGGGTGCTCGAGCTGGCCTCCGGGAGCGGCGAGCATGCCTGCCACTTCGCCGCGGCCCGGCCTGACTGGGACTGGCAGCCCAGCGACCCGACCCCGGAGGCTCGGGCTTCCATCGCGGCCTGGCGTGAGGTGGTCGAGCTGCCCAACCTGCGGTCGCCGCTGGCGCTGGATGCTACCGGTGACTGGCCAGCGGGCCGCTTCGAGGCGATCGTCGCCATCAACCTGATCCATATCTCGCCCTGGGCGGTGACCGAGGCCCTGATGGCGCGGGCCGGAGAGCGTCTCGAGGAAGGCGGTACGTTGCTGCTTTACGGCCCCTACCTGCGCGTGGATCAACCGACCGCGGCCAGCAACCTGGCATTCGACGCCGATCTGCGGTCGCGGGACCCGCGCTGGGGGATCCGCGATCTGGCGGACGTGAGCGCGGAGGCAGAGCGATACGGCCTCTGGCTCGAGCGCCTGGTCGAGATGCCGGCCAACAACCTCTGCCTGGTATGGAGAAAGGGGCTGGCGTAGGAGGCGTGAGTCAGGGCGTCGTGGCAGGCGGGTGACGCCCCGGCCGTGCCAACGGCGTTATTCGGGTACTTCGCCCGGCTGGCGATACTGCACGCCTTCGGCGCGCCTTTGCTGGTCGGTCTTGGTCTCGTCTTCGGCGGGCACGCCCCACACCGTCTCGCGGTGGCCATCGGGCCAGGTGTAGGTGGTGCAGCCGCCGAGGGTGGCCAGCAGGGCGAGGCAGAGCAGGGCGGTTGGGACGCGTCGTGGCATGTCGGGCTCCTTCTGAGGAGCGCCCAGCCTATCAGACATGCTCGGGATCGTGGGTCCACACCGAGACGCCGCGTTCTTCACCGGGCACACGGACCGAGAATTCTCCCGGGCCGAGACGCTCCACCTCGTGACCGTCACGGGTCTTGAAGTTCGGCAGGCCACGGCTGATGGCGCCTCCATGCTGTAAGTCCTCCAGGTCGGGCAGGTCGTGGTACTCGTCGATGACGTACTCGTTGCCGTGCTCGTCGAAGCCGATGTGGGTCTGTTCGTAGTGGCGCACGTTGGATCCTCGCATGGCTGGACTTCCTGCAGTATTGCAAGCGGCTAGCCGAAAGGCGAATGGTGCCTTGCAGGCGCCGTGGGTAATCTTGTGCGTCGAGTCATGCGTTTGAAACAGGAGTCTGACATGCCCACTTCCCTGACCCCCGAAGTGCTCGATCACTGGACCGCCGTGGCGGCCGCCAAGAACGAGGCTGAGAAGGCCATTGCCCATTACATGGGTTGAGGCGATCTCGGCCGAGGTCAGACAGGCCAGGCCGACACTCGCCATCGAGCATGTGAACCGGGAGCCCCATGGGGCTCCCGGTTTTCGTTTTGGTATCTCTTCCCCCTGTCGTTCTTCCTGTCGTTCCTGTTGGCTTCCCCTGATCGCCCAGCCTGGGGCCAGCCATGGAGGAGGTGCCATACTCGATACAATATTTGTACAAAAAGAACATATAGTATAACTTTCTGTGCAATATTTTCCTGGCTGGAGATCGAAACGCCATGCTGGCTTCCCTCGTCACGCTTCTCTCGTCCCCCGCGCTCGAATCGCGCAAGCCCCGGTCGCCCCTGGCCGCTGCCCTGCACCGGCATACGGCTACGGTGACGTTCACCCCCGAGGGCATCATCCGTCAGGCGAGCCGGGCTTTCCTGTCGGTTCTCGGCTATCAGGCCTCGGAGGTGCTGGGCCGCCACCATCGGATGTTCTGCGACCCGGAAACGGTGAACGGCCGGGAATACGGAGAGTTCTGGGCGGCCCTGGCCCGAGGCGAGCACCGGGCCGGCACCTTCCGACGCCTCGACAAACGGGGGCGCGAGGTCTGGATCGAGGCCACTTATCTGCCGGTGATGAATCGGAGCGGCAAGCATGTCGACCATGTGATCAAGATCGCCAGCGATGTCACCGAACAGCACCAGGCGGCGATGTCGCGCGCGGCACTGGTCGAGGCACTCGGTCAGTCCATGGCCGTGATCGAGTTCACGCCGGAGGGTGTCGTGCTCGATGCCAACCCCAACTTCCTGGCCGCGACCGGCTATGAGCGTGAACAGGTCCTGGGCCAGCACCACCGCCTGTTCTGCCACGAGGCCTTCTACGAGCAGCATCCGGACTTCTGGCAGCGTCTGGCCCAGGGCGAGTTCCGTCAGGGCAAGTTCGAACGGGTCACGGCCTTCGGGGAGCCGCTGTGGCTGGAGGCCACCTACAACCCGGTCTTCGATGCCGATGGCAGGGTGGTACGGGTCGTGAAGTTCGCCACCGATGTCACGGCCGACGTGCAGGCCGCCGAGGCCACCCGTGCTGCCGTCGTCTCGGCGCGGGAGACATCGGCCCAGACGGAGCAGATCACGGCCAGTGGCATGGCGCAGCTGCAGGATATCGTTCGCGAGTGCATGGCGTCCGTCGACGAGATGGGGAGCGCCCGGGAGGCCGTGCAGGCACTCGTGGCCCAGGCGGAACGCATCAACGGCATCACCTCGGAGATCGCGCGAATCGCCGAGCAGACCAATCTGCTGTCGCTGAACGCCACCATCGAAGCGGCTCATGCGGGAGAGCACGGCAGGGGCTTCGCTGTGGTGGCGGGCGAGGTTCGCCAGCTGGCCCATCGGGCGAGCGAATCGGTGGGGCGGATCGACGACGTGCTCGCCGACAACGCCGCCATGGTGGCCCAGGCAAGCGAGCAGATGCGGTCGGCCGTGGACAAGAGCCAGCAGATCCATGCCCATGTGACGGACATCGAGCGACTGGTCGGCGAGATTCGGCGAGGCGCTTCGGATGTCACCTCGTCCGTCGACCGTCTGATCGCCGACCAGGCCCCAGACGCCTGACGCGGCGCCTGTACAGGGTGGCGCTCGGCCGCCGCTGACGCCTCAGTGGCGGGGCATGCCGCACGTCACCGGCTCGCCTCGGCGCCGAACCCCTCGCTCATGGCATGCAGGAGCCGCTCGGCGGTTCCCTGATCGGTCGACAGCGCGGCCGGTAGGGCCTCGCAAGGCTCTCGTCTTGCGGTGCCTCGTAGATGACGTCGCCGTCATTGATGGTCGCCAGTACCTGCAGCTGATCGAGGGTCTCGGGATCGACGGCAGTCGGTCGCCGGAGAGGATCACGAAATCGGCACGCTTGCCGGGGACGATACTGCCCTTGTCGGCCTCCTCGAACTGCTGCCAGGCGGGCCAGATCGTCATCGCCTTGAGGGCCGTCATCACATCGACCCGTTGGCTAGGGCCGAGGATGTCGCCGGAGTGTGCGTCGGGTGAGCGTGGCATCGAGGATTCGCATGCTGTCGGGAAATGCCACCGGGGCGTCGTGGTGGGAGCCGACAGGTAGAATGGGAAGGCACTGACCCGAGACTAGGAGGTGGGGATGGAAGTCGGAGCAGCTGTTACAGCCATCAAAACGGCGCTCGACGCCGCCAGAGCGGCCAAGGATGTTCATAGCCAGGCACAGCTCGACGCGGCGGTAAGCGAGATCATGGAAAAGCTGACCACTGTACAGACAGACCTGCTATCGATGGTCGTCCAGCAGCAGGAACTGGTGGAGGAAGAACAGGCAATTGAAGGAGGAGTTGGCTAAGGAAGCGCGGTTCGAGCGCTTACGTCTAGAGCGCACCCCAACTGGTGACATAGTCATGCCTCTCAAAGATGAGCACATCACCAGCGACGATCCCGCGCACGTCATCTGCCCCGTGTGCAAGGAAGACAAACGCGTTTCAGTCATGACTGAGGACGAGTACTGGTACAGGTGTCCTTCTTGCAAGTACCTCGCGGGCAAAAAGAAGCGCCCGCCATCCAGTAGGCGAGGACCTATGGTGGTTTAGCTGCTTGTGCCAAAGGTGGCGCTATGCCGCTTCTGCTTCTCTTTTTCCGCCAGTGCCAATTAGGGCGCAATAAAATGCCAAAGGCGCCGCGCGGTTACACTTGGATGCCCAGCAACGAAAAAACGGCCACCGCTCTGATGAGCTAAGTGACCGTTTCTCCTGATGTTCATGGTCGGAGCGACTGGATTCGAACCAGCGACCTTTGCAACCCCATTGCAACGCGCTACCAAGCTGCGCCACGCTCCGAAGGGGCTTTTCGAAGAATATTGGCCAGTATATTCAATAGCTTATCAGTATTATGCTAAATGTTATTGTATAACAGATATGAGGTCCAATATCATTCCAATGGAACCCATATGGAACCCAGAAAATGGCCGCTACCAAGGACACCAGAAAGCTTACGAAAAGAGTGCTTGACAAACTCAACAAAGACGGTTCTATCGGTCAGAACGTTTGGGACAGTGAGCTTACAGGTTTTCATGTTCGAGTCAGAAAGGGAGCACTGTCCTTTAGAGTTTCCTACTACAACGTATTAGGAGAAAGACGAGTAGTAACATTGGGCAGGTACGGGGCAACGATGGATGCAGGAGAAGCCCGAGAAGCTGCTAAAGAAGCCCTGTTGTTGGTATCCAGTGGACAAGACCCCCGACAGATTCAGGAACAGGCTAAACAGGAGATTAGAAAAGAGCATAGCCAGACCCTGAAAGCTTACTTAGAAGGCCCCTACACAGCCTTCCAGAATCGTCGTAAGGATGGATCGGGAACCCTTAGAAGGATACGAAAAGACTTTGAAGAGTGGCTTGATAAGCCCCTTTACAGCCTTACACGGGCTGATGTTGAACAATGGCAGGCTGATGAAGAAGCGAAAGAGAAACCTAGGGCCTTTTTAACACTGAAAAGGTCTTATGACGCCTTACACGCCTTATTAGTCCATGCTGCTGAAAGGGAAGTTATCCCAGATAATCCATTGAAAGGGATAAAGCTTCAAAAGCCAGCACTGAAAGAAGAAGACCTTATTGAAGAGGCTAACCGTAGAAGATACCTTGAAAAGCATGAAGTAAAGGCATTGTTCTTAGGGTTATCTGCTTATCAGGAACAACGTAAAAAAGAAAGACAGAACTCAAGAAGCCACGGTAAAGCTTACTTACCAAGTCTTGATAATCTCACCTATGTTGATCATGTTGAACCTTATATCTTATTGATGTATTACACAGGGTTTCGACCAGGGGACTTATTCGGGTTACGTTGGGAACATATCAACTTTCAAAACAAGTCTATTAGAAAAATCATTGAAAAGACTTCCCACCATAACCAAGCACCTATGACCTTCCCTGTATCAGATAAGGCTTTAAAGGTCTTAAAAATATGGAACAATCAACATGGAGCACCAAGTAAAGGGTATGTTTTCCCTTCAACGGTAACAGGTAAAAGGATGGATTCAACATCGATGCAAAAACCTTGGAAGACTGTTAAGAAACTCTCAGGTTTACCAGATGATCTACCAATGTACGCTTTACGTCACAACTTTGCATCACAGCTTGTCATGTCTGGTGTTGATCTTCTTACAGTATCTAAACTAATGGCACATGCTGATATTCAAACTACCATTGCTCATTATGCACACCTATCACCGGATCATACTAGGGATGCTGTTGAAGGGTTTTCTAATCTTATTAATATACACTGAGGCATTAAATTATTTCTATAGGAGATACAGTCTCCGACTATATGGGGAAATTTACCTTAAAAACCTTCACTAAAGCGAAGATGCATCATTTAGCAGGGTGAATGCTAAAATTGATTTTAGGGTAATTTTTCCATAGTAAATACCCTGATTCAATCGATTCTAACACTGTGTTGAAGGTCTGTATTACATCAACACGAAGAATTAGGGTGTTTTATAGGGTTTTTTAGTGTATTTAGAAGAGATGTTGAATTCCCTGTCTTACGACACCACATCAACACGATCAGTCTAAATGACCTAAAAGGTTCCTTTTAAGTGGGCACAGATGGGATGATGTAATCCCGTGCCCCTTCTTCAGTGTTACTTACAAATGCCTTTACAGCCTTGTTAAGCCTTGCCGACAGGCAGCACCTAACAGGATCAGTGTAAAGCCTCTTGTAAGCCCTCCTAAGCTGTCTTCTCAATAGGGGAGGGTACCCCATCATTCCTCCCTCCCTCCTTCTCAGAAAGCCTGTCACTGCCCTGGTGCTAACGTGTAAATCCATGTCGATAGACAGGAACCTTACAGGGCCTTCACCAGCACTTGACAACAATCCTTACGAAACCTTCAACCCTTTTAAAATTCCCTATAGGGATGTACCATTTTTTTATAAGCTACTGTTGTATAAGGGTTTTATTTCACCATTCACCCTAAAACACCTGATTTCAAGGTTCCGGATGTACCATTTTTGGTATTGAGTGTTGAAGAAAGATGGTAAGAATTATCATTTAAGTATTGACTTTTGTATCAATTCATGTTCAACTAATAAGGTAAGGATAAGATTTTAAAACAAACCCACCTGATAAGTTTTATCATTTAAGGGTTGACAAATGTATGTGCAATGTGGTTACATAGGGATAAGGGATAAACATTCGCAGAGCATACATTTGATAATTCTTATCATTTAAGTATTGACAGATATATGTTTTACCTTTATACTATTCGTGTAGAGTAAGAAAAAGAAACACCTAAGAAGTTAATCAATCCGGATCGGGATAACTACCCTTTGCCGGGTTTCCTTACGTTCTAAATTTAACATCCCGTGCTGAACACTGTGTTTAAAAACACTGGTGGGGAGAACTATTGAATAAATAAAGGAGAAGAAAATAAATGAAAGTACAAGTTAAAAGCGCACCTATGGGGTATGGTAAATCCCGTGATATGATTTCTACCATTACTTCTGAACCAGATAACTTTTATTTCTTGGTGCTACCATATTTGCAAGAAGTTGAACGTTATAAAGAAGCTAACGAGCAACTTCCTGAACATAACCAGTTGATTGAACCTTGTGATGAAGGAAGTAGTAAAACGATTGATCTTCTAAACAATCTCAATAACAAGACTGGTTCTATTGTTACAACGCATAGCATGTTTGAGAATCTTTCTGAAGATCATATTAGGGCTATCAAGAAACGTCCTATGTTCCGTGGTGAGAAAGTATGCGTTCTTGATGAAACCATTGATCTTGTTAAGCCTGTTAACTCTAAGAAGCTTCCTTTAGAAGCACTTAAAGCAGACATTGAAAACGGTTATATCGTGGTCAATGAAACTACAGGTCATGTTGTTTGGAACAGTTTAAAGCAATTTGATAGTGATTCATCATATCCCCATCATGAGCACCTTAAGAACCTATGTGATACAGGAATGCTTTATTTCATCGATGGTCGTTATATGATTATGGAAGTTTCAATAGACTTCCTTGAAGCATTCGATAGGGTAGTGGTGCTGACTTATCGTTGGGAATATTCAATTATGGCTAATTACCTAAAGGTCAATGGCTATACCTATGAATACCTTCCGCTGGATAAGTCTAAGGTGATGGAATCCTATAAGTATATTGTTGATCACCTTGTTATCCCTGATGATTACAGCATTGATGAATACAAGCTTTCTAAGCGTGGTTGGAGTGATAACACTTCAGAGCTTAAGAAGCTGTTCAATAATACTATCAAAGATGCAATGGTTAAATATGATGTAGGCATTGAAGAAACGCTTTTTACTACCTTTAAAACGGCTGGTGGTGAAGACCTTGCAAAGTGGATGACCACGCTTTCTATCGGCAAATGGCAGACAAAAAACACTGCAAACGAAGTGATTCCGGCTGCTTTCTGTGCCCATACAACGCTAGGAACTAACAAGTTCAGTGGTTGCAAACTTATGATCTACGGTCTTGATAAGCATATGATGCCGGGTGTTCAGGCGTATTTCGCTCAGCGTGGCGTATCTATGCCCTCTGATATGAACGATCTTTCAAACCTCCTTCAATGGCTGTTCAGAGGGATTATCAGGGATCGTGACAGCGATGAAGAGATGATTGCCATTATCCTAAGCCCCAGAATGCGCAAGATGGCTCAGGAGTGGCTTGCATGGATCAAGAGGCAGGTTGACCAGGGCGAGCTTGAAGATACTGGAGACAGCCTTTCAGCCAAGCTTACCCCAGAGGTTCGGAGAAAGAAGAAGCAACAATTCAATCTTTGGGTATCTAAAGACTCTGAAAATCGTTCTTGCTTCACTTTCGATGAATACCTTGAACATGGTGGCCCAGCACTGAACAGGCGTATCAAGGAAATGAAGAAAGCAGCATAAATAATGGGGGTTATATGTCAGACGATCCGTATAAAGAATACCGTAGAGAATACAAAGCTAATTGGTATCAAGTTAATAAGCATAAAGTTAACACTGAAGAAGCCTCCTTTAGAGCATGGATCAGACGTAACCCCCAGTATAAGAACACAGAAGATATTAAAGACCTGTACCTTAAGCACGGTGCAACGGAAACGAAGCGAATAGTTTTAAATCGACTTACAAATTAACCTAACCCTCTACGTGGGGTTTTATGAGGGTGCCTTAAAATGAATCTAGAGAAAGAAGAAGTTTACAGAACAAAGAGTGTAATTGACGATACAGACAAGATTTATGACCTAAGCAAAATCTTCAAGCAGCTTTCAGGTGAAAGGGTGATGTTCCCGAAACCGCATTATCAACTCATGAAGCTTTTGATCAGCCTTATAAGCTATGAAAATGTGGTGTACATCAAGCGTGAAGAGCTTTGCAATATCCTTGGTGTTGTAGAGCCAAACCTGCTCAGAAAGCTGAAGATGATAGACCACCTGATTGAATACTATAGCCATCAAGACGATAGGTCAGTTGAACAAGGTTTCGTACGCATCGAAATTAACCCTGTTTATGGGTGGAAACCTTCATATACCAAGTCGCGTGCTGATGCTGTTAAGTGGTGGTATGCGATTCGGGAGCTATGCGAAGAATCTAAACAAGATTTTGTATTGCGTCCTGAGTATCGGGAACACCTTCAATACCTGATGTAAAAGTTTCGCCGGGTTTTTCTTCTCCTCCTCCCGGCACCCCCGCTGCCATTGGATTCAGCCCCTTTGGCAGCACCTATTTAAAAGTTTAGAGCGTTGTATACAGTTGGATAACGGCCCATCAATAGCCGCCAGCGGTAAGACAGCAACGCTCTAATGGTAGAGCCTGAATGTTGTTATAAGCCAGTCAGGCTTTACTAAGACCTTTATACGTTGAGTAATCCTTCTGCGTTCTCCTAGTACCTTCTTCACGCTTGGGAAGGATGCGTATAACGGTCACAATTCAGAGCCTTCCCTCTTCCTCTTGGTGGGCTTTGATAGGGGTTTACAAGTTATTCATCTTCCTTGTAAGCCCCACCCTTTAGATTCCTTCCCGAAGGCTTTAAAAGCCTACCATCTTCAAAGGCGTTTGGCAGACGCAGTTGAAGCGGCATGTTGGTGTTCCGATGATCGTCCCTCCAAGCGTAGGGCACCAACACTTTTAAAGAAGCTTTCGGGAAGGTATTTAAAAAACCTTCAAGTCGGTCGTAAGACCTACGACCTAAAACAAAACTAATAAATTAAATGGAGTATTTTCCATGCCGCTTAAAAATAAGTCTGCCAAGACCGATATCTATATCACCCGTCAAGATAGCATTCGCCTTGGGTTTAAATTTTATATTTCTGAGAACGAGTGTTCTAAGTGCCATAGCCGTCCTTCATTGAGATATACGGTAAACAGTAATTGTATTTCGTGTAATCGCAAGCGGGGGAAGAAGTAATATGTTTACTGAAAACGATTATGCCCAGCTTCCCTCACACTGTCCCGAATATATCAACATTGGCTTTCAAGTCCACCAAGAAGATGGTCTTCCTTCCGGTGTATATAAAGACCCTGAAACAGAGCTTTACTACGCTGTCGCATTCCACGGGAACCGGAACTCACCAGTATTTCAGAATCCCCATAAAGATCCTTTCAAGGCTCACCAGCAATGGCAGAACCTTTGGATAGGTAGTATGCGCCAAGCTTTGCAATATTATAACTTTTCTGAGTTGTATAACGAGAAGATGGCCAAAGGTATACGCCTGTTCGTGGATCGTATTGAGGATGATCTAAATAACAACAGGGAGAGTGTTATCTAATGACAGAACCTAAAAAGCGTGGTCGTCCAAAGAATCACCAGTATCAAAAGATCAAGGATATACCTCCTCACCTGTTTAAAAACCGCCAAATGAATGAGCCATGTGGACAAGAGTTTAAAGATTATCTCAAGTATATGTTAGAGAATCATCCCGACGATCTTCATTACATTTTTAAAGCCTCGCAAGAATACGTCAATTATAACGGCTCCTTCAGAATGACTTTCGAACAGTGGAAAAGCAGGCTGGCCAATAAATTAAATAAAAAGGATGAGTAATGGTATCTTATAACAAGACCTATAGCTACCCAATCGAGCTACACAATTCAATTCAGCAGATGGGAAAGACGGATCTTAAGCTAGAGAATCAATTTAAAACTTACCGTTCAATGCTGGAAGATGCGGTTGTTTCAGGTAGTACCAGTTTCATCAAGTCTGTGTTGAATCGTCCCTTCAAACTAAAAGCACCTGTCAGGGCTACCACTAAAGAGAAACAGGTTATTGAAGCCCTTAACAAGTCCCTTGAAGAACTTCAGCCGTATTCATTCAACAGGACAATGAACAACATTCTTAGCCTTGTTGAGTACGGAACATCCATCCAAGAGTTCACATTTCATCGTAGAGGGGGCTATCAGGTCTTCAAAACCATTAGTCCTATCAGTCTGCAAAGCGTTAATAGGTTTGTCTATGATAGGGGCTACCTTAAGAAGCTTGAGCTAAATGCACCTGAAAACGATGGACTTATTCAGAATGTCGCCCAAGCACCTAAAGAGGTAAGCGGTGATAAGGTGATGGTCTTTAGCTTTCAGGCGGATAACGATAACCCGCTTGGTAAGTCTCTTCTTCGTGGTGCTTACAGCGTTTGGAAGGAAAAGCAAACATACAGGGAGCTGAACCTTGTAGGGGCTTCTAAGAGCCTTTCAGGCGTCATGAAGATTGAAGTACCGTCAGAGTACCTACAGAGTTATTTTACAGACCCTCTCAGTGATCAGGCCGTTCTAGTCGATAATCTGATTGCTCAAGCCGAGATGATGGGACAGGGACGTTCAAGCTTTGTAGCGATTCCTTCAGACGTTACCGAATCAAATTCCAAGCTTTTCAGTGTTGACCCGATCCAAGGGACAGTTGGCAATGGCTTTGAGATTGAATCAAGTATCGCAAGGTGTAATAGAGAGCTTTTCCTATCCCTTCAAAGCGCCGTATTGAGCTTGGGGCAGGATGGGGAGTCTTCAGGTTCTTACGGCCTTTCAAGCACTAAAAGCGTCCTATTGAATACCTTCCTTGAGTCGATTCAAAGCACCATAGCCAGCGAGTTCATGAAGGCTGTCAGAATCGCATATCAGCTTAACGGCCTTACAGACGAACGCTTGCCTTCAATCGTGTTCGATGAGCTTACCAAGCCCACTTGGGAAGAATTTACAGCGGGTATGAAAGACCTTGGGCAAAGCGGCCTTGTAGAGCCTACAGGGGAGCTTGACCGCTGGATTAAGGAGTATGCAGGGGCACCGACTCAAGGCGGTACAGGGGCCACTGGTGAGCTTATGAGAAGCACCAGGGCAGAACAAGAACAGGAGAACGATAATGGATGATCTTGAACAGGTACGCTTGTTGATTGGTGATACCGATACTGACGAACCTTACCTTGAAGATAGCGTTATTCAGTTCCTCCTTAACGAGTCTGGAAACGTGATTCTTGATGCCGCTATAGAGTGCCTTGAGGCGATTATTAACCAGATTGCTCTACAGCCTGACCGCTGGCGAATCGGTGATGCGGAAGAGTATAGGGCAAATGTTGAATCCCTTGAATCTCGTCTTCAGTCTCTTATTTCCAAAAGAAACGCTAAGAAGTATACGGCAATTCCAGTGATCCTGAATACTGACCGTAAAGACTGGGATGACATTAACAAGATTTTTGAATAATAAAAAGGGGGATTTATGGCACTGTTTGAAAGGCTATTGAAGGCTAAGCAGCCAAAGAAAGAAGAAGAAGCACCAAAGGAAGAACCTAAGCAGGAAACCATTTCCGAGCAGGAACTTCACGATAAGCTTAAAGGCTTTCTTTACTCAGACGATATTGTTTCTGAATATATTCATATCTTCCGTAATCTTTATGATGCTAACCCAGAGTTTGCAAAGGTTATGGAAATGTTTGAAGAGAAAGAGAAGCAACTTAATTCAATCAATCAGGGTTCTGAACATTTTGAACAAGTTACGGAACCTGATGATGGACCTACTTCTATCGAAGAAGCGTCAGAAGAATCTAATAAAGATTATCTGATGGAAATTCTAAATGAACGTTATGGAGAATAACACCAATGACTAAAATTAACACTATTGGCCCGAAGGGCGACACCTTCCTTGTACACGCTGATGATTACGATGTGATGTTTGATGCGGTTGATGTAACCGTTTCAGGCGTTGCCGGTGACATTCTGGAAGATGCAGCTACCAAGGTTTCTAGCACCTCTACCAGCGTTATCGGGATTCTTGCTGAAGCTACTGATGGTACTGAAGGCCCTGTTCGCGTTATGACCCGTGGCAACCCTTCAAGCGTCGATCATCAAAAACTCAATTATAACGATGCTGTTCAGGCCGATGTTCAAGGTTGGCTTGAAGATATGGGCATCGTGGTAGTCAATAAGTAATTATAATTTATAAACATAAGGATTAAAAAAGATGCTCGTAGATAACGAATATATTATGGATCGTACTGAAGCGATCAACAAGATTCCCGCTAAGCCGTCTCTTCTGGGTCAGCTTGGTTTCTTTAAGGAGCGTAACGTTAACAGCGATTACGTTACCCTGGATAAAAAAGGTGGTTCCCTGAAGGTTCTTAATGATAAGAGCCGTAACGTTGCAGATAAGAATACTGTTGATCCTGAAGGTTTTGAACAGTTTGTTTTCAAGCTGCCTCACTACCCGACAGAAAGCGTAATTACGAGGGACCAAATCGCGGGAGTACGGGACTTCAACAGTGATTCAGAAAAATCACTGGCTAAAGCTGTAAGTGAACACCTTGAAGACCACGTTGATAACATCTCATACCACTGGGAATACCAGCGGGCTAAGATGCTCTTCAATGCCCAAATCGTAACCGATAACTTCGGCACTTACGATATGCAAACCGAGTGGGGAGTTAGCCAAGGTACTAAGACCCTTGCCCATGCTGCTGATGGGGATACCCTGAAAGCCTTCCGTGAAATGCAGAACAGTTCTAAAGCTGGGCTGCTTGGTGGTCAGGCTCGCGGTTTCTATCTCTTCGCTGGTTCCGACCTGTTTGATTGGCTCCTTGCTAATCCTGATCTGCTGGCCGCAATGCAGATGCCGGGCTGGGGTTCTGCTAATCCGCTGATGAACGAGATTGGCGAAACTGGCGCAGGTTATTCGTCCGTGAATTTCGGGGCTTGCACCATCGTTAATTATACCGACTCTTTCGTTCTTCCTGATGGCACTGTTGAACAAATCCTTCCTGATGCAGAGGGTCTGCTGGTTCCCCGCGCACAAGTGGGCCGTCACCTGTTTGGCCCCGAGGCAACGCTTAGCGGTCTTTCCCAGGGTGGTCGTAAAATGTTCAGCCGTCAGGTTCGTGATGATCGGGATCGTTTCATCAATCTTGAATCTGAAACCAACAGCCTTCCGATTCTGGAAAGCGTCGGCAGTACCATCAAGGTCGATTTTACCCCGTAACATTTAAAGCACTACTAACGAAGGCTCTGGGGGCATAACCTTCAGGGCCTTTTTTGTATCTAAAGAATTATAAAAAGGGGGGAACCATTATGGCAGCACCCAGAAAAACAGAAAGGAACTTCACCTTTCATATCTCACAGGAAGACTTAGAGAACGAAATTGAAATCTTAGCACCCTTGTCTAAGAAGCAAGAAATTTATATCAACGATGACGAACACGATATTTTATTATTCGGTGGAGCTAGCGGGGCGGGAAAATCCTTCCTGAGTCTTTTAAAGCTTCTTATTGATTGCGTCGAAGACCCTAATTACAACTCATTTCTTCTTAGGGAATCCCTAGTTCAGATTAAGAGCCCCGGCAGTCTGTGGGAAGAGGCTAACAAGATGTTCGCACAGTTTGGGGCTAAATCAAATAATATTCAGAACCAAATCAGGTTCCCCAACGGGGCCTTTATCAAGTTCCATTATCTCAAAGATAATGAAAATGACTTCCAGGGTTCACAGGCTAACTTTCTAATTGATGAAGCATCCCAAATTAAAAACGTCGATAACGTTTGGTATCTAACAAGTAGGATGCGGGGTCGTTCAAAGAAACGCAAGACCCTACGGATGACCGCTAACCCTGATCGTAATAGTTTCCTGTTTGGATGGCTGAATAAGGCTGGCTACCTCGATGAGATGGGTTATCCAGAAAAGTCTATGGATGGCGTAACAACGTATCTCGTCCAACTCCAAGGCGATTTCGAATTCTTTCTTAGTCGTAAAGCAATCAAAGACAAGTACGGTGATGCTGCTGCTAAGTCTGCTTACAGTTTTGTTTTCCACTCCGCAAACATATACAACAATCCTATTTATCTCAAGGATCAACCTGAATACGTCTTCAAGCTAGAGAACCTTAAGAAGCTGGAAAAAGATAGACTTCTTCACGGTAACTGGCTGGTGTCAGACAATCCGGCAGGCTTTATCAAGCGAGAGGATTTCAAAGAGATTGACCTTTGTGAAGTCCCGTTAGACATTCCAATCGTCCGTAGCTGGGACTTAGCAGCGACTCCCGTCGATCCCACTAAAGGCAAGAAGAACGGTGGTGATCCTGATTGGACCAGGGGGACATTATGCGGTTATGAGAAGGATACAGGTAACTTCTATATCCTTGATATGAAGTCTCTACGGGATCGTTCAGCACTCGTTGATAACCTTGTAATGAAGACTGCCCGAGAAGATTCTAAATACGATGCTTATACCATCATTCCTCAGGACGTTGGTGCTAGCGGTGTTGAAGTTGCCCAGACGAAACGTACCAAGCTTCTCGCCCAAGGTTCAAAGCCGATTATTCATAAGGCCCGTAAAGCTAAATTGAAGATGGCCGAGAATTTCCTAATTGCAGTACAAGAGGGAAGGGTATTCGTCGTAAAGGGCACCTTCAGTGATGCCAACTATTCAGAGCTTGAGAACTTCCTAGGTGACAATAAGAACAATGGCCATCATGACGATGTTATGGATACGCTTGCTCAGGCTTATTCCATTCTTACCACTGGTCGCCTAATCCCCACCATCAAGCTTGATAAGAATAATCCCAGACTTAAGAATCTGTTCGGTAAAACCCTTCTGAGTTAAAGGATAATAATATATGCCTAATAAATCTTTCTATAGAACAACAGTCGCTTTTTATGCTCAATATGGTCAATACGTTAATGGCCGTTGGGAAGGGGGTTACACCGATCCTGTCATTAAGAAGGTGAATATTCAACCTTTTAAAGATGGTGAAATGCTCGACTTCAATACAGCGACCACCTACTACCAGAAAGGATACAAGAAGGTTTACTTTAAAGAATACCCGGTATTTCCTGAGAATCCCCCTGAAGATTCACAGATTATCTTTTATTACGATGGTCTGTTTTATCAGGTTCAAGGTGATATGGATTATACCACTCCCGGTAAAGGTCCGAAGCACCGCAAGGCCCTCGCTGCAAAGATGGATACTCAGCCAAGTATTACAGCACCATTCTAAAAAACAACAAAGGTATAAATTATGTATGTAGCAGATTTAAAGGCCAAGCTTGGCTTTCGTATTGAAGATAAAAAATTACGCCAGTTCGAAGCCATGCTTAGGAATACCCAGAAGAAGTTAGAGTCTTCTGGTAAACGTCTTCAGAACTCTATCAATGGAGTTACCAGGGAACAGGTTCAAGGCTTAAATAGGGTAGATACCAAGCTTCAACACCAAAAGAAACAGCTCGACGAGATCAACCGGAAATACGTCGAGCAAAAGGCCCTTGCTGATAGAGCCCATGCTGCCGCCTCTAGACGAGCCTTGAAAGGTGGTAGTGGTACTTCTGCTGCCGCTGGCGGTGCTGCTGGTGGGGCTGCTGTAGGTGGGGCAGGGGGAATGATCGGAATGGCCGCTATGGTCGGCACAGGCGGTGCATTCTTCAGTAACGAAGCCTTCCAAGCTCGCCAAGGTCTTATCAAAGCGTTTACCAGCATTGAAGGATCGGTAGAGGCCGCCCGTAGCAAGTTCGATGAGATCGTTAATGAAGCAAATGAATACGGCCTATCCGCCCAGAGCCTTGCAGAATCCTATAAGCAGATTCGTAACGCGCTTGAAGGTACCGGCATCGAAAACGCTTCCTTGAAGGTTACCAAGGCCCTAGAAATCTTTGGTACTGCTACGGGTATGACTTCCCAAGAGACTATCAGGGCTATTGATGCTATCTCTGATACAGCAGCCCAAGGAAGCCTTGATAATATCAACGCTGAACAGCTTGCCCGTAGTACAGGGGTAAACATCGTCAGTATGGCGAAAGCGCTTGATATGAGTGCTCAGGAATTCCAGAAGGCACTATCAGAAGGCAAGATCACCCCAGATAAGTTCATTGAACCCTTTGCAGACCTGTTGCTTGCAAGGGCTAACCAGGGCGGGGCGCTTGATCGTGCAAAGTCTAGCACCCAAGCACAACAGAACAGGGCAGCTAACCAGTTCCTTGAGAGCAACGCTGTATTGAATGCTTCTGGCCTCAACGAATACTTCAACAAGGTCTATCAAGCACTAAGGGAAATGCTACAGACAGCAGAGCCGCTTATTGAAGAACTCGGGGAATTCTTCTCGGGTGCTGCTGAATCATCTTCAAAGAACATCAAATCCTTTGGTAATCTTCTTGCAGCTATTGGCAATGTCAGTGATTCCCTTGATGGGATTGATATTGAATCACCCTTTATCAGTCTTAATGAACTTCTGACAGGGCTTACCAACTTCATCAATGATGTTGCCGATACTATTGACTTCCTTAGAAGCGATGACACTTGGCAAGAGAAGCTTTCAGGGATTAATGACCTCCTCATCAATACCCTTAAGCGTATCACCGAAACTTTCATCAATATGGCAATCGAAAACGTTAATCGAATTCTTCCGAGCTTTATGGAGATGGATAACGTTAACTTTGAGACAAGAAGTCTTAAAAGGCTTAATAGTGACGTTATTGATATGTCAGGCGTTAATGCCTTGATGTCAGAGATTGCCCGTAAGGTTCCAAGGACACCAGATGTACACGATCCAGCAGCATTGCCATTTGGTCCTGTGATGAACCGTCAAGGTGAAGCTTTCAATACCACCAATAACAATAACCAGACGTTTAACTTTGAAATCCACGGTGAAGATGGGAATATTCAGGACCAAGTGATTCAGGTTATTAACGATTATGTAATTAGACCAGCAAGCATTTCAGAGGTGCAAAGTGAAAAATAAATTTAAAAGTCGGTCCTCTCCGACGACCTCCCTAAGGTTCTTCTATACCATTTTTATTGCTGTAGTAATTGCGTTCTGTGCAGGAAGCTTCACAGCAGATGCAACAACTCCAAATATCCTTTATCAACAACAACAGATGCAAGAGTTTAGGATTGAAATTGACCAGTATTACAACACTTTGTACAGCAGGCTTCACGAATTAGACAAAAGATTTGAACAACACCTTGAAGAAGTTGGTAAAGAGTAGTTGATAAGTATTAAATAGCGGTTGCTAGGTCAGTCGTGACCGACTTTTCAGCTTCTATTTAGCGTGCTTCAGGTATGCTAGGTAGAAGCTTTTTTTATGCTTCAACATACGTCAATGTTTAACTATTTATAATCTTGGGTAGTACCCTTATTGGTTTCTTGATTAAACTTTAGTGGTGTGTCCCACCATATATGCCTTTAATTTCTATAGAAAAAGGGGTGTATGCCTTTTGAATCACTCCCTAGGGATTACAATCAATTACAAAATAAATACTTGCTAAAGATATTGACAGATTATTGTATATATGCAGGTAAGTAACGTTGAAGGCTTATTTAACATAAGGGAGGTTATACGAACTCAATATACAGCACTTTCAACGCTTTATAGATAGTAGTTGGCAAGTCATGTCAATAATACTTTTGATAGTTTGTATCTGATTGTATATTATATTATGGAATTCTAAATAAGTAGGGGGGAGGTTATGGGGTAGACCATCATAATGCACTGAAAAGGGGGGTTACATAGAGGATGAGCCTGCGAATACTCGACTCATATACCTTAGTATTATTCGGGGAAGACTCTAAAGAAAAGATATAGGAGATACAGTCTCCGACTATATAGGGTTTTTTAGTCTTAAGTTTCGATATTGAACAGGGGTAGGGGGAATGGTAGGGGTCACTGGTAAAATTGAATAAGGGGTATAAAAAGCCTTATATCTCTCTATATGACTAGGTGTTTTTAGGATATCTCTTGTACGCATTACACCATACGTATTACGGATACGATTACACCCGCTGCTGAGCGTCTTCTTAAGGATTTTCTTAACGGGACCTTCACAGGGCCTTTTGAGTGCTGAAGCGCTGGGCAGGTGATGGGCAGGGCACCTAGGAAGGCTGTAGAAATGGAACCCATATGGAACCCAGAAGGATACATAAGAAAAAAGCCACCTAAAGCGTAAGCTCTAAGTGACTCTTTCCAAAGCGATTTGATGGTCGGAGCGACTGGATTCGAACCAGCGACCTTTGCAACCCCATTGCAACGCGCTACCAAGCTGCGCCACGCTCCGACGTTCTCGTTTGGGCTTGTCGCCGTTGGGCGCGTCCCCCGAGAACGAGGCGTATATTACCTCGCTCCCCCGGAAATGAAAAGTCCTTTTTGCGCTTTTTTTCAAAAGGTTGGCTCCCCGCTTGGAGAACTGCCCTCGCGCCACGCGCTTTGTAGAATAGGGGGACACGGACAGGGAGAACGACGATGCCGCTGATATTGGGGATGAGCATGCTGCTGGCGTGCCAGATGTTGGGTGAGCTGCTGGCGCGGGGGCTGGCGGTACCGATCCCCGGGCCCGTGCTTGGCATGGTGATCCTGCTGGTGGCCCTGCTGGTGCGTGGCAAGGTGCCCGATAGCCTGCGAACCTCCGGCGAGGGCCTGCTGCGTTACCTGACGCTGCTGTTCGTGCCGGCCGGCGTCGGGGTGATGGTGCACGGGGCGCTGATCGGTCGGGACATCCTGCCGATTCTGCTGACGCTGGTCGTCTCCACCGCACTGACGCTGGGCGTCACGGCCTGGGTGCTGTCGCGCCTCCAGGGGCGGCTCGGCAAGGGAGGTCGCGGATGAACGTCGCGCGTCTGGACCAGCTGTGGGTCTATCTGTCCGGCAATCCGCTGCTGTCGCTGTTGCTGACCCTGGTGGCTTTCGCCCTCGCGGTGAGGATCAACAAGGCGCTGGGTGGCACGCCGCTGTTGCATCCGGTGATGCTGTCGATCGTCCTGCTGATCGGCAGCCTGCTGCTGCTCGACATGGATTACGCCACCTATTTCGAGGGTGCACAGTTCATCCACTTCCTGCTGGGGCCGGCGACGGTAGCGCTGGCCATCCCGCTTTATGACCATCGCGAGCGCGTCCGTCGCCTGCTGGTGCCGCTGGTGTTGGCCTGTGTGACCGGCATCGTGACCGCGGTCGCCAGCACCCTGGGACTGGCGCTGGTGCTGGGGGCCCGACATGAGACCCTGATGTCGCTCGCGCCGCGGTCGGTGACGTCGCCCATCGCCATGGGCATCGCCGAGCAGATTGGCGGCATCCCGTCACTGGCGGCCGGACTGGTGCTGCTGACCGGCGCCATCGGCTGTGCGCTGGGGCCGGTGATCTTCCGCTTGCTGCGTATCCAGGACCCGGCGATACAGGGCTTCGCCATGGGGCTGTCGGCACATGGGTTCGGCACCGCCCAGGCGTTTGCTCGCCTCGGCGCGGTGGCCGGCGCCTTCTCGGGGCTGGCGATGGGGATCACCGGGTTGCTGACGGCCTTCCTGCTGCCGCCGCTGGTGCATCTGCTGGGGCTGGGCTGAGCCAAAAGACACGGGCACCGGAGGGGTGCCCGTTCGGCTGGCCGTTCAAATCTCTTCCCACAGGCGCTTGCGGAAGTCCTCGGAGAGTTCGGCGACTTTCTCGAGCCGCTGCCAATGTGTCTGGGCAACGTCCTGCATGAGCCGCTGATAGCACGCCTGCAGCGCCTGGGGATCCGCCTCTTCGCGGTAGCAGCCGGTCATGCGCTCGCCGCTCTCGGCCAGGGCGCGCAGGCACTTGGCCTCGAACTGCATGGCCTCCGCCAGACTCTCCAGCCAGGCGAACTGCATCCGTACCAGGGGCATCGGGCCCTGGATCAGCTGCGGGTTCCACCACTGCAGCATGGCCTCGCTGGCGGGCGGGAACACATGGGGGGTGTCTCCCGTTGACTGGGTCATCTCGAACCTCCCGAATCGCACGGTGACAGGATGGTGCAGCGCCGTCCGCGACAGTCGCTGCCATGTTCGAAGTATAGGCGCTCCTGGCCCGGTCGAGGTTCATGGCCGGGCTTTCCTTTTTCCACTTGATGCGGATCAGGGAGTGCGCATATCGGCGATCCCTGGTCTACGGTCTAGGGACGAGTCGATCGGAGGGCATGTCCATGTGGCGCGTCATCTCATCGGTACTGGCAGCCTTCTTCGGTGTACAGAAGGAGGCGAGGCGCAAGGAAGATTTCTCCCGTGGCGGGGCGGGGCCCTTTATCGTCGCGGGTGTGCTGCTTGCCGCCGCGCTGGTGGTGCTGATCGCCGTGGTGGCGATGCTGGCGGCTCGCTGAGGGATCCCGGCTGCGTTGAAGGGCTCGTTGGTGAACAGGGCACTGGCCTCGCGGTCAGCGAGCAGCGGGAACCTATACTCGATCCAGGCGTGGTGGATGCACGTCGACGTTCAGGAGGGGGCGATGCGGATGCGCAAGCGGCTCGTTTGGACGATGAGCGGGGCCGTCCTGGTCATGCCGGCCACGGCGGCGTTGGCCAACGGCTGGAACATGCCAGTCGGGGTCACCGATCTGAGCCGTGATATCCATGGTCTGCACATGGCCATCTTCTGGATATGCGTGGTCATCGGCATCGTTGTCTTCGGAGCGCTCTTCTATTCGCTCTTTCGCTATCGCCGCTCCCGCGGCGCCCAACCCGCGCGTTTCCACGAGCACACCACGGTCGAGGTGATCTGGACGGTCGTGCCACTGCTGATCCTGGTGGCGATGGCGGTGCCCGCGACGGCCACGCTCAAGTCGATGTACGACGCCTCCGAGGCCGACATGGAGGTGATGATCACCGGCCAGCAGTGGCGCTGGCGCTACGAATACCGCGACGAGGAGGTTGCCTTCCTCTCCAGCCTGGCGACTCCGCGCGAGCAGATCGCCGGCCAGCAGGCCAAGGGCGAGCACTATCTGCTCGAGGTCGACCGGCCGCTGGTACTGCCGGTCGACCGCAAGGTGCGCCTGCTGCTGACCTCCGATGACGTGATCCATTCCTGGTGGGTCCCGGAACTCGGCGTCAAGCAGGATGCCATTCCGGGCTTCGTCAACGAGAACTGGGTACGCATCAACGAGCCGGGCATCTACCGCGGCCAGTGCGCCGAGCTATGTGGCCGCGACCACGGTTTCATGCCGGTCGTCGTCGAGGCGGTGGAGCCCGAACGTTTCGATGCCTGGCTGGCCGAGCGCCAGGCAGAGGCCGCCGAGGCCGCCATGGGGCTCGATCGGGAGTGGGCCATGGAGGAACTGATGGCGCGCGGCGAGCGGGTCTACGGCACCATCTGCGCGTCCTGTCACCAGCCCGATGGCAGTGGCAACCCACCGGTGTTCCCGGCCCTGGCCGGCAACCAGGCGCTGCTGGATGACCGTGAGCGACACATCGAGACGGTGATCGATGGCATCGCGGGCAGCGCCATGCCGGGCTTCGCCAACACGCTGGATCCGGCGGAGATCGCCGCCGTGATCACCTACGAGCGCAACGCCTGGGGCAACGAGGCCGGCGACAGCGTTCAGCCCTCGGCGATCGCCGAGCGGCTCGCCGACTAGACACGGTGGCGGTACTTCTTTCGACGGGCGCGTCCTCGGGGCGCCAACCAGGGGGAACCACGATGGCTTCGCACCTGCCTCCCAAGTCGACCACGCAGCACAGCCAGCCCGCCTCCGCGGGGGTGGCCGCCGAGCCGCACTCGCCGCCGGGGGGGCTCAAGCGCTGGCTGCTGACCACCAACCACAAGGACATCGGCACGCTCTACATGCTGCTGTCGCTGGCGATGTTCTTCATCGGCGGCCTGTTCGCCATGGTCGTCCGCGCCGAGCTGTTCCAGCCGGGGCTGCAACTGGTCGAACCCGAGTTCTTCAACCAGATGACCACCATGCACGGGCTGATCATGATCTTCGGCGCGGTGATGCCGGCCTTTGTCGGGCTGGCCAACTGGATGGTGCCGTTGCAGATCGGCGCACCGGACATGGCGCTGCCGCGGCTCAACAACTTCAGCTTCTGGCTGCTGCCGGTGGCCTTCTCACTGCTGCTGTCGACCTTCTTCATGCCCGGCGGGGCGCCCAACTTCGGCTGGACCTCCTACGCGCCGCTGTCCACCACCTATTCGCCGCCGTCCACCACCTTCTTCATCCTCTCGCTGCACCTGGCGGGCATCAGCTCGATCCTCGGGGCGATCAACATCATCGCCACCATTCTCAATCTGCGAGCGCCGGGCATGCGGCTGATGGACATGTCGCTGTTCGTGTGGACCTGGCTGATCACCGCCTTCCTGCTGATCGCGGTGATGCCGGTGCTGGCCGGGGTGATCACCATGATGCTGCTGGACATCAACTTCGGCACCAGCTTCTTCGATGCCGCCGGCGGTGGCGACCCGGTGCTGTTCCAGCACCTGTTCTGGTTCTTCGGCCATCCGGAGGTCTACATCATGATCCTGCCGGCCTTCGGTATCGTCTCGGTGATCATCCCGACCTTCGCGCGCAAGCCGCTGTTCGGCTACGCCTCCATGGTCTATGCCACGGCCTCCATCGCCATCCTGTCGTTCCTGGTCTGGGCGCACCACATGTTCACGGTGGGCCTGCCGCTGGTGGCCGAGCTGTTCTTCATGTACAGCACCATGCTGATCGCGGTGCCGACCGGGGTGAAGGTCTTCAACTGGGTGACCACGCTGTTCCGCGGCTCGATCACCTTCGAGCCGCCGATGCTGTTCGCCCTGGCCTTCGTGGTGCTGTTCACCATCGGCGGCTTCTCGGGGCTGATGCTGGCGATCTCCCCGGCGGACTTCCAGTATCACGACACCTACTTCGTGGTCGCGCATTTCCACTACGTGCTGGTGCCCGGCGCGGTGTTCGCGATCATGGCCGGCGTCTACTACTGGCTGCCCAAGTGGACCGGCCACTATCCGCACCTGAGGCTGTCCCAGTGGCACTTCTGGCTCTCGGTGATCGGCGTCAACCTGACCTTCTTCCCCATGCATTTCGCCGGGCTGGCCGGGATGCCGAGACGGATCCCCGACTACGCGCTGCAGTTCGCCGACTTCAACATGATCACCAGCATCGGCGCCTTCCTGTTCGGGCTGTCCCAGCTGCTGTTCGTGGTGGTGGTGGTGATGTGCGTGCGCGGTGGCGAGAAGGCGCCGGCCTGCGCCTGGGATGGCGCCGAGGACCTGGAATGGACGGTGCCGAGTCCGGCGCCGCTGCACACCTTCGAGACGCCACCCGATTTCGAGCCGCGGCGTGACTGAGCCGGCTCCGGCGGAGGAGGTCGAACATGAGCGGTGGAAGCTACTACGTGCCCGCGTCGAGCAAGTGGCCGGTGCTGGCGTCGCTGGCACTCGGCGCGATGATGGTCGGCACCGGCACCCTGCTGGTCTTCGGGGTGGCCGGCATGCCGGTGATGGTGGTCGGCCTGCTGGCCGTGCTGGGGGTGATGACGCTGTGGTTCCGTGATGTCATCCGCGAGTCGCGCAGCGGGTTATACGACGCCCAGATGGATCGCTCCTTCCGCTGGGGCATGGGCTGGTTCATCTTCTCGGAGGTGATGTTCTTCGCGGCCTTCTTCGGCACGTTGTTCTACGTACGCACCTTCGCGCTGCCATGGCTGGACGGGGAAGGTGCCAAGGGCGTGGCAGCCCTGCTGTGGCCCGACTTCACCGCCTCCTGGCCGTTGCTCGAGCCCCCCGGCGAGGGCATCGAAGGGCCCCGTGCGGTGCTGTCGCCCTGGCAGTTGCCGCTGGTGAATACCCTGATCCTGGTCGGTTCCAGCATCACCCTGACGGTGGCCCACGAAGCACTCAAGGAAGGCTATCGCACCACGGCGCGACACTGGCTGGCCGGAACCGTGCTGCTCGGGCTGTGTTTCATCGTCATCCAGGGGGTCGAGTACTACGAGGCCTACGCCCACTACGGTCTCACCCTGCAGGCGGGTATCTACGGCGCCACCTTCTTCCTGATGACCGGTTTCCACGGCCTGCACGTGATCATCGGCACCATCATCCTGATTGCCATCCTGGTGCGGGTGTCGCGAGGGCATTTCAGCCGGGACGACCACTTCGGCTTCGAGGCGGCGGCCTGGTACTGGCACTTCGTCGACGTGGTATGGATCGGGCTGTTCACCTTCGTCTATGTGTTCTGAGTGCCTGTGTTTCTGAATGCGTGTGTTCCGAGGGCGTGTCCCGAGCCAGTCAGCCGTCTAGGTGGCCGACATGAAAGCCATAGAAGAGCAGGACCAGCAGCAGCGTCGCCAGCACGACGCGCAGCTTGAGGGAGACGAGGACGCGCCGCGAGCGGCCCCCGTCCTTGATCAGGAACCCGGCGCCGGCGACAAGGCTCGCCACCATGGCCAGGAAAACGAGGGCGATCAGGGTCTTGAATAGCATCTCACACTCCGTGAAAGCGTCCGCCCTCCGGGCCGCCGTACGTGGCAGGGGGCGCCGCCTGGGACTCTGGCTCCTGTGCTGGAGCCTGGTGGTGGCGCTCGGACTGGGACTGGGACTATGGCAGTGGCAGCGGGCCGCCGACAAGCGAGAGCTGCTGTTCCGCCATGAGACGGCACCCGAGCTCGAGAATCCCACCGTATTGCCGCCGGACGGGGCACGCTTGACCCTGAGCGGCGAGTATCTCGGCGACGAGACGCTGTTTCTCGACAATCGCACTCACGGCAATCGGCTGGGCGTGGCGGCCCTGACGCCGCTGCGTGACGAGAAAGGGCGGCTGTGGCTGGTGGAGCGTGGCTTCCTGGCCACCGGCCCCCGTCGGGAGACGCCTACGGTGACCACGCCCGAGGGCACGGTGACGATCGGCGGACGCTGGCAGCTCGCCGGAGATAGCGCGCCGCTGTTCGGTCCCAATCGCGAGGGGCGACGGCTGCAGCGCATGACGCTCTCGGCCTGGCCGTCGCTCGAAGAGTTTGCCCATGACGGCTGGCTGCATCTAGAGACGGGCCCCGGGCGGCTCGAATCCTGGTGGACGCCCACGGTACTGCCGCCGGAGCGCCACCAGGCCTATGCCCTGCAGTGGTGGGGGCTGGCCCTGGCCGCGCTGGTGGTGATGTGGCTGGGCGGCCGGCGCCTGATACGCGATGGTCGTTCGTCGTCTGTGGACGTGAAGCCTGATCCCGAGGAGTGAGCCGATGCCCCACGATGCTGCCGTTGCCTCCGTCTCGTCGCGGCTCAAGCTGCTGGCGCTGTTTGCGGTGTTCCTGCTGCCCATGGCCGTGGCCTGGGGCATGGTCGAGTGGCGACTGGGCATCCCCGAGGGCCGTATCGCCCACGGTCAGCTGACCCCGGACCTGCCGGCGCTGGAGGCCTGGCCCCTCGATGAGGTGGCCAAGCAGGGTGAGGATGACTGGGTACTGGCCTTCGACTGTCCGGCGGCTTGCGACGCCCAGGCCGATCGCTGGTGGCGCCTGCACCGGGCGCTGGGGCGCGATGCCCATCGCATCAGCCGCCTGCGTCTGGGGGGCAGTGGCGAGGTGCTGCCGGGGGCAGCGGCGGCTGACTGGACACAGGCGGCAGCCTGGCGCTCGCCGGGCCGCCTGTGGGTGTTCGATCCCGACGGTCGCGCGGTGCTGGCCTATGCGCCGGATGTCGAGACGGCACAGGTGCTCGAGGACCTCGAGCTGCTGCTCGAACGCAATCCGGAGCCGCCCATGGCGAGACTCCATGCGGAGTGAGCGAGAAGGAGGTTCGTAGCGTTGCAGTGAGCAGTGGCGGACAGTGAGCAAGGAGGATGGCGATGCGACTCTCCCAGACGTCTCCGGCATGGCGAAGCGTTCTGCGACTGAGCCTGGCCGGTACCGGGCTCTGCGCCCTGGTGGTGCTGGCCGGAGCGGCGACCCGGCTGATGGATGCCGGTCTCGGCTGTCCCGACTGGCCGGGTTGCTATGGTGCACCGCTGGTGCCCGATGCCGAGCGGGCCCTGGCGCATAGCCCCCATCTGCCGCTCGAGGCGACCAAGGCCTGGATGGAAATGCTGCATCGCTATCTGGCGGCGGGGCTGGTTATCATGGCGCTGCTGCTGGCATGGCGCGGGCTTGGCCTGCGCCGCCGCCACGACGGCTATCCCTGGCGATTGACGCTGGGGCTGCTGGTCGTGCTCGCGGTTCAGGGCGCCTTCGGCGCCTTCACCGTGACCTTCAAGCTGTGGCCCCAGGTGGTGACCCTGCACCTGCTGGGTGGTCTCTCGGTGATGGCGATCTTCCTGTGGCTGCACCTGCGGCTGCGCCGTCTGGCGTTTGGCGCTCCTGCGGTCATGCGACCCCGCCGCCTGACGTCGCTGTGGCGGGTGACGTTGCTGGCACTGGTGCTGCAGCTGGCGCTGGGCGGCTGGACTTCGAGCAATTACGCCGGTATCGCCTGCCAGGGGTTCCCTTCCTGCAATGGCCGCTGGGTCGAGGCGCTGGACTGGGGGGAGGGCTTTCATCTGACCCAGGCGGTGGGGCCCAGCTATCTCTACGGCCAGCTGCACGCCGAGGCGCGCAGCGCCATCCAGGTGGGCCACCGCCTCGGGGCCGCGGCACTACTGGCCTGCCTGATGGCGCTTGGCTGGCGCTACCGCGGTGAGCGACAGATGCGTCCGTGGCTGGCGCTGGCGGTCGGCACCGGCCTGGCCCAGGCGGCCCTGGGCGTGGCCAACGTGCTGCTGTGGCTGCCGCTGTGGCTGGCGCTGCTGCATACGGCGGGCGCCGTCTGCCTGGTGGCCAGCCTGGCCCTGGCGGCGTGGCGATGGCGCTGGCCGGTGCCGCAGGTGGCGTCGGCCAGCGCTCTTTCGGCCTACCAGAACAGCGTCACCAGCGGATAGGCCAGCAGGCTGACCAGCAGGGTGCCGATCAGGTTGAGGGCGAAGCCGGCGCGGATCATCGACTGGATGCGCAGGTGCCCGGTGGCGAACACGATGGCGTTGGGTGGCGTGGCCACCGGCATCATGAAGGCGCAGCTCGCGGCGATGGCGGCGGGCACGGTGATCAGCAGCGGCGAGATACCCAGCGACACGGCCAGCGCGCCGAGCAGCGGCAGGAAGGCGGCCGCGGTGGCGGTGTTGGAGGTCACCTCGGTGAGGAAGATGATGACCAGCACCACCACCCCGATCAGGACCAGCAGCGGAAAGGCGCCGAAGATCTCGAGGCGCTGGGCGATCCACTCGGCGAGTCCCGAGCGGCTGATGGCGCCGGCCAGGGTCAGGCCGCCGCCGAACAGCAGCAGGATGCCCCAGGGCAGCGACTGGGCCGCGTCCCAGGTCATCAGCCGCTCGCCGCTGCCGTCACCCGAGGGCGCCAGAAACAGCGCGATGCCGGCGGCGATGGCAATGCCGGTGTCCGACAGCCAGTCGAGGCCGGCTTGGTTGAGCAGCGGGCGACACACCCAGGCGAGGGCGGCCAGCAGGAAGATCAGGCCGACCCGACGCTCGGCGGCGCTGGTGCGGCCAAGCTTCGCCAGCTCGCGGCGCACCATGCCGGCGCTGTCTTCGCCGCCCGCCAGATGGAAGCGGCGGCGTGTCAGCCACCACCAGGCGCATGCCATCATCGTCACGCTGACCGGCAGGCCGACCAGCATCCACTGGGCGAAGCCGAGGTCGATGCCGCGGCTGTCGGCCAGATAGCCGGCCAGCAGCGCGTTGGGCGGGGTGCCGATCAGGGTGGCGATGCCGCCGATGCTGGCGGAGTAGGCGATGGCCAGCAGCAGGGCGGTCGCGTAGCGGGCGAGCTCGTCGGGGTCGCTGTCGTCCAGCAGGCTGATCACCGACATGCCGATGGGCAGCATCATGATCGCCGTGGCGGTATTGGAGACCCACATGCTGAGAAAGCCGGTGGCCAGCATGAAGCCGCCGATCTGGCGGCGTGGCTCGTGGCCAACCACGCGCAGCACGTGCAATGCGATGCGTCGATGCAGGTTCCAGCGCTGCATGGCGATGCCGAGCAGGAAACCGCCCAGGAACAGATAGATGATCGGGTTGGCGTAGCTCGCGGCGGCCTGCTTGATGTCGCCGAGACCCAGGGCCGGGATCAGCACCAGCGGCACCAGCGAGGTGGCGGGAATCGGGATCGCCTCGGTCGACCACCAGGTGGCCATCAGCAGCGCCAGCCCGGCGCAGGCCCAGGCGCTCTCGTTCATGCCGCCAGGCGGCGGCAGTGTCAGCGTCATCAACAGCCACAGCGGGCCGAGGATCAGCCCGATGCGGGCCGCGGTGGTGGGGGGACTTTCCGAATCGCTCATGCCTGGCTCCTTGCCGTGAAGGCCCTGGGGGGATTGGGGCCGTGCGGGGCAGAGTATAAAATGCGTGTCCTTACCCTTCGATGTTTCCGGGAGTCTGCATGTCCCTTACTACCGCGCTGATCCTGCTGGGCATTGCCCTGGCCATCGTGGCCGGCCTGGCAGCCTATGCCGTGACACTGTGGCGCGAGGTGCGCCGCCGCCGGGCCTTCCGCGAGGATGAGCTGCGTCGCGCTCATGAGAACTGCCTGGAGAACCTGGAGCTGGTGGCTGCGGCCCTGCAGCAGAAGCAGGTCGATATCACCGAGGGTGCCTGGCGCTGCAAGACGCTGCTCGACATCCTCGACCCGAGCCTGGTCGAGCGCCCGGAGTTTCGCGCCTTCGGTGAGGTGCATGGTCGTACCCGCCACCTGCATACGCACTCCGCGCGCCAGGCACTGACGCCGAAGGCGCGTTTCCAGGAGGACCGTGAGCGCCTGGCCGTGGAGGACGAGATGCGCGAGGCCGTGCTCGAGGCGGCTGGCGCCGTGCTGCAGTTCCGCCGAGACTGGCCCGGTTCGCTTCACTGAGGCGTATCTTGTAGGCGATCGCTGACAACGTATGGTTTGCATCCCGCGGTCAGCTTCGGCAAGCTTGTCATCGCACCGTGAATGGCTCATATGCGGAAGGATGCCAGCGTCATATCACGGTCTCTGCTGGCTGAAACCACATTTTCGTGCTTTCTTAACGATGTAGGCGAACGCTGTTCGCTGCCGCTGGCTATGTACCATCGGACCTCCTGGATGGCGTCCCCACGATGGCCATGCAGATTTGTGTGAAGAAGGAGTCTTACATGAAAAAATCTACGACTGGCTTGCTGCTCGGTTCCGCTCTCGTCGTTGGCCTCTCCGGCTGCGCGAGCTCGGCTTCTCAATCTTCCGGCATGGGCGACAGCGCCTCTTCCGATCGTGCCTGGTACCAGCATCCGGCGGTTTGCGGTCTGGCCGGTGGTCTGATCGGTGGCGGTATCGGCTATGCCTCCTCCAGTGAATCCGACGAGGACACCGGTGCGGCCCTGGGCGGCACTGCCGGCGCCACCATCGGCGCCCTGCTGTGCGCCGAGCCCAACAAGGCGGCCGAGCCGGCACCCCGTGACACCGACGGTGACGGCGTGATCGACGCCAACGATCAGTGCCCGGGCACTCCGGCCGGCGTGGCCGTGGATGCCGTGGGCTGCCCGCTGGACTCCGATGGTGACGGCGTGCCGGACTACCAGGACCAGTGCCCGGGTACCCCCGCGGGTGCCGAAGTCAACGCCCTGGGCTGCGTGGAAGACCTGGTGCTGCGTGACGTCAACTTCGAGTTCGACTCCGCGACCCTGACCATGGGCGCCGAGGGCATCCTCGACGACGTCGCCGACAAGCTGGTGGCCAACGAGAACGTCCGCGTTCGCATCGAAGGTCACACCGACGCCGTGGGCAGTGCAGCCTACAACCAGGACCTGTCTCAGCGCCGTGCGGATTCCGTGGCCGACTACCTGGCATCCCAGGGCGTCGATCGCAACCGCATGCGTACCATCGGCTACGGCGAGTCCCAGCCGGTTGCCTCCAACGAGACCGACGCCGGCCGTGCCGAGAACCGTCGCGTCGAGCTGGGCGAGTGGGAGTGATCTCCGACTGAGCCCTCGCCCCGGCCTGCCGGGGCATCTCGAGAGTGAAAGAGGCGCCTTCGGGCGCCTCTTTTCGTTGTGGCAACATGTTTCGCCGCGACGGCATGGCCTCGTGCCGGCGCCGTCTGCTAGGCTAGTCGCGCTTTCGTAAGCGCTTCCGACGACCATTCTTCTTCTGGCGGCATGTGATCCCTGGTATGGATCACCACTGCGCACAAGGAAATTCTTCATCATGCCCATCGTGACCCTGCCGGACGGCAGCCAGAGAACCTACGACGAACCGCTCACCGTGATGCAGGTGGCCGAGAGCATCGGCACCGGCCTGGCCAAGGCCTGCGTGGCCGGCCGCATCGACGGCGAGCTGGTGGACGCCGCGGACGTCATCGACCGTGACGCCGAGGTGGCCATCATCACCGCGCGCGACGAGGCCGGCCTGGAGATCATCCGCCACTCCTGCGCCCACCTGATCGGGCATGCGGTAAAGCAGCTCTATCCCGATGCCAAGATGGCGATCGGTCCGGTGATCGACGACGGCTTCTACTATGACGTCGACTTCGGCCGCTCGGCGACTCCCGAGGACCTCGAGGCCATCGAGCAGCGCATGAAGGCGCTGATCGACACCGGCTACGACGTGGTGCGCGAGTACGTCGACCGCGACAAGGCCATGCTGACCTTCCTGCATCGTGACGAGCCCTACAAGCAGGAGATCGTGCGCGAGATTCCCGATGGCGAGACCATTCGTCTCTACCATCACCAGGAATACACCGACATGTGCCGCGGCCCGCACGTGCCGAACACGCGTCACCTCAAGGCCTTCAAGCTCACCAAGCTGGCCGGTGCCTACTGGCGCGGCGACGCCGAGCGCCCGATGCTGACCCGCATCTACGGCACCGCCTGGGGCGACAAGAAGCAGCTCAAGGCCTACCTCAAGCGTCTCGAAGAAGCCGAGAAGCGCGATCACCGCAAGCTGGCCAAGAAGATGGATCTCTTCCACCTGCAGGAAGAGGCCCCGGGCATGGTCTTCTGGCACCCCAACGGCTGGACCATGTACCAGGCGCTGGAGCAGTACATGCGTCGGGTGCAGATCGAGCACGGCTATCAGGAGATCAAGACGCCTCAGGTGGTCGATCTCTCGCTGTGGAAGGCGTCCGGTCACTGGGGCCACTACAGCGACCTGATGTTCACCACCGAGTCGGAAAAGCGCGAATACGCGGTCAAGCCGATGAACTGCCCCTGCCATGTGCAGGTGTTCAACCAGGGCCTGAAGAGCTACCGCGATCTGCCGCTGCGCCTGGCCGAGTTCGGCAGCTGCCACCGCAACGAGCCCTCCGGCTCGCTGCACGGCCTGATGCGCGTGCGTGGCTTCACCCAGGACGATGCGCACATCTTCTGCACCGAGGGGCAGATCCAGTCCGAGGCCGAGGCCTTCATCGCGCTGACGCTGCAGGTCTACAAGGAGCTGGGCTTCGAGGACGTCGAGCTCAAGCTGTCCACCCGTCCGGATGACTTCATGGGCGAGGCCGAGCTGTGGGATCGCGCCGAGGCCGGTCTCGAGGCCGCGCTGAACAGCACCGGCCTGGACTGGGACCTGCAGCCCGGCGAGGGCGCCTTCTACGGGCCCAAGATCGAGTTCTCGCTGCGCGACTGCCTGAACCGCGTCTGGCAGTGCGGCACCCTGCAGCTCGACTTCAACCTGCCGGGCCGCCTGGGCGCCCAGTTCGTCGACGAGCACGGCGATCGCAAGACGCCGGTGATGCTGCACCGTGCTATCCTTGGGTCCTTCGAGCGCTTCCTCGGCATCCTCATCGAGCACTACGCCGGGGCCATGCCGCTGTGGCTCGCGCCGGAGCAGGCCGTGATCCTCAACATCACCGATTCGCAGCGGGATTTCGTCGAAAATCTCGAACGCCGCTTGCAGAAAATCGGCATGCGCGTCAAGGCGGACTTGAGGAACGAGAAGATCGGCTTTAAAATTCGCGAGCATACGTTGCAGAAGGTCCCCTATCTCCTGGTGGTGGGAGATAAGGAAGTCGAAGCCGATTCCATCGCGGTGCGCACCCGCACCGGCGAAGACCTCGGCACCATGACGGTGGAGACCTTCATCGACAAGGTGCTGGCCGAACGGTTATAACGACATCTTCCAAGACTAAAGTGGAGACGGAACCATCAAGCGAAGCAACCCCAGAGGGCGTCCGCAGGACAAGCGGCCCCCGATGAACGAGCGGATTACCGTAGATGAGGTTCGCCTGATCGACAGCGACGGCGAGCAGCTCGGCGTCATGCCGACTCGCGATGCCCTGGAGCGCGCGGAAGCCGCCGGTATGGACCTGGTCCAGATTTCCAATGCCGATCCGATCGTCTGCAAGATCATGGATTACGGCAAGTTCGTCTTTGAGCAGAAGAAGCAGAAGGCGGCACAGAAGAAGAAGCAGAAGCAGATTCAGGTCAAGGAAGTCAAGTTCCGGCCTGGCACCGACGAGGGCGACTATCAGGTCAAGATGAAGAACCTGACACGTTTCCTCGAAGGTGGCGACAAGGGCAAGGTCACGCTGCGCTTCCGCGGGCGCGAAATGGCCCATCAGGACCTCGGTCGTAAACTGATGGAACGGATCGCCGCCGATCTCGAAGATCTCGGCACCGTGGAGTCCTTCCCGAAGATGGAAGGGCGGCAGATGATCATGATCATTGCCCCCAAGAAGAAGTGATCCGACGGCCCGTCAAACGGATGGCCGGCATCTAGCCGGCCATTGGCCCCGGATTTTCTCAAAAACCTCGAGCGGAGTGTATTCTCATGCCGAAAATCAAGAGCAACAGCGGCGCTGCCAAGCGCTTCAAGAAGACGGCCAACGGCTTCAAGCACAAGCAGTCGTTCCGTAGCCACATCCTGACCAAGAAGTCCACCAAGCGTAAGCGTCAGCTGCGTGGTATGCAGCAGGTCCACGACGCCGACAAGCAGCTCGTGCAGCGCATGCTGCCGAACCTGTAATCCTTGGTAGACCATTTTTAAACGTCAGGAGTAAGCCATGACTCGCGTCAAGCGTGGTGTCGTCGCACGTCGTCGTCACAAGAAGATTCTCAGCCAGGCCAAGGGTTACTACGGTGCCCGTTCACGCGTCTTCCGCGTTGCCAAGCAGGCCGTCATCAAGGCCGGTCAGTACGCCTACCGTGACCGTCGCCAGCGCAAGCGTCAGTTCCGTGCCCTGTGGATCCAGCGTATCAACGCCGGTGCCCGTCAGCACGGTCTGTCCTACAGCCGCTTCGTCGGTGGCCTGAAGAAGGCCGGCATCGAGATCGACCGCAAGGTCCTGGCCGATCTGGCCGTCAACGAAAAGGCTGCCTTTGCCGCTATCGTCGAGAAGGCCAAGGCTGCCCAGTAAGTGATCTCGTGACGGCATGGTGGGCTTCTCGTGAGCGCGCCATGCCACGGATCGTCGCAGGGGAAGAGCAGCCGCTCTTCCCCTGTTTTTTTGGCATGTGACCCCCCTGATCAAGACATCGGAGCACAACGGATGGACCACCTTCCCACTCTGGTCGCCGAGGCCCGCGACGCCGTTCAGGCCGCCGAGAGCATGGCCGCCCTGGACGAGCTGCGAGTGCGCTACCTCGGCAAGAAGGGCGAGATCACCGCGCTGCTCAAGGGCCTCGGCAAGCTGCCCCCCGAGGAGCGCCCGGCGGCCGGCGAGCGCATCAACGAGGCCAAGCAGGCGCTGTCCCAGGAGATCGATGCTCGCCGCCAGGCCCTGGAGAAGGCCGCACTGGAAGCGCGTCTGGCCGCCGAGCGCCTCGACGTGACCCTGCCCGGCCGTGGCCAGCCCAGCGGCGGCCTGCACCCGGTGACTCGCACCCTGGAGCGCATCGAGGGACTGTTCACCCGCGTCGGCTTCGACGTGGCGGTCGGTCCGGAAATCGAGGACGACTACCACAACTTCGAGGCCCTCAACATTCCCGCCCATCACCCGGCGCGGGGCATGGCCGATACCTTCTATTTCGACGCCACCCGGCTGCTGCGTACCCACACCTCGCCGGTCCAGGTGCGCACCATGAAGGACCAGGAGCCGCCGATCCGCATCGTCTGCCCGGGCCGCGTCTATCGCAGCGACTCGGACCTGACCCACACGCCCATGTTCCACCAGGTGGAAGGGTTGCTGGTCGACGAGGACGTACGGTTCTCCGACCTCAAGGGCACCGTCGAGGACTTCCTGCACGCCTTCTTCGAGCGTGACGACCTCTCGGTCCGTTTCCGCCCGTCCTACTTCCCGTTCACCGAGCCCTCCGCCGAGGTCGACATCGAGTGCGTGATGTGCAGCGGCGACGGCTGCCGCGTGTGCTCGCACACCGGCTGGCTCGAGGTGATGGGCTGCGGCATGGTGCACCCCGAGGTGTTCCGCCACGCCGGCATCGACAGCGAGCGATACAAGGGCTTCGCCTTCGGCATGGGCGCCGAGCGCCTGGCCATGCTGCGCTACGGCGTCAACGACCTGCGGCTGTTCTTCGACAACGACCTGCGCTTCCTCAAGCAGTTCGCCTGATCGACCACCGACTACGCGGAAACAGGAACTGACATGAAATTTTCCGAACAGTGGCTGCGTGAATGGGTCTCCCCGGCGCTGGCGACCCAGGCACTGGCCGACCAGGTCACCATGGCCGGCCTCGAGGTCGATGCCATCGAGCCGGTGGCGGCCGAGTTCACCGACGTGGTGGTGGCCGAGGTCGTCGCCCGCGAACAGCATCCCGACGCCGACAAGCTCAACGTCTGCCAGGTCGAGGACGGCAGCGGCGAGCGCGTCCAGGTCGTCTGCGGCGCGCCCAACGTCGACGTCGGCCAGAAGGTGCCCTTCGCCCGGGTCGGCGCGGTGCTGCCCGGCGACTTCAAGATCAAGAAGGCCAAGCTGCGCGGCGTCGAGTCTCGCGGCATGATCTGCGCCTCCTCCGAGCTCGGTCTCGAGGAAGAGGCGTCGCCGGGCATCCTGGTGCTGCCGGTCGACGCGCCGGTGGGCGAGGGCGTGCGCGACTACCTGGGCCTGGACGACCACACCATCGAGGTCGACCTGACCCCGAACCGCGGCGACTGCCTGAGCGTCAAGGGCATGGCCCGCGAGGTCGGCGTGCTCAACCGCCTGCCGGTCGAAGGCCCGGCCATCGCGCCGGTGGCGGCGAGCCACGACGAGACCTTCCCGGTGCGCGTCGAGGACGCCGACGGCTGTCCGCGCTATCTGGGGCGGGTGATCAAGGGCGTCGACGTGACCGCCGAGACGCCGCTGTGGATGGTCGAGCGCCTGCGTCGCAGCGGCATTCGTACCATCGACCCGGTGGTCGACGTCACCAACTACGTGATGCTCGAGCTCGGCCAGCCGCTGCACGCCTTCGATCGCGCCAACCTCAGTGAAGCCGTGGTGGTGCGTCGCGCCCGTGAGGGCGAGCGGCTGGTGCTGCTCGACGGTCAGGAGATCACCCTGGGCGACGGCACCCTGGTGATCGCCGACGAGCGCGGCCCCCTGGCCATCGCCGGCGTGATGGGCGGTGAGCACTCCGGCGTCAGCGCCGAGACCCGCGACATCTTCCTCGAGGCGGCGCACTTCTCGCCGCTGGCGGTGGCCGGTCAGGCGCGCTCCTACGGTCTGCACACCGACGCCTCCCACCGCTTCGAGCGCGGCGTGGACCCGGCGCTGGCCCGCGAGGCCGCCGAGCGCGCCACCGCGCTGCTGCTGGAGATCGTCGGCGGCGAGCCCGGCCCGCTGGTCGAGGTGGTCGACGCCGAGCGCCTGCCCGGCGACCGTGAGGTGCTGCTGCGTCGCGAGCGTCTGGATCAGGCCCTGGACAAGGTACTCGACGGCGAAGAGGTCGGCGAGATCCTCGAGCGTCTCGGCCTCGCGGTCGAGAGCGTCGAGGCGGGCTGGCAGGCGCGCATTCCGAGCTGGCGCTTCGATCTGGCCATCGAGGAAGACCTGATCGAGGAAGTGGCGCGCATCCATGGCTACAACCGCCTGCCGGTGCGTCGTCCCCAGGCCCGCCTGGGCCTCGAGCCCGATCACGAGGCGCGCACGCCGCTGTCCCGCCTGCGCAACCAGATGGTCGCGCGCGGCTACTTCGAGGCGGTGACCTACAGCTTCGTGGCGCCGGAGCTGCAGTCCACGCTGCTGCCGGAATCGGTATCCCCGACGCTGGCCAACCCGATCTCCAGCGACCTGTCGGTGATGCGGGCGAGCCTGTTTCCGGGCCTGGTGCGTGCGCTGCAGCACAACCTCAATCGCCAGCAGACCCGGGTGCGGCTGTTCGAGACCGGCCTGGTGTTCCGCGGCGAGCTGGACGGCCTGCATCAGGTGCCGATGCTCGGTGCCCTGGTCTGCGGCGCCCGCGATCCGGAAGGCTGGAACGGCGGCAAGGACAAGGTCGACTTCTTCGACCTGAAGGGCGACCTGGAGACCCTGCTGGCCATGGGCGGCGAGCCCGAGGCCTGGCGCTTCGAGCCGGCCGAGCATCCGGCCCTGCATCCCGGCCAGTGCGCGCGGGTGCTGTACCGCGGCGAGGAGACCGGCTGGATCGGCACCCTGCATCCGGCGGTACGCGCCGAGCTGGGCCTGAAGGTCGATGCGGTGATGTTCGAGGTGCGTCTCGAGGCGCTGACCCAGGGCCAGGTGCCGGCCTTCGCGCCGCTGTCGCGCTATCCCGAGGTGCGTCGTGACCTGGCCTTCCTGGTCGACGCCGAGCGCCCGGTCCAGGCGCTGCTCGACACCGTCCACGCCCAGGCCGGCGAATGGCTGGTGGATGTGCGCCTGTTCGACGTCTATCAGGGCAAGGGCGTGGCCGAGGGTCGCAAGAGCGTCGCCCTGGGCTTGACCTGGCAGCATCCTTCGCGCACGCTAAATGACGAGGAAATCAACCACTTGGTCGATGCCATCGTCGAGGAGTCGCGGCTGCATCTGGGCGCCGAGCTTCGCGCATGAGGGATTCCGGGCTCGACCAGCAGCGAGAGGGAAGCGACATGGGGGCGTTGACCAAGGCCGAACTGGCCGAACATCTGCACGCCGACCTCGGTCTCTCCAAGCGTGAGGCCAAGTCCATGGTGGAAGCCTTCTTCGAGGAGATCCGCGCCTGCCTGCGTGAGAACGAGCAGGTCAAGCTGTCGGGCTTCGGGAACTTCGACCTCAGGGACAAGAGCGAGCGGCCGGGCCGTAACCCCAAGACGGGTGAGGAGATTCCGATCTCCGCCCGGCGTGTGGTGACCTTCCGGCCGGGCCAGAAGCTCAAGACGCAGGTCGAGGAGTACCATCCCGAGGAAGGCTGACCAGGCCTCCTTCATGCGATATGCCGACGCCACCCTCCGGGGTGGCGTCGGCTTTTTTGTGCCTGTCGAAGCTGCCGCTAGAGTGCGCCCCTCTCCAGCCACCAGGTGATCACCACCTTGAGCACATAGCCCAGCATGCCGGCGCCGAGAACCACGAACAGCATCAGGGTGCCGAAGCGCCCGGCCTTCGACTGCCTGGCCAGGTCCCAGATGATGAAGCACATGAACAGCATCAGGCCGCCGATCATCAGGGGGGTGATCCAGGCTTCGAAGGTGTGGGTCATGAGGGCTCCCGGAGATGAGGTGGGCGGGGTGGCCAGTATACGGTCTGGCGCCCTGGTCCGCAGTGGGGCGAGGGTGCGGTCATGCCGGCGGCCGTGTTAACATCCGATCAAATTTCTCAGGCAAATCCATGACATGCCCAAGCTCAAGATATTCGTCGGCACCATGTATGGCGGCGCCCTGGATGTGGCCGAGCAGGTTCAGCCGCTGTTCGAGGACGCCGGCTATGAGGTCGAGATCTTCGACCAGCCGACCCTGGCCGACCTGACCGACACGCCCACCGATCTGGCGCTGTTCTGCGTCTCCACCACCGGCAGCGGCGACGTGCCCGGCAATATGGTGCCCTTCGTGCGCGAGCTGGATGCCCGTAGCCCCGGGCTCACCGAGCTGCGCTACGGCATGATCGCCCTGGGCGACGGTTCCTACGTCGATTCCTTCTGCGGCGCCGGGCGCTCCCTCGACGAGCGGCTTCAGGGGCAGGGCGCCACGCGTCTGGGCGAGCGCCTCGAGATCGACGCCATGGAGACCTTCATGGCCGATGATGCCGCGATACCCTGGGTCGAGGAGTGGATCGCCACCCAGCAGCTGAAGGTGGCCTGATGGGCGCGACCTCGAGCCCCGAGCGGCTCAGTCTGCTGGTCGGGCTGGCGGTGATGATGGCGGCGACCCTGCCGCGCTATCTGATCGGTGGCTATCAGACGCGCCTGATCCTGCTGACGTTCGCGATCGTCGCGGTGCTTGGCGTGGCGCTGGCCCAGTGGCGGCTGCTGGCCGCCGAGGCCCGTCCCAGGCTGCCGGTACTGCTGCGCCGGCTGGTGGTCTTCCTGGCGGCGGGGCTGGTGGCGATGGCGGCCTGGCAGGGCCTCGTCGCCGGCTGGAGCGGCTGGGCGCTGCTGGCTTCCCACGGCACGACCCTGGGGCTGCTGCTGCATGCGATCGCTATCTGGCTCAAGCCCCTGCGCGACTGAGCGCCTGCCCATGCCAGACGAAGAAGCCCCGCCGGCGGATGCCGGCGGGGCTTTTCGTTGGCGGCTTCTCCGGCGCTCAGTTCAGCGTGTAGCAGGGCTCGTATTCGCCGGCCAGCTTCATGCGGCCCTGGGCGACGAAGGAGTTCAGCAGCTCGTCGAGTCGGGCCATGAGTTCGGGCTCGGCGTTGAGGCGGAAGGGGCCGTGGGCCTCGATCAGCCGGATGCCGCGTTCCTTGACGTTGCCGGCCACGATGCCGGAGAAGGCGCGGCGCAGGTTGGCGGCCAGTTCGTGCACCGGCTGTTCGCGATGCAGGGCGAGATTGGCCATGGTCTCGTGGGTCGGATCGAAGGGCGCCTGGAAGTCGCGGGCCACGGTCAGGCGCCAGTTGTAGTAGAAGGCGTCCTGGCGCCGGCGGCGATACTCGGTGACGCCGTCGATGCCCTTGCGCATGGTGCGTGCCACCTCGACCGGGTCGTCGATGATGATGTCGTAGAGCTCGCGCACGGAGTCGCCCAGGGTGTAGACCAGGAACTCGTCGATGCGCTTGAAGTAGTCGGCGGAATCGGCGGGACCGGTGAGAATCACCGGCAGCTGCATGTCGGCGTTGTCCGGGTGGAGCAGGATGCCGAGCAGGTAGAGGATCTCCTCGGCGGTGCCGACCCCGCCGGGGAACACGATGATGCCGTGGCCCAGGCGCACGAAGGCCTCCAGGCGCTTCTCGATGTCCGGCATCACCACCAGCTCGTTGACGATGGGGTTGGGCGCCTCGGCGGCGATGATGCCAGGCTCGGAGACGCCCAGGTAGCGGCCTTCGGCGCGGCGCTGCTTGGCGTGGGCCACGTTGGCACCCTTCATCGGCCCCTTCATGGCGCCGGGGCCGCAGCCGGTGCAGATATCCAGCTCGCGCAGCCCCAGCTGGTAGCCGACGTGCTTGGTGTAGTCGTATTCCTCGCGGGAGATCGAATGGCCGCCCCAGCACACCACCATGCTCGGGTCGCGGCTGGGGTGCAGGGTGCCGGCCTTGCGCAGGATATGAAAGACGGCGTTGGTGGTGCCTTCGCCGGTGGTCAGATCGAAGCGCTGGTGGGTCTGGATCTCGTTGTAGACGTAAACGATGTCGCGCAGCACCGAGGAGAGGTGCTCGCGGATGCCGCGGATCATCTTGCCGTCGACGAAGGCCTCTGCGGGGGCGTTCGTCAGCTTGAGGCGAACCCCGCGGTCCTGCTGGATGACCTCGATGTCGAAATCGGGATAGGTCTCCATCAGGGCCAGGCCATCGTCGGTCGGGTTGCCGGAATTCAGCACCGCCAGGGCGCAGCTGCGCAGCAGCTCATGGAGCCCGCTGCGGGAGGTGTCATGCAGCCGGTTGACCTCGTGCTGGGAGAGGATCTCGAGGCTGCCTTCCGGGGAGATGGTGCTGGAAATGGTATTGGCCATGCAGCGCGTCCGTGTCACTGGAAAGGGAGCGGCGGTGTCCGATCGTGCCTGGCCTTCGCTTGCCGGCGCGTCGGATCGCGCCTGGATGACGGCTCGCGGCCGTCTCCTTCGATGCTACCACGCCCCCGGCGAAGGCGCAGCGCTGCGCGCCTCGGGGGGAACTGGTAGAATCTTCAGGCCCGGTCCTTCTGGTCAAGATGCCTTCCGTCATGTTCAACGCCCTGTATTTCCGTACCTTCATCACGCTCGTCGAGACCGGCAGCTTCACCCGGACCGCCCAGCGCCTGGAGATGACCCAGCCCGGCGTCAGCCAGCACATCCGCAAGCTGGAGCGCTACCTCGACAAGTCGCTGCTCGACCGCCAGGGGCGTCGTTTCGTGCTGACAGAAGCCGGTCGGCGGGCCTATGACTACGCCCTCAAGCTGTTCGCCGAACACGAGCAGTTTCGCCACTCCCTGGACGACGAGAGCCTCGACAGCGGCGAGTGCCGCATCGCCTCGCCGGGCAGCGTGGGGCTGATGTTCTATCCCTTCATCCTCGGCCAGCAGCAGATGCATCCGGGGCTGACGGTGAGCTACAGCTTCGCCTTCAACCACGAGATCGTCACCGACGTGCAGGCCGGCCGGCATGACCTGGGCATCGTCACCGAGGCGGTGCGCCACCCCGAGATCGACTGCGAGGCCTGGCACCAGGAGCCGCTGTGCCTGGTGGTGCCGGCGGACTTCACCGGCACCGGCCTGGCCGACCTGATGGCGCTGGGCTTCATCGGCTATGCCGATGGCGTCAACCGCGCCGGCGGGGTGCTGCGACAGAACTTCCCCGGCGAGTTTCGCTCGATGAGCCACTTCCCGCGCCAGGGCTTCACCAACGAGGCCAGCATGGTGCTCGACGCCGTGGCCCGGGGGCTCGGCTTCACCGTGGTCTCGCGGCTGGTGCTCGAGACCTCGCCCTGGCAGCGCCAGGTGCGCGAGCTGTCGTTGCCGAATCCGGTGCAGGAAACGCTCTACCTGGTCACCCGGCGCGGCATGCGCATGCCGCGGCGCTATACACGTCTGCTCGAGGCGTTCCGAGAGCATCGTCACCACGAACGCTATGGCCACGGCGAGCCCGGCCTTGCCGATCTCGGCGAGGTGCCGGGCGCCGGTGGCCCGCACGGCTGAGTCCCGTCGGCTCAGGTCGCTCACCGCACCATTCTGATCCCGAAACGACAGCGCCCCGCCGAATGGCGGGGCGCTTGCTTGCGTGGCGTCGGGCGCGCGGGATCACTCCCGGTAGGCGTCGATGCTCGGGCAGGAGCAGATCAGCTGGCGGTCGCCGAGCACGTTGTCGACCCGGTTGACGGTCGGCCAGTACTTGGCCGCCTTCACCGCCTCGGAGGGGAAGGCGCCCAGCTCGCGCGAGTAGGGGCGCTCCCAGTCGGCGTCCATCAGGTCGGCCATGGTGTGCGGCGCGTTGACCAGCGGATTGTTGTCGGCAGGCCATTCGCCGGCCTCGACTCGGGTCACCTCCTCGCGGATCGCGATCATGGCGTCGCAGAAGCGGTCGAGCTCGTACAGCGACTCGGACTCCGTCGGCTCGATCATCAGCGTGCCGGGCACCGGGAAGGACATGGTCGGCGCATGGAAGCCGTAGTCCATCAGGCGCTTGGCGATGTCTTCCTCGCTGATGCCGGAGTCGGCCTTGAGCGGGCGGATGTCGATGATGCACTCGTGGGCCACGGTGTCGTTGGCGCCCTTGTAGAGCACCGGATAGTGCTCGCCCAGGCGGGCGGCGATGTAGTTGGCGCCTAGGATGGCGAGCTCGGTGGCCTCGCGCAGGCCACGGGCGCCCATCATCTTGATGTAGGCCCAGGAGATGGGGAGGATCGAGGCGCTGCCGAAGGGCGCCGCCGCCACCGCGCCGCTGCCGGCCTCGACGCCGTCCAGCGGACGCACCACGTGGTTGGACACGTAGGGTGCCAGGTGCGACTTGACGCCGATCGGGCCCATGCCCGGGCCGCCACCACCGTGGGGAATGCAGAAGGTCTTGTGCAGGTTCAGGTGGCTGACGTCGCCGCCGAAGTCGCCGGGGCGGGCCAGACCGACCTGGGCGTTCATGTTGGCGCCGTCGATGTACACCTGGCCGCCGTGGCCGTGGACGATGTCGCAGGCCTCGCGCACGCCTTCCTCGAACACGCCATGGGTGGAGGGGTAGGTGAGCATGATCGCCGACAGGGACTCGGCGTGCTGTTCGGCCTTGTCACGCAGGTCGGCGAGATCGATGTTGCCGTCGTCGTCGCACTCCACTACCACGACCTTCATGTGTGCCATGGCCGCGGACGCCGGGTTGGTGCCGTGGGCGGAGCTCGGGATCAGACAGACGTCGCGGTGCCCCTGGCCTTCGGCCTGCTGGTAGCGGCGGATCGCCACCAGGCCGGCGTACTCACCCTGGGCGCCGGAGTTCGGCTGCATGGAGATGTGGTCGTAGCCGGTGATCTCCACCAGGAAGTCGGCCAGCTCGTCGATGATCTGCTGGTAGCCGGCCACCTGATCCTTGGGCGCGAAGGGGTGGATACGCGCCAGTTCCGGCCAGGTGATGGGGATCATCTCGCTGGTGGCGTTGAGCTTCATGGTGCATGAGCCCAGCGGGATCATGGCATGGGCCAGCGACAGGTCCTTGTTCTCGAGGCGCTTGAGGTAGCGCAGCATCTCCGTCTCGCTGTGATAGCGCCGGAAGGTCGGATGCGTCAGGAACTCGGACTCGCGCTGGCTGCCCGCCGGGATGCCGCTCCTGCCGGCCTCGACGACCTCGGCATCGAGCACCGACACCGCCTGGCCGTGCTCGGCGTCGAGCAGCACGTCGAACAGCAAGTCCAGATCGTGGGCGGTGGTGGTCTCGTCGAGGCTGACGCCGATGTCGCCGTTGTCGAAGTAGCGCAGGTTGACGTCATGGGCCATGGCGCGGCCGTGGATCTTGCGCGCATCCACGCCTGTCAGGCGCAGGGTGTCGAACCAGCTGTCGTGGGCCAGGCTCACGCCGCCGCGGGTCAGGCCCTCGGCGAGGATGGTGGTCAGGCGATGCACGCGGCCGGCGATGGTGCGCAGGCCTTCGGCGCCGTGGTAGACGGCATAGAAGCCGGCGATGTTGGCCAGCAGCGCCTGGGCGGTGCAGATGTTGGAGGTGGCCTTCTCGCGGCGGATATGCTGCTCGCGGGTCTGCATGGCCATGCGCAGCGCGGTCTCGCCGCGGCTGTCCTGCGAGACGCCGATGATGCGACCCGGGATCGAGCGCTTGAGCTTGTCGGTGGTGGCGAAGAAGGCGGCATGCGGGCCGCCGAAGCCCATCGGCACGCCGAAGCGCTGGGCGGAGCCGACCACCATGTCGGCGCCCATCGCGCCCGGTTCCTTGAGCAGCACCAGCGACAGGATGTCGGCGGCCACGCAGGTCATGATGCCCTTGCCCTTGGCGGCTTCGAGCAGCGGTGCCAGGTCGTGAACGCGGCCGCCGTCGCCCGGGTACTGCAGCAGAGCGCCGAAGACATCGTGCTCGGCGACTTCCGCGGCCGGGGCGACGATCAGCTCGAAGTCGAAGTAGTGGGCGCGGGTGCGCACCACGTCGAGGGTCTGCGGGAAGACGTCGTCGGCGACGAAGAAGGCGTTGGTCTTGGCCTTCTTGTTGGCGCGACGGCACAGCGCCATGGCTTCGGCGGCGGCGGTGGCCTCATCCAGCAGCGAGGCGTTGGCCAGGCTCATGCCGGTGAGGTCCATGACCATCTGCTGGAAGTTGAGCAGGCCTTCCAGGCGCCCCTGGGAGATCTCCGGCTGATACGGGGTATAGGCGGTGTACCAGCCGGGGTTCTCCAGCACGTTGCGCTGGATGACCGCCGGCAGGTGGGTGTCGTAGTACCCCTGCCCGATGTAGCTCCGGGCCACGCGGTTCTGGCGAGCCAGGCGATGAAGGTAGTCCAGGGCTTCGGCTTCGCTGCGCGGCGGGTCCAGGTCCAGCTCGCGGCCCAGGCGGATGCCGGCCGGCAGGGTGCGCTCGAGCAGGCTGGCCAGGCTGTCCATGCCCAGAGTGTCCAGCATGGTGGCCACGTCGGAGGCCTCCGGGCCGTTGTGGCGACGGAGGAAGGCGTCATGGTTGGCCAGTTCGGCCAGGCGGCGTTGTTCGAAAGCCATGGAATACCCTATTGCGGTCGCGCCCGATGCGGGCAGGAATAAAGGGAAGAGGGGAACGCGGGGCACGGCGCCAGGGGTGCCCTGGGCGGCCATGCCCCGCCGCCGGGACCGACGGGGTCGGATCAGTCCTCGGCGTCGGCCAGCGCCTGGTAAGCGTCGGCGTCGAGCAGGTCGTCGAGAGCGCTGGTTTCCTCGAGGCGCAGCTTCAGGATCCAGCCGTCTTCATAGGGCGATTCGTTCAGGGTCTCGGGCGCGTCCTCGAGTTCCTCGTTGACCGCGACGACCTCGCCGGACAGCGGGGCGTAGAGATCGGAGGCGGCCTTGACCGACTCGACCACGCCGAACTCGTCGCCCTTGGCCAGGGCGGCACCCACCTCGGGCAGCTCGACGAAGACCACGTCGCCGAGGGACTGCTGGGCGTGGTCGGTGATGCCGATGGTCACCGTGCCGTCGCCGTTGTCGAGGATCCACTCGTGGCTTTCGGCGTAGCGCAGGTTGGCGGGGATAGCACTCATGACGTTTTCCTATACGAAAAAGGTTTCTGGTGTGGGGGCATCCTAACGCCCCCGGCGGCGTTTGGCGAGCCCCGGACGCCATGGGGCATTGCGGGGGGATGCGTGAACGCCCCTCCCAGCGTAGGCCGGGCCGGGGATTCCTGCTCGTTTGTCATGGCGTGAGCCTGCTCGGCGCCGTATGCCGAGTGTGCGGGCCGTAACGGAGCCGGGCTTGCTCCCCTGGTGGCAGGCGGCTAGAGTGGCGCCTGTTTCCGATAAGAAACAAGTTTCTCCGAGTGCGGCGGGTGTGGCCGCGCTGGCGCCGGTGCGTCCGGTGTCAGATGCGATCTCGGCTATGCTTCATGCTGTGAGCTGGCGAAATTGCCGTATTTTCCTATAGGAGACTAGAGCGCCAACGGAATGATCCGCTATGGTACGCGAGTTCGTATCATCGTTGGTATCACTCGCCCGCAAGACATTGCACGTTGGTGCATAACAACAAGCTTTAGGGAGACAAGACGTGGAAACCTTGACCAATTTTCTATCGGCCATCGAAGGGGTCGTGTGGGGCCCCTTGATGCTGGTGCTGCTGCTGGGGGTCGGCCTCTATCTGCAGGCCGGCCTGAAGGCGATGCCCATCCGCAAGCTGGGCACGGGCTTCAAGCTGCTGTGGAAAGGGCGCAGCACCGAGAAGGGTGAAGAGGGCGAAGGCGAGGTCTCGCCGTTCAATGCGCTGATGACCTCACTGTCCGCGACCATCGGCACCGGTAACATCGCCGGTGTGGCGACCGCCATCTTCCTCGGCGGTCCCGGCGCGGTGTTCTGGATGTGGATCACCGCCCTGGTGGGCATGGCCACCAAGTTCTCCGAGGCGGTGCTGGCCGTGCGCTATCGCCAGGTCGACGAGGCCGGCGATCACGTCGGCGGTCCGATGTACTACATCCGCAACGGCCTGGGTCAGAAGTGGGCCTGGATGGGCGGCGCCTTCGCGCTGTTCGGCGCTGTGGCGGCCTTCGGCATCGGCAACACCGTGCAGTCCAACTCGGTGGCCGACGGCCTGGGCGAGTCCATCGGCCTGCCGCACTGGGTCACCGGCCTGGTGATCATGGTGCTGGCCGGCGCCGTCATCCTGGGGGGCATCAAGCGCATCGCCAAGGTGGCGGGCAAGCTGGTGCCGATCATGGCCGTGGCCTACATCGTCTGTGGCCTGCTGGTGCTGATCATCAATGCCGACCAGATCGGCCACGCCCTGGGCCTGATCTTCGGCCATGCCTTCACGCCGATCTCCGCGGCGGGCGGCTTCGCCGGTGCGGCCGTGGCCAAGGCGATCCAGTTCGGCGTCGCCCGCGGCGTGTTCTCCAACGAGGCCGGCCTCGGCAGCGCGCCGATCGCCCACGCCGCGGCGCAGACCAAGAACCCGGTCCGCCAGGGCCTGATCGCCATGCTCGGTACCTTCATCGACACCATCGTGGTGTGCTCCATCACCGCGCTGGCGATCCTCACCACCGCCTGGACCTCCGGCGAGACCGGCGCGGCCCTTACCACGCTGTCGTTCAACGAGGCGCTGCCGGGCATCGGCCAGTACGTGGTGTCCTTCGCCCTGGCGGTGTTTGCCTTCACCACCATCCTCGGCTGGGCCTTCTACGGTGAGAAGTGCTTCGAGTACCTGTTCGGCGTGGGCGCCATCAAGTACTACCGGGTGGTCTACATCCTGGCCATCTTCGTCGGCTCGGTGCTGCCGCTCGGCTTCGTGTGGCTGCTGGCCAGCGTGTTCAACGCCATGATGGCGATCCCGAACCTGATTGCCCTGGCGCTGCTGTCGCCGGTGGTGTTCAAGCTGACCCGCGACTACTTCGACGGCAAGGAAGTGCTGCCGGGCGAAGACCTCAACAAGTAAACAACATGCGGCGCGGGACCGTTCTCCGGCCCGCGCCCTCGCTTTCATGGGAGTGATACGACCGCGATGAACGAACAACGCCAGACGCCGCTTCACGATCTCCATCTCGAACTCGGTGCCAAGATGGTGCCCTTCGCCGGCTACAGCATGCCGGTGCAGTACGCGCTGGGCGTCAAGAAGGAGCACGAGCATACCCGCCAGGCCTGCGGCCTGTTCGATGTCTCGCACATGGGGCAGGTGCTGGTACGTGGCCCCGAGCCGGCCCAGGCGCTGGAGACCCTGGTCCCCGCCGATCTGGTCGGCCTGGCCGAGGGGCAGCAGCGCTATGGGCTGTTCACCTCCGAGGAGGGGGGTATCCTCGACGACCTGATGATCGTCAATGGCGGCGATCACCTCTACCTGGTCGTCAATGCGGCCTGCAAGGAACAGGACATCGCTCACCTGCGTCGTGGCCTGGCCGGTCACGAGGTCGAGGTGCTGGATCGTGGCCTGCTGGCGCTGCAGGGGCCGAAGGCGGCCGACGTCATGGCGCGCCTGTGTCCCGAGGCCTGCGAGATGGTGTTCATGCAGCACGGCCGCTTTACCCTCGACGGCATCGAGACCTGGGTCAGCCGCAGCGGCTACACCGGGGAGGACGGCTTCGAGATCTCGGTGGCCGCCGAGGACACCGAGGCCCTGGCGCGTCGCCTGCTGGCCGAGGAGGAGGTCGAGCCGATCGGGCTGGGGGCGCGCGATTCGCTGCGCCTCGAGGCCGGGCTGTGTCTCTACGGCCACGATATCGACACCGCGACCACCCCGGTGGAGGGCGGCCTGATCTGGGCCATCGGCAAGCCGCGCCGCCGCGGCGGCGAGCGGGCCGGTGGCTTCCCCGGTGCCGATCTGATCCTGCATCAGGTGGCCGAGAAGGATCATCGCCGCAAGCGTGTGGGCCTGCTCGGCGAGGGGCGTGCTCCGGTGCGCGAGGGCGCCGAGCTGTTCGACGACCAGGGCAATGCCGTGGGCGTGGTGACCTCCGGCGGCTTCGGCCCCAGCGTCGGCAAGCCGGTGGCGATGGGCTACGTGACCATCGACCGGGCTGAGGTCGGCACCACGGTCTTCGCCGAGGTGCGTGGCAAGCGCCTGCCGATGGTGGTCAGCAAGATGCCCTTCGTTACCCCGGGCTACCATCGCGGCTGATGTTATACCGTTATCTCAGCATCCTGGACTGAGTACATCGACGAAGCCGTGTTTCGCAGGTGCGTCGAGTCAGAGACGGCCATCCCGAAGGGGTGGCCGTTTTTTGTGCGCGTCGTGCGGATGGTGTGTGGAGAATGGGCCAGGGCTGAGCGGCCAAGGAGAGGGAGCGTCAGTCGTCCCGCACCCAGCGAAACGTCAGGCTGATCCGCAGGCCGTGAGCGCGCCTCGGCAGCAGGGCATGCTCCAGGTCGGCCTGTGTGCCGGGTCCCATCAGCAGCAGGCTGTCGTGGGGCTGGTCGACGTTGAAGGCCGGGGCGTGGCGATCCTTCCAGCGAAAACGCAGCGGGCGGTCGGCGCCGAGGCTGACGGCGGCGATCAGCGGCGCCTCGCCGAGCTCCGGCTCGTCGTCGCTGTGCCAGCCCATGCGCTCGTCGCCGTCGGCATAGCGGTTGAGCAGCACGCTGTTGAAATGGGTCTCGATGCCGGTGCGAGCCAGTCGCGCCACGGCGGCGTCACGAATCGCCAGCGCGACGGGATGCCAGGGCGTCGGCGCGAAGTGCTGGCCCGAGTAGCGGTAGTCGGCGTCGCCCATCCACACCTGGCGGCGGGGAATCGGGTGATCGCGGCCGTAGAGGCGCAGCGTCGGGCGCTGCCAGTCCAGTTCGGCGTCGAGCCGGGCCAGCGCCGCGTCGGCGGCATCGCTGCCCAGCAGACGGGCGAAGCGATGCAGCGGTGGACGCTCGAGCAGCCGCTCGCCGTCATCGGCGGAGGGAGAAAACAGATCCATCCCCTTAGGGTGCCAGCCCAGGTGTCAGGAAACCATTGCCAGTAGATCTGGCAATTGAGGGGGCAGACTGCCCTAAGCAGATTGAGGGGTCTGACCCCTAAGAGAAGTTCATATCCGGAGGGTGCAGCCCGGTAGTCAGGCAATCAGCGCCAGGCTTGCCAGCGCCATGGCATAGCCGATGGCGGCGCCGGCGATGACATCGCTGATGTAGTGCAGGCCGAGGCCGACCCGGGAGATCGCGATCAGGGCGGCGACCGGGATCAGCGCCGGCAGCAGCCAGGGCGAGTGCGCCGCGACCAGGGTGCAGAACATCACCGCGTGCATGGTATGGCCGCTGGGAAAGCTGTAGCGATCCCGGGCCGGCTCCTGGCAGGCGATGCTCGAGAAGGTGATGAAGGGGCGCTCGCGGCACAGCCGCGTCTTCACCAGCCGGTAGAAGGCGATCGCCACCAGCGCGGTCAGGGTGTAGTGGAAGGTCAGTCGCCAGCCCTCGTCGCGGCCGTGCAGCCAGGGTTGGCCGGCGATCAGCGCCATCCAGATCGGCCAGTCGCCGGCCTTGCTGGCCAGGCGCAGCGACCACAGCCAGGGGCGGTGGATGCTGAACCCGGCCAGGCGCTGGCAGAGGTGCCATTCGAGCGTATCCAGGCGGTCAAACACGGCAGGGGCGCGAGGTTTCATCGGACATCTCCCGGGCGTGGGTCAGGGCGGCGAGAAAGTCATCGGTGATGGCGGGCCAGCGGTAGCCAAGGGCGCGCTGGCGGGCGGCGCGGCCGAGGCGGCCGTAGCGGGCCGGCTGCTGGCACAGCGCCACCGCGGCGTCGCGGAAGCCGGCCTCGTCGCCGACCGCCAGATGCACGCCGTTGACGTCGTCCTCGATCAGCTCCGCGCCGGCGGCGTGGCGGAAGGCGACGGTCGCCAGGCCGCTGGCCATGGCCTCGAGCAGCACGTTGCCCCAGGTCTCGGAGATCGACGGGAAGACGAACAGGTCGGCGCTGGCGTAGTAGCGGATCAGGTCGTCCGGCGAGACGAAGCCGGCGAAGTGGGCCTGGGGCAGGGCGCGCTCGAGGTTGGCGCGGCCGGGGCCGTCGCCGACCACCACCAGCGTGAGGCCGGGATGGGCGTCGAGCATGGCGGCGAAGGTGTCGCGCAGCAGGTCGAGGTTCTTCTCCGGCGCCAGTCGGCCCACGTACAGCGCCACCGGGCGGTGCTCGTCGGCGCCCCATTGCTCGCGCAGGGCCGGGTCGCGATGGGCCGGGGAGAAGCGTTCGCCGTCGATGCCGCGCGCCATCACCTTGACCCGCTCGAAGCCGCGCTGGCCGAGGTCGCGGGCCTGGGCGTGGGTCGGCACCAGAGTGGCGCCGCAGCGGTTGTGGAAGCGGCGCAGGCGCTGGGTGACCAGCGGGCGCAGCCAGTCGACGCCGTAGTCCCGGCAGTAGTGATCGAAGTTGGTGTGCCAGCCGCTGACCACGGGAATGCCCAGCTTCTCGGCGGCGGTCAGCGCCGACCAGCCGAGCGGGCCCTCGGTGGCCACGTAGACGACGTCGGGGCGCTCGGCCTGCCACAGCCGACGGATGCGGCCGCCGGAGGGAAAGCCGAGGCGCACCTCGCGATAGCCCGGCACGGAGGCGCCGCGCACCTGGAGTTCGCTGTCCATGCCCTCGGCGCGATGCTCGCCGTTGGCGGGGCGCGGACGCACCAGCTGCAACGAGAAGCCGCGTTCCCGCAGCTGGCCGCTGAGCTGGGCCAGGGTGTGGGCCACGCCGTTGATGTCCGGCGTCCAGGTTTCGCTGACCAGGCAGATGCGCATGTCCATCCTCGTGACGTCGGTGGCCGGAGTGGCCCCGTTGACGATTCAGGATGGCCGGGCGGGGTGACAGCACCGCGACATCGTCATGACGCCGCGATGACAGTCGTCGCGGCTTTCGACCAAGTCAACGCAGCACGGTGCGGGGGTCGATGGGCTTGCCGCCGTGACGCATGTCGAACAGCAGGTCATAGCGCCCGGTGGAGGCATGTCGGCTCACGGTGCACAGCGGCGTGCCCTGGCTGACCCGGGTGCCGCTGTCCACCAGCAGGCTGTCGCACATGGCGTAGACGCTCTGCAGGTTGTCCGCATGGTGCACGATCACCACCCGGCCGAGCTGACGCATGCTGTCGGCGAAGCGGACCTCGCCGTCGGCCACGGACTTGGCGCGGGCGCCCTGGTCGGTGGCCAGCAGCATGGGTTGCAGGGTGCCGCGGCTGTCCTGGCCGAAGGCGCGGGCGACCCGATAGTCGTCCAGCGGCCAGGGCCAGTCGCGGGCATCGCTCGGCACCGGGCCGGGATCGGGCGCCGGCCGCGGGCTCGGTGACGACGAGCGTGACGGGGCGCTGGACGTGCTGCGGCGGCTCGAGGCGGTCCGGGTGCCGTGCAGCGGCACCGAGACCAGCTGGCCGACCTTGAGGTCGGTGGGGCTGACGCCAGTGTTGGCCGCGGCAATGCTGACCGGCGAGGTGCCGAAGCGCCGGGCGATGGCGCTGTAGGTATCCCCGGGGCGGATCTGGTAGCGATAGGGGCCGCCGGACGGGGCGCGCTCGTTCTGGCTGGGCACCAGGATACGCTGCCCCACGGCCAGGCCGCGCGGATTCACGCCGGGATTGAAGCGTCTCAGCCGCACCAGTGGCACGTCGGCGCGTCGTGCGATCGCGCCCAGGGTGTCGCCTCGCTGGATGGTTACCCAGTTGCCGGCGGGCGAGCCGCCGCGCATCACTCCCGAGGGGCCGGCGCAGCCGGCCAGCAGGGCGATCAGCAGCAGCGTGAGAAACGTCAGGGCGTATCGAGGGCGGCGTCCTTGGCCTGCCACTGGGCGTTGAGCCATGTGTGGAAGCGTTCCTTGTAGGCGGGATCCTGGTGATAGTCGCCCTGAGTCATCCACTCGGGCACGGTCAGGCGGCGGGCAGTCAGGTGGATCGTGCCCTCGCGGCCGCAGAGGAAATCCCAGAAGCGGGGTTCGGGGCGCGAATAGCGAAGCGTCACGTCGAGAATGCCGCCCAGCCGGTCGCCGAGCAGGCCCAGCACCTGGGCGATGCCGCCGGCGCGCGGCGGCAGCAGGTGCCGGTAGGGGCTGTGGCGGGCGGCGTGCTTGGCCGGCGTGAAGCGGGTGCCTTCGACGAAGTTGTAGATGGCGATCGGGCGCTCCCGGGCATGGGCGCACATGCGTTCGGTGGCTTCTCGGTCGCGGCGGGCCAGGTGCGGATGGCGTTCGCGCTGCTCGCGGGTCAGCCGGCGCAGCATCGGGAACTCCAGTGCCCAGAAGGCCAGCCCGACCACCGGGATCCAGATCAGCTGGCGCTTGACGAAGAAGTGCGGCATCGGCAGCCGACGGTGCAGGGCCAGGAACAGCGCGAAGATATCGGTCCAGCTGCGGTGATTGGCCAATACCAGCCACCATTCGTCGCGGCTCAGCCCCTCCGGCAGGTCGACGCGCAAGTCGGGGCGAATCCAGTGGCGGATCCACCACAGGTTGACGTCGACCCAGCCCAGGGCCACGCCGTTCAGCCAGCGCAGCACCCGGCGCCGCAGCGGGCGGCCCGGGGTGATCAGCTTGAGCAGGGTGAGCGCGATCAGCGGCACCGCCCAGCACAGGGTGTTGAGGGTCAGCAGCAGCAGGCTGACGATCCCCCTGAGGGTCGACATGCCGTCGGTCTCCTTGAAGAAAGCTATAGGGGTCAATGCTAATGGATCGTGGCGGGGGTGCCCAGCGGTGAGGGCAACATCATGCTTGGGGGCCTGTGTCGTCGACGACTCGGGCCGCTCCGGCGCCAAGTCGCGAGGACACGCAGGAATACTCTCCTGTCGCCCGCGATGGCCTGCGGCGCTTCGCATTCGGCTCCGCTTGCAGGGCCAGTGCTGGCCATCCTTGGTCAAGACGCCCGCTACGACCTGTCCACGGCGCCTCTCGTCCTCGTCAGTCCCTCAGTTCGGGAAGATCCTCGAAAAGCGACAGCGCATCGGGATTGGCCAGTGCTTCCCTGTTCCTGACCGGCCGGCCGTGGACCACGTTGCGCACGGCGAGCTCCACCAGCTTGCCCGACAGGGTGCGCGGCAGGTCCTCGACCTGGAGGATCTTCGCCGGCACGTGACGCGGGGTGGCGTTGGCGCGGATCGTCTGGCGGACCTTGTCGCGCAGGGCGTCGTCCAGGGTCAGCCCCGGGCGCAGGCGCACGAACAGCACCACGCGGATATCGTCTTCCCACTCCTGGCCGATGCACAGCGACTCCAGCACCTCCTCGACCTTTTCCACCTGACGGTAGATCTCGGCGGTGCCGATGCGCACCCCGCCGGGATTGAGCACGGCGTCCGAACGGCCGTGGATGATCAGGCCGTCCTCCGGGGTGATCTCGGCATAGTCGCCATGGGCCCAGACGCCGGGGAAGGTGGAGAAGTAGGCGTCGTGATAGCGCTCTCCGTCGGGGTCCTTCCAGAATCCCAGCGGCATGGCGGGGAACGGTTGCGTGCACACCAGCTCGCCCTTGTCGCCGCGCAGCGGCCGTCCCTCGTCGTCGTACACGTCCACCGCCATGGCCAGCCCGCGGCACTGGATCTGGCCGCGATGGACCGGGCGAATCGGGCAGCCCAGCGCGAAACAGGAGACGATGTCGGTGCCGCCGGAGATCGAGGCCAGCAGCAGGTCGGCCTTGATGTCGCGATAGACGTAGTCGAAGGAGGCGTGAGACAGCGCCGAACCGGTGGACAGCACCGACCGCAGCGCCCCGAGATCGTGCTCGTGGCCGGGGCGCAGGCCTTCCTTCTCGCAGGCGGCCAGGTAGCGGGCACTGGTGCCGAACACCGTGATGCCCTCGCGTTCGGCCATGGCCCACAGCGCGTCGGGCGAAGGCGAGAAGGGCGCACCGTCGAACAGCACCAGGGTGGCGCCCGAGGCGAGCCCGGAGACCAGCCAGTTCCACATCATCCAGCCGCAGGTGGTGTAGTAGAACAGCACGTCTTCGGGGCCGAGGTCGGTGTGTAGACGATGTTCCTTGAGATGCTGCAGCAGGGTGCCGCCGGCCGAGTGCAGGATGGCCTTGGGCGTGCCGGTGGTGCCCGAGGAATAGAGCAGATAGAGCGGGTGATCGAAGGGCAGCGAGACGAAGTCGATCTCGGTGGCATCGTGATCCAGGACATCGTCCCAGGCCACGGCCCCGGTGATGTCGCCAAGCTCGGGCGCGTCGGCGAGGAAGGGGAAGACCACCACCCGCGCCAGGCCGTCGATGGCACCGGCGATCTCGGCCAGCCGCGGACGGATGTCGATGGCCTTGCCGTTCCAGGTGTAGCCGTCGGCGGCGATCAGCACGCGGGGGCCGATCTGGCCGAAGCGGTCGAGTACGCCCTGGACGCCGAAGTCTGGCGAGCAGGAGGACCAGATGGCGCCGAGGCTCGCGGCGGCGAGCATGGCGATCACCGCGTGCTCGCCGTTGGGCACGATGCCGGCGACGCGATCGCCCGGCACCACGCCGAGGTCGTGCAGCGCCGAGGCCAGGGCGGCCACCTGGCGATATAGCGCCTCGTGGCTCAGCTCGCGGCGCCGGCCGCGCTCGTCGTGGACAATCAGCGCCGGGTGCGCGTCGCGCCGGCGCAGCAGGTTCTCGGCGAAGTTCAGCCGGGCGTCCGGGAACCAGCGGGCGCCGGGCATGGCGTCGGGGCGTTCCAGCACGCGCTCGCCGCGTCGCTCGGCGATGATGTCGGCGTCCTCCCACAGCTGGGTCCAGAAGGCCTCGGGATGTGCGAGGCTCCAGGCGTGCAGGGCGGCGTAGTCGGGCATCTCGATGCCGTGCTGGCGTTCGAGCCGGCGCATCAGGGTGGCCAGGCGAGTCGCCTCGATGGCCTCGGGAGACGGTTGCCAGAGCGGATCGGCCATGGGATATCCCTCCTGGTCGCGTTTACCTGTCTTGAGACTAGTCGGCGCTGAGGACGGGGGCGGTGATGGTTTCCTGGATGACCTCCCTCAGCGCCTGCGCGGCCACCGAGAGCGCCTCGGCGTTGGCCGAAAGCACCCCCACCGCGCGCTGGATGGTCGGTGCCTCGAGGGTCAGGCAGCGCGCCCCGAGTTCGTGCATCTGTTCGATGCACAGTGACGGCACCGCGCTGACGCCGAGTCCGGCGGCCACCATGCGGCCCACGGTGGCGAGCTGATAGCTCTCGAAGGCCACCGGCAGCTCGATGCCCTGGGCGCGCAGCTGCTCCTCGATCATCAGGCGCACCATGGAGGGGCGCTGCAGGGTGATGAAGTCCTCGGAAAGCAGCGTGGGCCAGTCCACCCGCTGGCGGCCGGCCAGCGGCGAATCGGCCGGTACCACGGCCACGAAGCGGTCCTCGAACAGCGGCGTGAAGTGCAGGGTGTCGGTGGCTTCCGGGGCGAAGGCGATGCCCAGCTCGACGCGGCCCTGACGCACCATCTCGATGACCTGCTCGTTGATCACGTCGTGAACGGTGACGTTGATCTGCGGGTAGCGCGCGCGAAAGGCCCCGAGCACGGTGGGCAGCTGGTTGCCGGCGAAGGAGGGCATGGCGGCCACGGCGACCCGGCCCAGTCGCAGGGTGAAGCGCTGGCGCAGCAGCTCCTCGGTGTTGTCCCAGTCGGCCAGCAGGCGCTTGGCCAGCGGCACCAGGGACTCGCCCTCCGGGGTCAGCCGTACGCGGCGGGTGCTGCGGGTGAGCAGCCGCCCGCCAAGCGATTCTTCCAGGCTCTTGATGGTCAGGCTGAGGGCCGGTTGAGACAGGTGCAGCCGCTCGCAGGCCTGGGTGAAGCTGAGCGTCTGGGCCACGGCGAGAAACGCGCGGAGTTGCTTGACGGTCATGGAGGCTCCGCTAGTCTATTTGATACTTAAAATAATCCATAAAAAAATCAAACTTAACAAATATATGATCCCCGTCGACACTGCTGGGGGTCGGCAACACAGCGTCATCAACGGACCATGAGATGAAGCGTCTTCCATGATGGCTCCGCAACAACAACCACTTTTTCCAACCAGGCGAGGCAGATATGGCCGGATTCGACAAGCGAGTGGGTTCCTTTGAGGAGGCAATGGCCGGTATCGAGAGCGGCATGACCGTGATCGCCGGCGGCTTCGGGCTGTGCGGCATCCCCGAGAACCTGATCGGCGAGATCCAGCGTCGCGGCGTCAAGGACCTGACCGTCTATTCCAACAACTGTGGCGTGGACGGCTTTGGCCTGGGCCTGCTGCTCGAGGATCGCCAGATCAGCACCATCTACGCCTCCTACGTGGGCGAGAACGCGCTGTTCGAGCAGCAGATGCTCGAGGGCGACATCGAGGTGGTGCTGACGCCGCAGGGGACCCTGGCCGAGAAGATGCGCGCCGGCGGTGCCGGCATTCCGGCCTTCTACACCGCCACCGGCTACGGGACACCCATCGGCGAGGGCAAGGAGGTCCGTGAGTTCAACGGTCGCCACTATATCCTCGAGGAATCCGTCGTCGGCGACTTCGCCATTGTCAAGGGCTGGAAGGCCGATCGCTACGGCAACGTCATCTATCGCGACACTGCCCAGAACTTCAATCCGCTGGCCGCTACCGCGGGCAGGATCACCGTGGTCGAGGTCGAGGAGATCGTCGAGCCCGGCGAGCTGCCGCCGGACCAGATCCATACCCCGGGCATCTACGTCGATCGCATCATCCAGGGCACCTTCGAGAAGCGTATCGAGAAGCGCACCGTGCACCAGGGCTAAGCGCGTCATTACACGATCAACGATGAGGCGAGCCTGTCCGGGAAAGCCTGCGCGAGGCGCTGTGAACCCATCCTTGGGCGCTACTTTTGCCATCCATGGCAAAAACCCTCGCTTCGCCTTTCCCCGACGGTCGTCAATCATGACAGACAAGAGGCAATCACGATGGCACTGACTCGCGAACAGATGGCTATGCGCGTGGCGCGCGAACTCGAGGACGGTTTCTACGTCAATCTGGGCATCGGCATTCCCACCCTGGTGGCCAACTACGTGCCGGACGACATCGACGTCATGCTGCAGTCCGAGAACGGCCTGCTGGGCATGGGCCGCTTCCCCACCGAGGAGGAAGTGGACCCGGACATGATCAACGCCGGCAAGCAGACCGTCACCGCCCGTCCCGGCGCGGCGATCTTCTCCTCCGCGGAATCCTTCGCCATGATCCGCGGCGGCCACGTCGACCTGACCGTGCTCGGCGCCTTCGAGGTCGACCAGAACGGCAACATCGCCTCCTGGATGATCCCCGGCAAACTGATCAAGGGTATGGGCGGCGCCATGGACCTGGTGGCCGGCGCCGAGAACATCATCTGCACCATGACCCACGCCTCCAAGCACGGTGAGTCCAAGCTGCTGGAATCCTGCAACCTGCCGCTGACCGGCGCCGGTTGCATCAACCGCGTGCTGACCGACCTGGCCTACCTCGAGATCGAGAACGGCGCCTTCGTGCTCAAGGAGCGCGCCCCGGGCGTGTCGGTCGAGGAGATCAAGGAAAAGACCGCCGGCAAGCTGATCGTGCCGGACCACGTGCCGGAGATGGTCTTCGCCGACTGACGTCGTCAAGGATTTTTTCCTTTCATGGCCCGGGCTTGCCCGGGCCATCTCGTTGCTGGCGGGTGCCGAAAAACTGACCATTCCAAGCGGCACGGCCATGTCACGGGGCTCGTCGTCGCTTGTGCCGACACGATGCACAGTGTTATCCACAGAAACTGTGGATGGTCCCGCCGGCGCGACGTGAGCCGGGACGCCTCGAGGCCGAATCGTCAAGGGATGCGAGCGGATGTCGGGCCGAAAAACGGCGGGTGAGACATCGTGTGAATGGCCACGAAAAACGCCCGCCGGACTGGCGAGCGCGTGGGTTCGAGGGCATGTCGTTCGGAGACGGCGCCCAGGTTTTGTGCGAAAAGTCGGCGAGCGCAGACAGTTTTCGTACAGAACCTAGGTGAGCTCGCAGCGGGTGTGGTGTGGCAGCAGCAGTTCGGCGCAGCGCTCCTGATTGGCGCTGACCTGCTTCTGCACCAGCGCCAGGCCGCCGGAGGATACGCGATGCTCGTCGCCCTCGGCGAAGACCAGCCGCCGGGCGGGGCCGGGATAGAAACGGTAGTCGAGCAGCGGCGACACGGGCAGGATGCCGTGATGGCGGTCGCCGCTGCCCGTGATGCCCGCGTCGGCCAGGGCCGCGTCAAGATGGCTGAGGCGCTGCCCGAGTCTCGCGCAGTCGAATCCGGGGTGGTGCAGGCGCGGCCCCATGGCGGCCAGCCAGCCGGCCAGCGGGTGCGCCGCTGCCAGGGTCTGGTAGGTGGCCCAGTCCGGCATTGGCCAGGGACGACCGCGGCACAGCAGGTTCTGGCCCTTGGTATCGGCGTCGGCGGCCTGGTTCACCAGCCGCTGCAGGGCCTCGCGGGGCGGACGCGACAGGGTGCCGAGCTGAAGCTCTGCCAGCACCAGCCAGGCGCCGTCGTCGGGGGCGGCGAGCAGGGTGGCCAGCAGGCCGCGGTCGGCCATGGCAAAGCGCTGACGCGGGCGATAGCCGAAGCGCACCAGGGTCGGCAGCAGGGCTTCCATGGACCAGGGGCCATGATTGAGGGTCAGCAGCGTCAGGTATTCCGGTGGCGCCTCCACCGGCCATAGTCGCAGCCCGCCCAGGTCGGGGTGCTGATGCACGTAATCCAGCCACAGCTGCTGGATGAATTCTTCCCGCTGCATCCTGCCTCATCCTCTTTTATGCGTCGTTGTCCTTTCAGGCAGTGTAAGCTGCGGGGGTGTGGGCGGATTCAACGAGGCAGGCGGCAGGGCCATGACGCAAGAAGGCCGCCCGGAGGCGGCCTTCGTCTCGCACGCGTCGCGTGGCTTACTGGGCGGTCTCGACCGGCATCAGTGCCTGCTCGCGCACGTACTGGTCGAACTCGGTGAACCCGCCGATGTGAGTCTGGTCGGCGAAGATCTGCGGCACGGTCTCGACCGGCTTGCCGATGGTCTTTTCCATGTCGGCCTTGGTGATGCCTTCCTCATGGATGTCCACGTAGCGATGCCCCTGGATGGCGCCGGCGCTCTCGAGCTTCTCGGCGAGGTCCTTGGCGCGAACGCAGAACGGGCAGCCGGGGCGGCCGAAGATGACGACGAACATGACAGACTCCTTGCATCACGGATGCATCGAAAGGGAATAAAGGCGAAATCGAGCGCCATTTTGCCCCAGTAGCGCGCATCTGGCCAATAGGCCTCGGCTGAGACGTCGATTGCATCGCGCTATAGGGCGCTCGTCGCCGGGGCGTGTGCCCCGGCGGCTGGCTCAGAGAGCGTCGTGGTCGCTGGCGTCGGCGTGGCGCAGCAGCTCGCCGAGCGAGTCATGCAGTGCCGGGCTCGAGACCAGCAGGTTCTCGCCGTAGAGATCCTCGGGAAGGCCTCCGGGTACCGGGTATAGATGCCCGGTCCGTGCCCCGGCTTCGCGGGCGATCAGCAGACCGGCGGCCATGTCCCAGGGCGAGACACTCTCGTAGTAGGCGTCCAGCCGCCCGCTGGCCACCGCGCACAGGTCGAGAGCCGCGGAACCGGCGCGACGCACGTCCTGGCAGTGGGTGAGCACGGCCATCAGCCGGCGCATCAGCGGCGGTCGGCTGTCGCGACGATAGGGGAAGCCGGTGCCGACCAGGCTGGTGGTCATCTCCTTGCTGCCGCTGGCGCGGATCGGCTCGCCGTTGCACCAGGCGCCGCGTCCGGCCAGCGCCGTGTAGGTCTCGCCGAGGAAGGGCGCGTGTACCACGCCGAGCCGCACCTTGCCGCCGCTGGCCCAGCCGACCGATACCGCCACGTGGTGCAGGCCGTGGGCGAAGTTGACGGTGCCGTCGATGGGGTCCACCACCCACAGCGCATCGGGCCGTTCGAGGACCTCGCGGTCCGGCGCGAGCTCCTCGCTGAGCCGTGTCTCCTCGGGAAAGCTTGCCTCCAGCCGCTCGCCGATGTAGGTGTCCACCTGCAGGTCGATGTCGGTGACCAGTTCCTGCCCGTGCTTGTAGCGATGGTCGAAATCACCCTGGTCGCGGGCTTCGACGATCATTCGCCCGGCGTGGGTGGCGATGTCGACGGCGATCTCCAGGCGCTGTTCGGGGGTCATGGCGGCTCCTCGGGGTTGGCTGAGTTCTCATGCTAGCAGCAACCCCCGGTCGGCTGGCTATACTGGCCGCCCGTTCATCTCACCGTTACATCCCAATCGTCCATATCCACACAGGAGCGCCGTGATGCAGGCCCTGTCCGCCGATCAATACGACCGCCTGAACCGCCTGGCGCAGGCCTGGGAGCGTACCTTCCTCGAGGCCGCCCGCCGTGAGCACGGCTATAACGCTCGGCTCGGGGTGGATGCGCTGTGCTTCCAGCCGCAGGAGATGCCCAGTGGCGATCGTGGCCTGCTGGGCGCGCTGATCACGCCGGTCTCGCTGTCGCTGGCGCTGGTGCCGGAGGCGAACGACGCGCTACCGCACGGTGAGGGGGCACGCCTGACGCTGGCACTGCCCTCCGGACGCTATCCCTTCGAGGCGGTGTCGCTGGCCGGGGGCGAGTGGCTGTGGCAGTGCGTGCTGCTCGAGGATCTCGCCGATCTCGATTCGGTGCAGGACGGCAGTCGGCTGGCCCAGCGGTTGATGGCGCAGGTGATGGCACCGGCTGCCGCCGAGTAGGAGAAAGGTCGCTCTGGTGCAGTGCGGCAAAGGTTCATATGCTGGTGACGCAGCGTCGTAGCTTCACCTTTCCCATGGAACTGGAACGAGGAGACTTCATGACCGCTCAATCTTCCACGCCGCGGGTGGCACTCGTCACCGGCACCAGCAGCGGCATCGGCGAGGCCGTGGTGCGTCACTTCCGCGAGCAGGGCCATCAGGTGCTGGCGGTGGATTTCAATCCCGAGGGGGAGGCGATCGCCGAGCGCGCGGGTGCCGCCTTCTTCCAGGCCGACCTGACCGATGGCGAGGCCTGCAAGGCGGCGGTGGCCGATGCCCTGAGCCGCTTCGGCCGGCTCGATATCCTGGTCAACAATGCCGGCATCCAGCACGTGTCGTTGATCGAGGAGTTTCCCGAGGCGCAGTGGCGGCGCATCATCGACCTGATGCTGACCGCCCCTTTCCTGCTGACCCAGGCGGCCTGGCCGTCGATGAGGGAGAACGGCTGGGGGCGCATCGTCAACGTGGCCTCGATCCACGCCCAGGTCGCGTCCCCGGGCAAGGCCGCCTACATCAGCGCCAAGCACGGCCTGATCGGGCTGACCAAGACCGCGGCCCTGGAAGGTGGCTCGCAGGGCATCACCGCCAACGCCCTGTGCCCGGCCTACGTGAAGACGCCGCTGGTGGAGAACCAGATCGCCGACCAGGCCAAACTGAACCGGATGGACGAGCAGGAAGTGGTCGAGCAGATCATGCTCAAGAACGCCGCCGTCAAGCGGCTGATCGATCCCGGCGAGGTGGCGTCGCTGGTGGGCTACCTGGCCTCCGATGCGGCGGGGGCCGTCACCGGCGCCAGCTGGAACATCGATCTGGGCTGGACGGCGCAGTAACCCCCGCGTTCGGGCGGCGGGCGGCGAGCAACGAGCTAACCTCTTGCCGTCGCCCGTCGCCCGTCGCCCGTCGCCCGTCGCCCGTATTTCAGCGCCTGACCGGCCGCTTCTGCAGCTTGCGCTGCAGGGTGCGGCGATGCATGCCCAGCGCCCGTGCGGTGGCGGAGATATTGCCGTCGTGCTCCTGCAGCACCTTCTGAATGTGCTCCCAGGTCAGGCGGTTGATCGACGGCGGATGCTCGGCGACCTCGGCCTCGGGATCGGCTTCCTCCTGTGACAGGGCGGCGAGGATCTCCTCGGCGTCGGCGGGCTTGCACAGGTAGTTCACCGCGCCGAGCTTGATCGCCTGCACCGCCGTGGCGATGCTCGAGTAGCCGGTCAGCACGACGACGCGGCAGTCCGGCACCGCCTCGAGCATCTCGGGCAGCAGCTTGAGCCCCGATTCCTGTTCCAGCTTCAGGTCCAGGGTGGCCATGGTGGGTTCATGCTGGCGCGCCAGGGCCAGGGCGCGTTCCGCGTCGTGGGCCACCAGCACCTCGAAGCCACGTCGGCTCATGGCGCGGTGCAGCACGTGGCAGAACATCTCGTCGTCGTCGACGATCAGCAGGCGTTCGTCGGTCTCTTGCATGGCATCCTCACTGTGATCGGCTCAGGCCTCGGGGGCGCTGCGGGGCAGGGTCACCTCGGTCAGGGTGCCGCCTTCGGGATGATTGTACAGCCGCACGCCGCCGCCGAAGCGATTGATGGTGGCATGGGTCAGGAACAGGCCGATGCCGAGCCCCTTGCTCTTGGTCGAGACGAAGGTTTCGCCGAGCTGGTCGGCGATGTCCAGCGAGACGCCGGGGCCGTGGTCGCGAATGTCGATCACCACCTCGTCGGCCTTCCAGTCGAGCTGGATCAGGATGTTGTCCGGGTTGGCATCGGCGGCGTTGTTGAGCAGGTTGGTCAGCGCCTGGGCGAGGGTGGTGTCCACGCTCAGGCGGGGCGTGCCGCGGCGGCCGGTCACCTCGAGGCGATAGCCGACGTCCGGGCGCAGTACCAGCCAGCGCTGCACGACCTCCTCCAGCCACTCCCTGGCCTCGCGAATCTCTGCATTGGCCATGCGCCGGCGGTCGGCATTGTCCACCAGGTGGCGCAGGCGCGACTTGCAGGTGTCGACCTGTTCGCGCAGCAGATCGATGTCCTTCTCGAGCAGCTCGTTGCCGCGTGCATCCTCGCGCATCTCGTTGAGCAGCACCGCCATGGTCGACAGCGGCGTGCCGAGCTCATGGGCGGTGCCGGCGGCCTGGGTGGCCACCGCCAGCACCTGCTCGTTGCGCAGCACCGCCTCGCGGGTGCGTGACAGGGCCTGCTCGCGGCCGCGCAGGGCGCGGGCCATCTTGAAGATGAAGAAGGTCACCAGCCCGGCGGACAGGGCGAAGTTCAGCCATACGCCGAGGATGTGCAGGCTGACGCCGTCCTGGAGGTGCGGCATGCCGAGCTGGGGCACCGGGTGGTAGAAGACCATCAGCACGCTGGTGCCGGCCAGGCCGGCCACGGCCACGCCCCAGGCATAGCGCCAGGGCAGGGTGGCGGCGGCGATGGTGACCGGCACCAGGTAGTAGTTGATGAAGGGGTTGGTGGCGCCGCCGGTGAAGTAGAACAGCAGCGTCAGGCCGGCCATGTCGGCCAGCAGGTGCGCCAGGTATTCACGGTGACTGACGTCCCGAGGGCGGCCCAGGCGCCACCAGGTGCCGATGTTGATCAGCGCCATCACCACGATCACCGCGCCGACGGCAGGCACGTCGAGCTCGAAGCCGAGCCCCGTCACGCCGATCACGATGCCGAAGAGGAATCCGGTCCAGGTGATGCCGCGGACGATGGTCAGGCGCACCATGTTGCGGTTGGGGGTGGACAGCGGCAGGGGCAGGGCGGCTGGCATGACGGCTCCGCGGCAGAATCGTGGCCGCGATGATACCCGATCGCCCCGCACCGCGTCCCGCGGTGGGGTGCGGTCAGGCGTCGCTCCTCGACCGACCTCGATGTCGTGACCAGCGCATGGCGCGCCCGGTCAGCAGGTCCGGGCTCATCACGCCGGAGGTCACCGCCGGCCGCGACGGCGTGTGCATCTCGAGGCCTGGCACGGCATCGTGTGGGCCAGTCCGTGGCCTCGCATGTGGCGTGTGTCCCGGCGGCATCGCCAGGCCCAGCAGGTCGCGTCCCAGTCGCATCGATCGTTCTCCTGATGAAATCGGGGCATGACGATAGGGGCGCGGGATGACGGAACGATGACGGCGCGCAAGGGAGTCGCGGAGAGCGGGTTTCTCCCCGTGGCTCAGGCGGTATATTGGGACTCTCGAATCCTGCTCGATGGATACCCGATGCGACGACTGCTGATTCCCGTGCTGTTCCTGGTGCTCGGCGCCGCCGCCTTCCTTGGCCTCAGGGCGACGCGACCGGAGCCCGCCGAGGTGGCGCCCCAGGAGCGCAGCTGGCGGGTCGAGACGCTGTCCGTGGCACTGTCGAGTCATGCCCCGCTGCTGCCGCTCTACGGCGAGATCGTCGCGCCCGAGGCGGTGACCTTCACCGCGCCGCTGCCCGCGCGCATCGCCGAACGGCCGGTGCGCGATGGACAGCGCGTGGCCGAAGACCAGTTGCTGGTGGCCCTGGACGAGGCGGACGTGGCCCCGGTGGTGGCGCGTGCCGAGGCGCGGGTCAATGATCTGGAGGCGCAGATCGAGGCGGAACGGGTCCGCCAGGAGAGCGATCGCACCGCCCTGGCCCGAGAGCGCGAACTGCTCGGCAACGCTCGCCGCCGGCTGGAACGGGTCCGTTCGCTGTCCGAGCGTAACCTGGCCTCCGCCTCGTCGCTGGATGACGCTCGCGATGCGCTGGCCCAGGCGCGGGTCACGGTGGACGCTAGGGAAGGTGCGCTGGCCGGGTATCCCGCCAGGCTGGCCCAGCTCGAGGCCGGGCTGGCCGAAGCCCGTGCGGGGCTGGACGAGGCGCGTCGTGATGCCGAGCGCAGCCGGGTCGAGGCGCCCTTCGCCGGCATCGTCAGCGGCGTGGCGGTGGCGCCGGGTGAGCGGGTCGGCGAGGGCGCCGAGCTGCTGTCGATCTACCCGCGCGACGGTCTGGAACTGCGTGCCCAGGTGCCCAGCGCCTACCTCGACGAGTTGCAGGTGGCGTTGGATGACGGCCGGCATCCCCATGCCGTCGGCGAGAGGGCGCGCTTTCGTCTCGAGGGGTTCGTCGGAGAGAGCGCGCCCGGTGGTACCGAAGCGATCCTGCGCCTGGAGGGGATGCCCCGCGGGCTGCGACCGGGCAGCCTGGTCGACGTGATGCTGCGCCGCCCGCCGGTGGCCGACAGCCTGGCGGTGCCCGCCAGCGCCCTCTATGGCGACGAGGTGCTGTATCTGCGCGATGAGGATGACCGCATGCGCCGGCTGCGGATCGAACGCCATGGCCCGGTGGCCGGCGATGCAAGGGGGGATGGCGCGGCGACGAACGATGGCTGGGTGCTGGTCAGCGGCGCGGGGCTGGCCGCCGGTCAGGAGGTGATCGTCACGCACCTGCCCAACGCCGCCGAGGGGCTCAAGCTCCAGGTGGTCGGCGACGAGGAGGACGAATGAGCCGTCGCCGGGGCCCGCTGGGCTTCTTCGTCCAGCATCGCGTCGCCGCCCATCTGGTGATGCTGGTGATGCTGCTGGGTGGGGCGCTGGGCCTGACGCGCATGAACGTCCAGTTCTTTCCCGATTTCTCTCTCGACGTCGTCACCGTGAGCACGGTGTGGGGCGGCGCCGCTGCCGAGGACGTGGAGCAGGGCATCACTCTGCCGCTGGAACAGCGTCTGCGCAGCATCGAGGGTCTCAAGCGCATGACCTCGACCTCGGCCCAGGGGGTGTCCAGCATCACCCTGGAGTTCCGTGAAGGTGCCGACCCGGTGCTGGCGCTGGACGATGTGCGCCAGCGGGTTGCCGAGTTCACCCATCTGCCGGTCGACGCCGAGGAGCCGCGCATCAGCCGGGTGGCGCACTTCGAACCGGTCGCGCGGCTGCTGCTTCACGGTACGCTGTCCGACGACGAGCTGCGCCACCTGGCCAATCGCCTGGAGGATTCGCTGCTCCAGGCGGGCCTCGACCGGGTGGAGATCGAGGGATTGCCCGAGCAGCAGATCAGCATCGAGGTGCCGGCCCGTCGCCTGGAAGAGCTGAAGCTGTCCCTCGACGAGATCGCCGAGCGCGTGGAGGCCCTCTCCCGTGATCTGCCGGCCGGGCTGATCGGCCAGCGCGACAGTGCCCGCGAGCTGCGCGCCGTCGAGCAGCGCCGCTCGCCGGCCGGTTTCGCCGAGCTGCCGATTCTCGGCAGCGATCGGGTGCAGCTGCGCCTGGGCGACATCGCCATCATTCGCCAGGAGCCCCAGCAGGGCGAGGTGACCCTGAGCCGAGATGGCCAGGGCGCGGTGGAGCTGCTGCTCCAGCGCAGCGAGGACGGCAACTCCCTGGCGGCCGCCGAGACGCTGCGAGCCTGGCTCGACGAGACCCGGCCGCTGCTGCCGCCCACGGTGACGCTCGAGGTGCACGACGAGACCTGGCAGCTGATCGCCGAGCGTATCGGGCTATTGATCAGCAACGGCCTGGGCGGCCTGCTGCTGGTGCTCGGCCTGCTCTACTTCTTCCTGCCGGGCCGGGTGGCGTTCTGGGTGGCGGTCGGCATTCCCACCGCCTTTCTCGGGGCGATGGCCACGTTCTGGATCATCGGCGGCTCGATCAACATGATCTCGCTGTTCGCGCTGATCATGGCGCTGGGGGTGATCGTCGATGACGCCATCGTGGTGGGCGAGGACGCCGACGCCCACTTCCGCCAGGGCGAGGCGTCGCAGCGTGCCTCCGAGGGCGCCGCGCGACGCATGCTGTGGCCGGTGATGGCCTCGTCGCTGACCACGGTGGCGGCCTTCATGCCGCTGCTGATGGTGGGCGGAGTGATCGGCAGCATCCTCGGCGACATCCCGGTGGTGATGATCTGCGTGCTGGTCGCCTCGCTGCTGGAGTGCTTCGTGGTGCTGCCCGCGCATCTGCGCAACGCCTTCGTACCTGCCGCCGCTTCGTCAGGCGCCAAGTCGCCGAGTCTCTCGCCGCTGGGCCGGCCCCGGGCGCGTTTCGATGCCGCCTTCGATGCCTTCCGCCAGGGGCCCTTCCGACGCTTCTCGGCGCTGACCCTGCGCTATCGGGCCGCGACCCTGGCGGCGGCGGCGGCCGTGGTGCTGGCCACGGCGGGGCTGCTGGCCGGCGGACGACTGGCCTTCAACTTCTTTCCCACGCCGGAGCCCAACGTGCTCTATGCCAACGCCAGCTTCGTCGCCGGCACCGACCGTGCCCGGGTCGACGCCTTCCTGGGTGACATGGAAACCGCCCTCGCGGCGACCGACGAGGCGCTGGGCGGTGGCCTGGTGGCCCAGGCGGTGACGCGTCACGGCGCGGTGATCGCCGAGGGCGCGGCCGGGCGCAGCGGCGACAATCTGGGCTCGATCATGGTCGAGCTCATCCCGTCCGATGACCGTTCGGCCCGCAATGCCGAGATCATCCGCGACTGGCGTTCGCGCCTCGCGTTGCCGGCGGGTATCGAGAACCTGACTATCAGCGAGCGCAGCGCCGGGCCGCCGGGCAAGGATGTCAACGTGCGCCTGACCGGGGAGTCCGCCGAGGCCCTGAAGGCGGCGGCGGAATCGCTGTCGCGTTCGCTTTCCCAGCTGCCCGGGGTGCTGGCCACCGAGGACGACATGCCCTGGGGCCGCGAGCAGCTGATCTATCGGGTCAGCCCGCGGGGCGAGGCGCTGGGCCTGACGACCCGGGAGCTGGGGCGCCAGCTGCGGGCCGCCTACGACGGTCGGCTGGTGCAGGTCTATCAGGACGGGCCGGACGAGGTCGAGGTGCGGGTGCTGTTGCCCCGCGCGCAGCGCGAGCGGCTGAGCTCGCTGTCGCGACTGTCGATCCGCACCCCCGGCGGCGACTTCGTGCCGCTCGACCAGGTGGCTCGTTTCGACCACCGCCAGGGCTTCTCGGCCCTGCGCCATGCGGACGGGAACCTGGCGGTGGAGGTCACCGCCGAAGTGGATGCGGCGGTCAACACGACCGACCGCATCCTCGCCGACCTGGAAGCCACGGTGCTGCCGACGTTGATGCGTGATCATGGGGTGCGCTACAGCTTCGAGGGTCGCGCCGCCGACCAGCGCGAGACCTTCGCCGACATGCGCGTCGGGCTGATGGTGGGACTGGCGCTGATGTACGTGGTCCTGGCCTGGGTGTTCGCCTCCTGGAGCCTGCCGTTGATCGTCATGGCGACGATTCCGCTGGCGCTGGTGGGGGCGCTGGTGGGCCACTGGCTGATGGGGCTCGACCTGACCATGCTGTCACTGTTCGGCCTGTTCGGGCTCTCCGGCATCGTGGTCAACAACGCCATCATCCTGGTGGCCTTCTATCGCCAGCAGCGCCATCGGGGGCTGGCCATCGATGCCGCGCTCAACGAGGCGGTGGTCCAGCGCGTGCGCGCGGTGCTGCTGACCTCGCTGACCACCATCGGCGGGCTGATGCCGCTGCTGTTCGAGACCTCGCTGCAGGCCCAGTTCCTGATCCCGATGGCGGTGTCCATCGCCTTCGGCCTGGGGCTCTCGACGCTGCTGGTGCTGGCGGTGATTCCGGCGCTGCTCAGCTATCTCGAGCACCTGCGCGAGCGCTTCGGGCGCGTGGCGCTGACGGACAGCGAGTGACGGGCGCGGGATCGGGTCATGGCTCGTCGAGCAGTTCGGCCAGCAGTTCGGGCTGTCGCGGCATCAGGCCGACCTTGAGCCCCAGCGGTCGGAAGACCCGGTCGAGGCTGGCCATGGAGGCGTTGCCGGCGTCCCGCTCGATGTCCGACAGGGTGCGCCGGCTGACGCCGACCAGCTCGGCATAGGCCGTCTGGGTCAGGCCCAGGACCTCGCGTCGAAGGGTGCGCAGCACGCGGCCTTCGGTGGTCTCGCCGCGCATCAGCAGGCGCAGCTGTTCGAGCAGCGCCGCCTGGCGCGCCTGGGGAGAGCGGGCCTGTGGCTTCATGTCAGCCCCCAGCGCGTCAGGCGATCATTGAGATGGTTCAGTCCCACCGCCGGCATGTCCAGGATGCGCGACGGCACGCCGTGATCCGCCAGTCGATCGCGAAGGCCCGGCAGGCGGTCGCCAAGGGCTCGTAGTTCGCCCATCAGGCGCTCCGGCTCGACCAGATCCGCCAGGTGCTCGGCGACTGCCGGCCAGTCGACGTCTCCGCCTCGTTCGAATGTCGGCCCCCACTGCGTCGTCCGGGGCACGCCCTCGGGGTCGGCCTTCATGGGGGCGAAGTCATAGACCGGTGCGTGCCAGATGCCCTCGGGACGCTTGAGCAGGGCGGCATTGCGACCGTGATTGTCCGAATTGCCGAAGGCCAGATTGAGCAGGTCCCGCTTGACCCATTCGATGACGAAAGCGGCCGCATCGAAGGGCTCGCGGCCCTCGCGTACCCGATGCTGGCCCTTCAGCAGCGCCACCAGTCGGCGAATGGCCGCGGGGTGGCGCAGGTGAGTGCCCGGTGCGACGCCGAGCAGCGCGTATACCGATTCCAGACCGTGGCGATGGAGCTGGCCCTGGCGCCATTCGACATCGAAACGCGGCAGCCAGAGAGAGGGATAGCGGGTGCCCTCGTGGAGCTCCAGGCCTTCGACAGGCACGGTATCCACGCCAAGGGCATGCAACTCGCGATAGTAGTGATATTCGGCGCGCAGGATGTCGCAGTCGTCGTCGCTGCGGCTCCCGCGGGGAAACTTGACCAGATAATGGGCGTCGGGCGTGGTGGTGTCGTCCTGCCAGGTGTCGATCCACACCTGACGATCCGGGGTGCGACGTACCAGCAGCTTGGGGGCCTCCCCACCGGCGCCGGTGGCGCCGCCGCTGGCGGCGCCCATCTGCTGAGCGTATTCGAGGAAGTCTGTATGGCGTTCCAGCACCTCTTCCTGCGGGAAGCGCAGGGACGCCAGGGCATCTCCGGCCGGGCGTTCGGGGAGTGCTTCGCGGATGCGCAGGTTTCCTACCGGCGCTATGGTACCGCGGCGCAGCAGTTCACTGTCCTGCTGGCCGGGGTCGAGGTCCTGCAACCCCAGATGCTCGATCCAGTAGCGGCGGCTGGCACCGGCCGGCATGATGTCCTCGAGAAAGCCGAACCAGCGATCGCCGCGGTGGGTCATCATCAATTCGACGGGCAGGGTCAGGCTGCACGCGTGTTCGTCGTCGTGGAACATCCAGGCCAGTGCATAGTCCTGGAAGTATCCCAGCCTGGCGGGGCCACGCGTTCCCTGTTCCGGCGCCGGAATCTCGAGCAGCGCGGCGTCCTGCCAACGTGTCTGGTGATGGATCTGGATCGTCAGCTGCATGGAGGGCATCTGTTTTGAGCAATATGCTACTCAGGATAGAGCAGTCAGGCTTTTTTTGAGAACTATTTTTCTCAAAAAAGGGCTTTGTCACAATCTTTGAGCAGATTTCCTGCTCAAAAATGTTTTGCGCATGCAAGGAGACGACATGACGTCCACCGTACTGATCACCGGCGCCAATCGCGGCGTCGGGCTGGCGCTGGCTCGCCACTACCATGACGCGGGCTGGACCGTGATCGGTGTCTGCCGGGAGGCGTCCTTCGAGCTGGCCGAGGTGGCGGCTCGCGTCATCGAGGGAATCGACGTGACGCGTGAGAAGGACGTGGAGCGCCTGGCCGCCGAGCTCGAGGGCCAGGCGCTGGCGTTGCTGATCAACAACGCCGGAATGCTCCATGACGAGGTACTGGGAGAGATCGACTTCGACGCGATCCGCACCCAGATGGAGATCAACGCCTATGCGCCGCTGCGGGTGGTGGAGGCGCTGTTGCCGTGCCTGGGTGAAGGGGCGAAGATCGCCAACATCACCAGCCGCATGGGCTCGATCGCCGACAACGATTCCGGTGGCCGATACGGTTACCGCGCTTCCAAGGCGGCGCTGAACGCCTTCGGCAAGTCGCTGGCAGTGGATCTGGCCCCGCGCGGCATCGCCGTGGCCCAGCTGCATCCCGGCTATGTACAGACACGGATGGTCGGCTTCGGTGGCCTGATTTCCCCGGCAGAGGCCGCCGCGGGGCTGGCCGAGCGCATCGAGGCGCTGACGCTGGAGACCAGCGGCGGTTTCTGGCACAGCAACGGCGAACGCCTGCCATGGTGAGCGCCGCGGCAGGAGAGAGAGGCGCCTTCGTCACCCCCGTGGCGCGCGAACGGCTGCTGGCGGGCGTCGAGGCGGCCGGCGAGGCGGTGATGGCGATCTATCGACGGCCCTTCGACGTCGAGACCAAGGCCGACGACAGCCCGGTCACCGAGGCCGATCTCTGTGCCCACCATGCGCTGGTCGACCTGCTCGGCGAGGTGACGCCGGCGGTACCGGTGCTTTCCGAGGAGTCGGAGGCCGTGCCTTATGCCACTCGCCGCACCTGGCAGCGCTACTGGCTCGTCGACCCGTTGGACGGGACCAAGGAATTCATCCGACGCAGCGGCGACTTCACGCTCAACGTGGCGCTGATCGAGGACGGCGTGCCGACCTTCGGCATCGTGCATGCGCCGACGCTCGGCGTGAGTTGGTTCGGCCAGCTCGGAGAGGGCGCCTGGCGGCGTGAGGCCGGTGAGACGCGGGCGATCGGCGTGCGCCCTCTGCCGGACCCGGCGTTCGAAGCCTGGCGGGTCATGGGCAGCCGCTCCCATGGCCTGTCGGCGCTGGCGAGCTTCCTGGAACGCCTGCCATGCCACGCGCTCGTCTCGCGAGGCAGTTCGCTGAAACTGTGTCTGGTGGCGGAGGGGAGCGCCGACCTCTATCCGCGCTTCGGCCCGACCAGCGAGTGGGACACGGCGGCGGCCCAGGCGGTGGTGACGGCGGCGGGTGGCCAGGTACTGGATGCCGGGTCCCTCAAGCCGCTTCGCTGCAACCGTCATGACTCGCTGCTCAATCCCGCTTTCATCGCCTGTGGCGAGCGAGATCCCCGCTGGGAGCGGGCGCTGGCCGAGAGCCTCGTCGAGGGGGATTGAGCCTCCCCGGTTCGGCTGGAAGTCGACCGCTGTTCGACAATCCCTGAGGCGCAAAATTTTCATCCACATGTCACCCTGTGACCTCCCCCGTTTGGACTATCGTATAGGTCCGATCAGGTCAGTCGGAGGCGGTCACATGTGTCATGTCGAGATCGAGCGGCGTCCCCTGCACCGACTTCACGCGCGTGTCGGCGCCGCGCCCGAGGTGGTCTTCATCGTGCCGCGTCACGAGCCGTTGCGCGGCGTGGGCTGGGATCCCCGACGGGGACTCTTCCTGATGCTGCAGTGCGGTGATCGTTGCTACCCGCTCTACGATGTCAGTCGCGGCAGCGACATCCTGGCCATGCGTCTGCTGGCAGTGGAAGTGGCTGCACCCGATGATCCCCGGGTGAAGGCGTTCGTCATCGAGGCGCTGGGCGAGGCACTGGGAGTGGCGGTCTAGTCGTTCCGCCGGGCGCTGCCGAGGTCACGTCCAGGCGCGGTAACCGCGAGGCGCTTCCCCGGCGGCTGTCGATAGGCTCGAGACAGAGGCCGGGCCGGGCGGTACAATCGCTGCATTTCCCACACCCATCATCGCCCCGACCTGCTTGGATGCCCGAGCATGCGGGCGAGTACTGATCAGTAACGAGCCTCAATGTCGACCGACCCTATCGCCCAAGAAGCCGCGCTGCGTCGCACCTTCGCGATCATTTCGCACCCCGATGCGGGTAAGACCACCATCACCGAGAAGATGCTGCTGTTCGGAAACGCCATCCAGATGGCGGGTTCGGTGAAGAGCAAGCGCGACGATCGTCATGCCACCTCCGACTGGATGAAGATGGAGCAGGAGCGCGGCATCTCGGTGACCACCTCCGTGATGCAGTTCCCCTACGGTGGGCGTATCGTCAACCTGCTCGACACCCCGGGCCACGAGGACTTCTCCGAGGATACCTACCGCACCCTGACCGCGGTGGACTCGGCGCTGATGGTGATCGACGGCGCCAAGGGCGTCGAGGACCGCACCATCAAGCTGATGGAGGTCTGCCGGCTGCGCACCACGCCGATCCTGACCTTCATCAACAAGATGGACCGTGATATCCGTGACCCCATCGAAGTGATGGACGAGGTCGAGAAGGTGCTCAACATCCAGTGCGCGCCCATGACCTGGCCGATCGGCATGGGCCGTCACTTCAAGGGCGTCTATCACCTCTACAACGACGTCATCCACCTCTACACCCAGGGCCAGGGCAACCGCATCCCCGGGGACAAGCGCATCGAGGGCCTCGACAGCCCCGAGGTCGACGAGATCCTGGGCGAGGACGCCGCCGAGGAGCTGCGCATGGAGGTCGAGCTGGTGCGCGGCGCCTCCCACGAATTCGACCTCGAGGCCTATCGTCGCGGCGAGCTGACCCCGGTGTACTTCGGTACCGCCATGGGCAACTTCGGCGTGCGCGAGATGCTGGACGGCTTCGTCGAGTATGCGCCGGCACCCCAGCCGCGGGAGACCAATCTGCGTACGGTGGAATCCGAGGACGGCAAGTTCACCGGCTTCGTGTTCAAGATCCAGGCCAACATGGACCCGAACCACCGCGATCGGATCGCCTTCCTGCGGGTCTGCTCGGGCAAGTACGAGAAAAACATGAAGATGCGCCACACGCGCATCGGCAAGGACGTCAAGATCGCCGACGCCCTGACCTTCATGGCCTCGGATCGTTCCCATGTCGAGGAAGCCTGGCCCGGTGACATCATCGGCCTCCACAACCACGGCACCATCCAGATCGGCGACACCTTCACCCAGGGCGAGGACATGCGCTTCACCGGCATTCCGCACTTTGCTCCGGAGCTGTTCAAACGCGTGCGCCTCAAGGACCCGTTGAAGATGAAGGCGCTGCAGAAGGGCCTGCAGCAGCTGTCCGAGGAGGGCGCCACCCAGGTGTTCATGCCGATGGACAACAACGATCTGATCCTCGGCGCCGTGGGCACCCTGCAGTTCGACGTGGTCGCCCATCGTCTCAAGGAAGAGTACAAGGTCGACTGCATCTACGAGGGCATCAACGTCCAGACCGCCCGCTGGGTCTACTGCGACGACGCCAAGATGCTCGAGGAGTTCAAGCGCAAGGCCAGCCAGAACCTCGCCATCGACGGCGGTGGCTACCTGACCTACATCGCACCGACCCGGGTCAACCTGCAGATGACCCAGGAGCGCTGGCCGGACGTGCGCTTCAGCCCGACCCGCGAGCACTGACCCGGGCTGCGCCCGGAGCCTTACGCTAGAAGCTTGAAGAGCGGCGCTTCGTGCCTGAAAGCGAGAAGAAGAACCACCCCTAGGCACTTGCCATAGGGGCGGTTCGCGTTACGCTTCTTTCCAGCTTCCAGCTTCCAGCTTCCAGCTTCCAGCTTCCAGCTTCCAGCTTCCAGCTTCCAGCTTATGTTGATCGACGCCCACTGCCATCTGGACTTTCCCGACTTCGACGCCGACCGCGAGGCGGTGCTGGCGCGTGCCCATGCGGCGGGCGTCGAGCACTTCGTGTTACCGGGCACCCGGCGTCGCGACTGGCCACGGGTGCTGGCGCTGGGAGCACGGCATGACATCAGCGTCTGCCTGGGGCTGCATCCGTACTTCATGCAGGATCACCGCGAGGGCGACGTCGATGCCCTGGCGGCGGCGCTGGACGCGCACCCCGAGGCGGTGGCGCTGGGCGAGTGCGGCATCGATGCGCGCTTCACTGACACCCTGGACGCCCAGTGGGCGCTGTTCGACGGCCAGGTCCGCCTCGCCAAGGCGAGGAACCTGCCGCTGGTGATCCACTGCGTGCGGGCCAACGACCCGCTGGCCAAGCGGCTGCGTCAGCTGTCGCCCGAGGCCGGCGGGCTGATCCACGCCTTCGCCGGCTCGCCCCAGCAGGCTCAGGCGTTTCTCGATCTCGGCTTCGTGGTGGGGCTTGGCGGGGCGCTGACCCACGATCGAGCCAAGCGACTGCAGCGCAGCGTGGCCGCGCTGCCGGACGATGGCTACGTGCTGGAGACCGACAGTCCGGACATGCCGCCGGCCGGTCATCAGGGCGAGCGTAACGAGCCGGCCAGGGTGAGCGAGGTGTGTCGCCGGGTGGCCGAGCTGCGGGGGCAGTGCGCCGAGCGGGTGGCGGCGGACAGCGCCGCCACCGCTCGGCGGCTGTTCGGCCTTGCGCCGGATTCGTGACGCGGCGGAGTATCCAATCTCTGCTTTGTGCAAGGCTTTGTCGGTTCGAGTTCGAGCACCGCGTCCACCATCCATTAATCACCGGTGGCAGCAATGAAAGAATGGCATGCCAAGCGGCTTAAGTTATTCACCAAGCGGGCAGTTAACCACTGAATCCGACAACCACATAACTGTGAAATACAGTTTCATCATAGCCATCGTACAACCCACCCCGCTTGAGACCACAACCGGCTAACGGCACAGAGGCGTTTCCATCATCGAGATTTCCTCGAAGGGGCCTGGCAAGGGTTGCCGACTGGACAGCGGCAGACTGAATTTCTTCAACGCAGCTCGCTGCCCACAGTACTGGTCACTACAACTGCCGGATGGATTGGCTAACAAAGTGATAGATTCCTGATCACTTGACAGGCTCAACGTGCAATCCCGGTCGGTAACTTCGTAGCGGCCGTTGAGACGGGTAGCCATCAGGCGTGGCGTACCGCAATAGTGCCCTTCCGCCTGCCAGGAACTGATCTCGAAGCTTACCCGGCTCCCTTGGTCGTCTAGGATCATCGTGTCACTGCCATCTCGCCCACAGTAGACGCCGGTTAGATTAGCCGCCGACACTTCAACGGTGCCGCCCATCAGGCAACCTGCCAGCAGAATCGTGATGGTTGATTCTCTCATGATGACCTTCCCCTCTTTGTCGCTCCACAACCCCTCCCTAGCAAGGGCCATCAGTCTATGGATGTCGTAATACAAGCAAGTCTACAGAGCGAGAGTAAGCGAACGGGCATCACCGTTTGTCAGTGATCAGGCGATGTG
>NZ_PYUQ02000020.1:0-113161 GCF_003030865.2 Halomonas sp. SL1 | reverse complement strand
ACATCGCCTGATCACTGACAAACGGTGATGCCCGTTCGCTTACGTAAAATGGCCAGAAAACGCCCCGTCCTTTTCGAGAGGGCGGGGCGTTCATGCATCGAGGGGTGAGTTGCTGGCAATCAGGCGGGTTCGATGTGGCCGGGGAGATGGAGGCTCCTCAAGCTGGAAAAATGTCGCGACAGGGCAACAGCGCTGCCTAGCGCTGGCGATTTCCATGCTGGTCGAGCGGCTTCGTGGCAGCTAGGCTGACGGGGCACTCAATCGGAACACGAGACGTCTCAGGAGGAGAGTTTCATGATGACCCAATCGATGCTGCGCAAGATCGCCCTGGCGAGCTTCATCGGCATGACCGCCTTCGGCCTGGCGGCCTGCGAAGAGGAAGGCCCGGCAGAGCAGGCCGGTGAGAATATCGACGAGACCATGGAAGAGGCCGGCGAGAGCATGGATGATGCCGTGGATCAGGCGGGTGAGTCCGTCGAGGAGATGGGTGACAGCGTCGAGGAAGCTGCCGACGAGGCCGATTCGGGCTACTAAGTCGGCGTGGCGCTTCGGGCGCGATGCATGCAGCAGCAGAGGCCGGGCGAATGCCCGGCCTTTTTCGTTGTGAGCGCCATGTGGTCGGGAATTTCCGGCGCCGCGGCAGTTCCGCTAGAATGAGCGTTTTTCCCGGCAGGGGCGCGTGCATGACCATTGGTGACCTGATCCGCCTGTTGAGCGATGGCGAATTCCATTCCGGCGAACAGCTGGGCGAGCGGCTGGGCGTGTCTCGCGCCGCCGTCTGGAAGCAGCTGCGCAAGCTGGAGGCGCTGGGGATTCCCATGGAGGCGGTGAAAGGGCAGGGTTATCGACTGGCCGAACCGCTGGAGTTGCTCGACGGGGCCACTATCGTGGCCGGTTTGTCGCGAGAGGTGCGTCAGCACGTCAGTCGCCTGTTCGTCGAGGAGACGCTGCCTTCGAGCAACCTGTTTCTGCGCGAGCGCTTCGCTCAGGGCGCCGGGCATGGCGAGATCTGCCTGGTGGAGCAGCAGAGTGCCGGTCGAGGGCGTCGAGGGCGCACCTGGGTGACGCCCTGGGGGCGTACCCTGATGTTCTCGATCGGCTGGCGAGTGGAGTCGGGCGTGGCGGCCCTCGAGGGTCTCAGCCTGGCTGTCGGCGTGGTGCTGGCCCAGGTGCTGGAGCGCCATGGCGTGCGCCCGCGGCTCAAGTGGCCCAACGACGTGCTGCTGGAGATGGATTCGGGGGAGCTGGGCAAGCTGGCGGGTATCCTGGTCGAGCTGACGGGGGACGCGACGGGGCCCTGCGAGCTGGTGGTGGGCATGGGTATCAACGTCGATCTGCCGCTGTCCTTTCGCGAGGGGATCGAGCAGCCGGTGGGGGCGGTCCGTGACCAGGCCCCGGGGCTGTCACGCAATCAACTGGCCGTGGAGCTGCTCGACGGGCTGATGCCGATGCTGGCCGATTTCGAGCATCGAGGGTTCGAGGGCTGGCAGGAGGCCTGGAATGCCCGGCATGCCTTCGCCGGGCGCGAGGTGGATATCCTGCGTGGCGAGCGGCGCGAGCCCGCGGTCGCCGAGGGCGTCGATGTCGCCGGGAACCTCTGGGTGAAAGGGGAGGGCGGGCGCGAGCGTCTCGCTGGTGGCGAGATCAGCGTACGGGGGCGGTAATGATCCTGGATCTGGATATCGGCAACACCCTGTCCAAATGGCGGCTGAAGGATGCCGAGAGCAGCGAGATCCGATCGCGCGGGGCCGTGTGGACACGCGAGGAGTGGCGGCCCGGGGCCGATATCCCGGATCTCGATGTGGTCGAGGCGGTGAGGATATCCAGCGTGGCGCGCAAGGCGGTGCTGGCCCAGACCGTGGCCCTGCTGCAGCGCCGGGTGCGCAGCGTGCATGTGGCGCGCTCGGAACCCGAGGCACTGGGGGTCAGCAATGGATACCGGGAGCCCGGCAAGCTGGGCGTGGATCGCTGGCTGGGTGTGCTGGCCGGCTATCAGCTGGCGGGCGGCTGCTGCACGGTGGATTGCGGTAGCGCCATCACGGTGGACTTCGTGCTGCCCGGCGGCCAGCACCTGGGCGGCTACATCCTGCCGGGGCTGCGCCTGATGAAGGAGAGCCTCAAGCTCGGCACGCGCAACGTGGCGATCGACCCGGACAGCGAGGCCGACGAGCTGCTGGTGCCGGGGGCGCGAACGGTCGAGGCCGTCAATCATGGTATCTACATGGCGGCGGTGAGCGCGGTGAACCGGATCTACAGCGAGGTGTGCGACCGTGAGGGGGTGTCGCTGCCGCTGCTGTTGACCGGGGGGGATGCCCGGGTGGTCTCGCGCGGGGTTCAGGTGCCCCATGCCGTCTGGCCTGACATGGTGTATGGCGGGCTGGAGGCCTGTTTCCCGCTCACGGCGGCGGAGCGGGCGGGTCGCATGTCGGGCGCGCCAACGGTGCCGCGCCGGGTGCCGCTGGAAAAGATACGCGCGGGGCTTGCGTTCTCCATGCTGCTTTGACACAATGCGTCGCGTTCTAGGGGAGCAGGCGAGCCGAGGCCGCCGTGCCATGCTTCAAGAAGATTGGTAAAACAATCACTTGACACCAAGAACAGGAGCGGTAAAATGCTCCGCCAGCTGGAGGGGTTCCCGAGTGGCCAAAGGGAGCAGACTGTAAATCTGCCGCGAAAGCTTCGAAGGTTCGAATCCTTCCCCCTCCACCAGGTTTTGGCCGCACTCGTCGAGGCGGGTGGTGGCAAAAAGAGCGGGCAGGCGGGCATAGTTCAATGGTAGAACCTCAGCCTTCCAAGCTGATGATGCGGGTTCGATCCCCGCTGCCCGCTCCAAGCTAAGGTTTTGCTCATGTAGCTCAGGGGTAGAGCACACCCTTGGTAAGGGTGAGGTCGACGGTTCAAATCCGTCCATGAGCTCCACATTGAAAAGGCGAGCGATAGCTCGCCTTTTCTCTTTCCCTGGCCGGTGTGAGTAGGTCGGATCAGGGGTTGTCAGTTCGGGCGGCATTCGCTATGATGGCGCCCGCTGTCGCTGAGGCCTCCCGCAAAGGGTGGTCGCGGAAGCAACAGGCCAGTAGCTCAATTGGCAGAGCAGCGGTCTCCAAAACCGCAGGTTGGGGGTTCGATTCCCTCCTGGCCTGCCAGTCTTCCCCAGGCTGGTGAGATTTCTTGTATCTTTCATGTTTCGATTGCCGCACCTTGAGGAGTCTCGTTTTCATGAAACATAACGCCGAGGTGCAGGAGTCGCGCCACGACGGGCTCAAGTGGGCGGTTGTCGTTACCCTGCTGGTTCTTGCCGTGGTCGGCAATACCTATTTTGCCGACCAGGCGCTGCTTTATCGCGTGCTTGGCGTCGTCGCCCTGAGTGTGGCGGCGGCGCTGGTGGCGCTGACCACCACCAAGGGGCGTGAGCTGGTCGAGCTGGCTCGCAGTGCCAAGAAGGAAATTCAGCGCGTCGTCTGGCCGAGCCGTCCCGAGACCGTGCAAACCACCGCCATCGTGCTGGTGGCCGTCCTGGTCGTGGGCCTGGCCCTGTGGCTCATCGACACGCTGCTTGGCTGGGCCATGTCCGGCGTCATTGGTTAGGAGTCTTCATGTCCAAGCGTTGGTACGTCGTTCACGCCTACTCCGGCTTCGAGAAGCATGTCATGCGCTCGCTCATCGAGCGCGTGAAGATGTACGGCATGGAGGATCGCTTCGGCGAGATCCTGGTGCCGACCGAAGAAGTCGTCGAGATGCGTGACGGCAAGCGCCGCAAGAGCGAGCGCAAGTTCTATCCCGGCTATGTGCTGGTCGAGATGGAAATGGATGACGAGACTTGGCACCTGGTCAACGAGACCCCGCGCGTCATGGGGTTCATCGGAGGCACCAAGGAGAAGCCGGCGCCGATCACCCAGCGGGAGGCCGATGCCATCCTCAGCCGGGTCAAGGATGGCACCGAGAAGCCGCGCCCCAAGACGATGTTCGAGCCGGGACAGTCCGTGCGCGTCATCGACGGTCCGTTTGCCGACTTCAACGGCGTTGTCGAGGAAGTCAACTACGACAAGAGTCGTCTTCAGGTCAGCGTGCTGATCTTTGGTCGTGCTACGCCGGTCGAGCTGGAGTTCTCCCAGGTCGAGAAGGAATAATCGCCCTCTCGCCAAGCAGGTTTTCGTGACGGCCGCCGAGAGCGGTCGTCTTCACCGGGGAGCCGCAAGGCGCTATCACCCATCTGGAGTAAATCATGGCCAAGAAAGTACAGGCTTACATCAAGCTGCAGGTTGCAGCCGGTAAGGCCAACCCGAGCCCCCCCGTGGGTCCCGCGCTGGGTCAGCACGGCGTGAACATCATGGAGTTCTGCAAGGCGTTCAACGCCGAGACCCAGAACCTCGAGCCGGGTCTGCCGACTCCCGTCGTCATCACCGTGTACTCCGACCGCAGCTTCACCTTCGTCACCAAGACGCCGCCCGCCGCCGTCCTGCTGAAGAAGGCTGCTGGTATCAAGTCCGGCTCCGGTGAGCCGAACAAGAACAAGGTCGGTACCGTGACCCGCGCGCAGCTCGAAGAGATCGCCCAGGCCAAGGAGCCGGATCTGACCGCTGCCGATCTCGACGCCGCGGTGCGTACCATTGCCGGTAGTGCCCGCAGCATGGGCCTCAACGTGGAGGGCCTCTGATCATGGCTAAGCTCAGCAAGCGCGCTCAGCAGATTCGCGAGAAAGTTGACCCGAACAAGGCGTACTCCCTCGAGGAGGCCGTGGCCCTGCTCTCCGAGCTGTCCACTGTCAAGTTCAAGGAGTCCGTGGACGTCGCCGTCAACCTGGGCGTCGATCCGCGTAAATCCGACCAGGTCGTGCGTGGCGCCACCGTCATGCCGAACGGTACCGGCAAGGACGTGCGCGTTGCCGTCTTCACCCAGGGTGCCAACGAAGAAGCCGCCAAGGAAGCCGGTGCCGATATCGTCGGCATGGACGACCTGGCCGAGCAGGTCAAGAAAGGCCAGCTCGACTTCGACGTGGTCATCGCCTCGCCGGACGCCATGCGCGTCGTCGGTCAGCTGGGTCAGATCCTCGGTCCGCGTGGCCTGATGCCGAACCCGAAGGTCGGCACCGTGACCCCGGACGTGGCTACCGCCGTCAAGAACGCCAAGGCCGGTCAGGTGCGCTTCCGTACCGACAAGAACGGCATCATCCACGCCACCCTCGGCAAGGTCGACTTCGACGCTGACGCGATCCGCGGCAACCTCGAAGCTCTGATCGCCGACCTGAAGAAGCTCAAGCCGAGCACTTCCAAGGGCGTGTATTTCAAGAAGGTCTCCCTGTCCACCACCATGGGCCCGGGTCTGACCGTCGATCACGCCGCGTTCGTCTAACGCCGCGTTCGACAATCGAGCAAGAACTTTGCGGTCCCCGTGCACGACATCGATGCGAGTCGGCGGGGCATCGTCAAAGACCGCAGGTGCCGCCTCGCTGCCGAGGCGGCTTAATTGTCCCTCGGGGCAGCCTGCGCAGATGGTGTGGCCGCCAGATCTCTGGTGAGCACCATCACCCAGGACCCCCGGCGAGTGGCCTCACGGCCCGCCGGGGGAGATGGTAACCACCGGAATCCTCTGCGGAGATTCCGGCACGAAGGAGTGATCACCGTGCCACTAGCACTCGAAGGCAAGAAGGCCATTGTTGCCGAGGTCAGTGAAGCGGCCAAGGATGCTCTCTCCGTCGTCGTTGCCGACTCTCGTGGCGTCCCGGTCAGCAAGATGACCGAACTGCGCAAGCAGGCCCGCGAGAATGGCGTGCAGATCCGTGTTGTCCGCAACACCCTGGCACGCCGCGCCCTCGAAGGCACTCAGTGGGAGTGCCTGAACGAGTCTTTCGTGGGTCCGACTCTGCTGGCCTTCTCCACCGATCATCCGGGCGCTGCCGCCCGTCTGTTCAAGGAGTTCGGTAAGTCCGAGGAAGACTTCGAAGTCAAGGCGCTGGCATACGAAGGCGAGTTCATCCCGGCGAGCGATCTCGACCGCCTGGCAAGCCTGCCGACCTATGACGAGGCCATCGCGAAGCTGATGTCCGTCATGAAGGAGGCTTCTGCCGGCAAGCTGGTTCGTACCCTCGCCGCGCTGCGTGACCAGAAGGAAGGCGAGGCCGCCTGAACGGCGAACTCGACCCCCTCTCGCGAATCGAATATTGAATCACCGAGTCGTCGGCCCGCCGAGACTCCCGCAAAGTTAGGAACGTGAAAATGGCACTGACCAAAGAAGACATCATCAACGCCGTCGCCGACATGTCCGTGATGGAAGTCGCCGAGCTGATCGAAGCGATGGAAGAGAAGTTCGGCGTGACCGCCGCTGCTGCCGTCGTCGCCGGCCCGGGTGGCGGTGAAGCCGCTGCTGCCGAAGAGCAGACCGAGTTCGACCTGGTGCTGACCGCCGCTGGCGACAAGAAGGTCAACGTCATCAAGGCCGTCCGCGAGATCACCGGTCTGGGCCTGAAGGAAGCCAAGGGTGCCGTCGACGGCGTCCCGGCGACCCTGAAGGAAGGCATGTCCAAGGAAGATGCCGAAGAAGCCAAGACCAAGCTGGAAGAAGCCGGCGCGAGCGTGGAGCTCAAGTAATCCTTGTGCCCACGGCTTCACGCGCTGCGTAAGCTTCCACGGCTGGTGGCGGGACACCCGCTGCCGGCCTTTTTCTGTTGTCGCTAGGCGGTTCGCCCTTCGGGCCTCCGCCAGCCGAATTCCGACGGCGAGCCTCCCTCCGGGGGCTTGCCGTCAGCGCCTGACGGAGCCGCGTCCGTCGGGTGGCGCCGACACGCATCGGTCACCCATGGTGAACAAGCTGGGGAATACAGATGGCTTACTCATACACTGAGAAAAAACGCATCCGCAAGGATTTCGGCAAACTGCCCCAAGTGATGGATGTGCCTTACCTGCTGGCCATCCAGCTTGATTCCTATTACGACTTTCTCCAGCAGGATCGCTCACCCGAAGAACGCCTCGACCTCGGCCTGCATGCCGCCTTCCGGTCGGTCTTTCCGATCGAGAGCTTCTCCGGCAATGCTGCGCTGGAATACGTCAGCTACCGTTTCGGCACTCCGGCCTTCGACGTCAAGGAGTGCCAGCTGCGTGGCGTCACCTATTCGGCTCCCCTGCGCGTCAAGGTCCGTCTGATCATCTACGACAAGGATTCGTCGAACAAGGCGATCAAGGACATCAAGGAGCAGGAAGTCTACATGGGGGAAATCCCCCTGATGACCGAGAACGGTACCTTCGTGGTGAACGGTACCGAGCGCGTCATCGTTTCCCAGCTGCACCGCTCCCCGGGCGTGTTCTTCGATCACGACAAGGGCAAGAGCCACTCCTCCGGCAAGCTGCTGTATTCCGCTCGGGTGATTCCCTACCGCGGTTCCTGGCTGGACTTCGAGTTCGATCCCAAGGACAACGTCTTCGTGCGCATCGACCGTCGCCGCAAGCTGCCGGCCACGGTGCTGCTGCGCGCGCTGGGCATGAGCGCCGAGGAGATCCTCGACGAGTTCTTCGACACCAGCACCTTCCACATCGAGAAGCGCGGCTTCTCCGTGGAACTGGTGCCGTCTCGCCTGCGCGGCGAGACCGCGACCTTCGACATCAAGGATGGTGACGGCAACGTCATCGTCGAGGAAGGTCGTCGCGTCACCCAGAAGCACATCCGCCAGCTGGAGAAGGCCGGCCTCGAGCGTCTCGAGGTGCCGATGGACTACCTGTTCGGCAAGGTGCTGGCCAAGGACCAGATCGATCCCAACACCGGCGAGCTGATCTGCGCCTGCAACACCGCGATCACTCCGGAAGTGCTGGAAACCCTGGGCCAGGCCGGTCTGACCCGCCTGGAGACCCTGTACACCAACGATCTGGATTGCGGTCCGTTCGTCTCCGACACCCTCAAGCTGGACACCACCGGTTCCCAGCTCGAGGCGCTGGTCGAGATCTACCGCATGATGCGCCCCGGCGAGCCGCCCACCAAGGAGGCCGCCGAGACGCTGTTCAACAACCTGTTCTTCACCGAGGACCGCTACGACCTGTCCGGCGTCGGTCGCATGAAGTTCAACCGTCGTCTGCGCCGCGAGCAGGACGAGGGCGCCGGCGTTCTCGATCAGCGCGATATCCTCGACGTGCTCGGCGAGCTGATCAACATCCGTAACGGCTTCGGCGACGTCGATGACATCGACCACCTGGGCAACCGTCGCATCCGCTGCGTCGGCGAGATGGCCGAGAACCAGTTCCGCGTCGGCCTGGTGCGCGTCGAGCGTGCGGTCAAGGAACGCCTCTCCATGGCGGAGAGCGAAGGCCTGATGCCGCAGGACCTGATCAACGCCAAGCCGGTGGCCGCGGCGGTGAAGGAGTTCTTCGGCTCCTCCCAGCTGTCGCAGTTCATGGACCAGAACAACCCGCTGTCCGAGGTGACGCACAAGCGTCGCGTCTCCGCCCTCGGCCCGGGTGGTCTGACCCGCGAGCGTGCCGGCTTCGAGGTGCGTGACGTTCACGCCACCCACTACGGCCGCCTTTGCCCGATCGAGACCCCTGAGGGTCCGAACATCGGTCTGATCAACTCGCTGGCCACCTACAGCCACACCAACAGCTACGGCTTCCTCGAGACGCCGTACCGCAAGGTCGTGGACGGTCAGGTGACCGACGACGTGGTGCACCTCTCCGCGATCGAGGAGGGCAACTTCGTCATCGCCCAGGCCTCGGCTACCGTGGACGAGGGCGGCAAGCTGGTCGACGACCTGGTGCAGGTCCGCCATCGCGGCGAGACCACCTTCATGCGCCCCGAGCAGGTCACCCTGATGGACGTCTCGCCGCGTCAGGTGGTGTCCGTGGCCGCGGCCTTGATCCCGTTCCTCGAGCACGATGACGCCAACCGCGCCCTGATGGGGGCGAACATGCAGCGTCAGGCCGTGCCGACCCTGCGCGCCGACAAGCCGCTGGTCGGTACCGGCATGGAGCGTTTCGTGGCCCGCGACTCCGGCGTCTGCGCCGTGGCCCGTCGTGGCGGCACCATCGACTCCGTCGACGCCAAGCGCATCGTGGTGCGGGTCAACGAGGACGAGATCATCGGCGGCGAAGCCGGCGTCGATATCTACAACCTGACCAAGTACCTGCGTTCCAACCAGAACACCTGCCAGAACCAGCGTCCGATCGTGCGCCCCGGCGACAGCGTGGCCAGCGGCGACATCCTGGCCGACGGCCCGTCCGTCGACATGGGTGACCTGGCCCTGGGCCAGAACATGCGCATCGCCTTCATGCCGTGGAACGGCTACAACTTCGAGGACTCCATCCTGCTCTCCGAGCGGGCCGTCCAGGAAGACCGTTTCACCACCATCCACATCCAGGAGCTGACCTGCGTCTCCCGCGACACCAAGCTGGGCGCGGAGGAGATCACCTCCGACATTCCGAACGTCGGCGAGTCCGCGCTCGGCAAGCTGGATGAGGCTGGCGTCGTCTACATCGGTGCCGAGGTCGGCGCGGGCGACATCCTGGTCGGCAAGGTCACGCCCAAGGGCGAGACCCAGCTGACCCCGGAGGAGAAGCTGCTGCGTGCGATCTTCGGTGAGAAGGCGTCCGACGTGAAGGACACCTCCCTGCGTGCCCCGACCGGCATGAAGGGCACCGTCATCGACGTGCAGGTGTTCACCCGCGACGGCGTGGAGAAGGATTCCCGTGCGCTCTCCATCGAGCAGCAACAGCTCGACGAGGTGCGCAAGGATCTCCAGGAGACCTATCGCATCGCCGAGGACGCGACCTTCGAGCGTCTGCAGCGCACCCTGGTCGGCCAGCCGGTCAACGGGGGGCCGAAGCTCAAGAAGGGCGACGTGCTCAGCGACGAGTACCTCGAGGAGCTGCCGCGTCAGCAGTGGTTCAAGCTGCGCATGCAGGACGAGAGCCTCAACGAGCTGCTGGCCCAGGCCGACGAGCAGCTGGAGACCCGTCGCAAGGAGATGGACGAGCGCTTCGAGGACAAGAAGCGCAAGCTCACCCAGGGCGACGACCTTGCGCCGGGCGTGCTGAAGATCGTCAAGGTCTACCTCGCCATCAAGCGTCGCCTGCAGCCGGGCGACAAGATGGCCGGCCGTCACGGTAACAAGGGTGTCATCTCGGCCATCATGCCGGTCGAGGACATGCCGTTCGACGACAACGGCGAGCCGATCGACGTGGTGCTGAACCCGCTGGGCGTGCCGTCGCGCATGAACGTCGGTCAGATCCTCGAGACCCACCTGGGCATGGCCGCCCGCGGCCTCGGCGTGAAGATCGAGCACATGCTGCGCGACGCCCGCGACCAGCAGGTCTCGCAGATCCGCGAGTTCCTGGGCAAGGTCTACAATACCGAGTCGAGCACCCGGGTCGAGGACATCGATTCGCTCTCCGACGACGAGGTGATCGCGCTGGCGAAGAACCTCAAGGCGGGCGTGCCCATGGCCACGCCGGTCTTCGACGGTGCTCGCGAGCATGAGATCAAGCACCTGCTGACGCTGGCCGACCTGCCGGACTCCGGCCAGACGACCCTCTACGACGGTCGTACCGGCGATGCCTTCGATCGCCCGGTCACCGTGGGTTACATGTACATGCTGAAGCTCAACCACCTGGTGGATGACAAGATGCACGCGCGTTCCACCGGTTCCTACTCCCTGGTGACCCAGCAGCCGCTGGGCGGCAAGGCGCAGTTCGGTGGTCAGCGCTTCGGGGAAATGGAGGTCTGGGCCCTGGAAGCCTATGGCGCCGCCTACACCCTTCAGGAAATGCTCACCGTCAAGTCCGACGACGTGGAAGGCCGCACCAAGATGTACAAGAGCATCGTGGATGGCGACCACACCATGCAGGCGGGCATGCCGGAATCCTTCAACGTGCTGGTGAAGGAAATCCGCTCGCTGGGCATCGATATCGAACTGGAGAGCTGAGGCGGCCGCTACGGCGCTTCGCAGTAATGACGGTCCGCGGGGGCGTGCGCGCCCCCGCCCATGACAACTCCGCAACGGAGCCGACCCATGAAAGATTTGGTGAAAGTCCTCAAATCGCAGTCTCAGTCCGACGAGTTCGACGCGATCAAGATCACGCTGGCGTCGCCGGACATGATTCGCAGCTGGTCCTTCGGCGAGGTCAAGAAGCCCGAGACCATCAACTATCGTACCTTCAAGCCGGAGCGCGACGGCCTGTTCTGCGCCAAGATCTTCGGCCCGGTGAAGGATTACGAGTGCCTGTGCGGCAAGTACAAGCGGATGAAGCATCGCGGCATCATCTGCGAGAAGTGCGGCGTGGAGGTCACCAAGGCCGCCGTGCGCCGCGAGCGCATGGGCCACATCGAGCTGGCCAGCCCGGTCGCGCACATCTGGTTCCTGAAGTCGCTGCCGTCCCGCATCGGCATGTTCCTGGACATGACCCTGCGCGACATCGAGCGGGTGCTCTACTTCGAGAGCTTCATGGTCGTCGATCCGGGCATGACCACCCTCGAGCGCGGCCAGCTGCTCAACGACGAGCAGTACTTCGAGGCCCTCGAGGAGTTCGGTGACGACTTCGACGCCCGCATGGGTGCCGAGGCCGTCCAGGCCATGCTCAAGGACATCGATCTCGAGGAAGAGATCGAGCGTCTGCGCGAGGAAATCCCGCAGACCAACTCCGAGACCAAGATCAAGAAGCTGTCCAAGCGCCTGAAGCTGCTGGAGGCCTTCCAAGGCTCCGGCAACGACCCGGCGTGGATGGTGATGGAAGTGCTGCCGGTGCTGCCGCCGGACCTGCGTCCGCTGGTGCCGCTGGACGGCGGTCGCTTCGCGACCTCCGACCTGAACGACCTCTACCGTCGCGTGATCAACCGCAACAACCGCCTCAAGCGGCTGCTGGATCTCAACGCGCCGGACATCATCGTGCGCAACGAGAAGCGCATGCTGCAGGAAGCGGTCGACGCCCTGCTCGACAACGGTCGTCGCGGCCGGGCCATCACCGGCTCGAACAAGCGCCCGCTGAAGTCGCTGGCCGACATGATCAAGGGCAAGCAGGGGCGTTTCCGTCAGAACCTGCTGGGCAAGCGCGTCGACTACTCCGGCCGCTCGGTCATCACCGTGGGTCCGACCCTGCGTCTGCACCAGTGCGGTCTGCCGAAGAAGATGGCGCTCGAGCTGTTCAAGCCGTTCATCTACTCCAAGCTGCAGGCCAGCGGCCAGGCGTCCACCATCAAGGCCGCCAAGAAGATGGTCGAGCGCGAGCTGCCGGAGGTGTGGGACATCCTCGCCGATGTCATCCGCGAGCATCCGGTGCTGCTCAACCGCGCCCCGACTCTGCACCGTCTCGGCATCCAGGCCTTCGAGCCGCTGCTGATCGAGGGCAAGGCGATCCAGCTGCACCCGCTGGTGTGTGCCGCCTACAACGCCGACTTCGACGGCGACCAGATGGCCGTCCACGTGCCGCTGACCCTGGAAGCGCAGCTCGAAGCCCGCGCGCTGATGATGGCCACCAACAACGTGCTGTCACCGGCCAACGGCGAGCCGATCATCGTGCCGTCCCAGGACGTGGTGCTGGGTCTGTATTACATGACCCGCGAGAAGATCAATGCCAAGGGTGAGGGCATGGTGTTCTCCGACCTCAACGAGGTCGAGCGCGCCTTCGGCACCCAGAGCGTCGACCTGCACGCCCGCGTCAAGGTGCGCCTCGACGAGGTGACCGTGGACGAGGAGACCGGCGAGCAGAGCCAGACTCGCAAGATCTACGACACCACCGTGGGTCGCGCGCTGCTGTTCCGCATCCTGCCCGAAGGCGTGTCCTTCGAGCTGATCGACCAGCCGATGAAGAAGAAGGCGATCTCCCAGCTGATCAACGAGGTGTATCGCTGCGCCGGCCTGAAGCCCGCGGTGATCTTCGCCGACCAGCTGATGTACACCGGCTTCCGCATGGCCACCTGGTCCGGCGCCTCCATCGGCGTCAACGACTTCGTCATCCCGGATGCCAAGGCCGAGATCGTCGAAGGCGCCGAGGAAGAGGTCAAGGAAATCGAAGACCAGTTCTCCTCCGGTCTGGTGACCGCGGGCGAGAAGTACAACAAGGTCATCGATATCTGGGCCCGTGCCAACGACCAGGTCGCCAAGGCGATGATGACCGGCATCTCCAAGGAGAGCGTCATCGACCGTGAGGGCAACGAGGTCGAGCAGGACTCCTTCAACAGCGTCTTCATCATGGCCGACTCCGGTGCCCGGGGTAGTGCCGCCCAGATCCGCCAGCTGGCGGGCATGCGTGGCCTCATGGCCAAGCCGGACGGCTCGATCATCGAGACCCCGATCGTCGCCAACTTCCGTGAAGGCCTGAACGTCCTCCAGTACTTCATCTCGACCCACGGTGCGCGTAAGGGCCTGGCGGATACGGCACTCAAGACCGCCAACTCCGGTTACCTGACCCGTCGTCTGGTCGACGTGGCACAGGACATGGTCATCACCGAGGCCGATTGCGGCACCGAGAACGGCCTGACCCTGCACCCGGTCATCGAGGGCGGCGACATCATCGTCTCGCTGGCCCAGCGCGTGCTTGGCCGCGTGGTCGCCCAGGACGTCATCGATCCCGAGAGCGAGGAAGTGCTGATTCCGCGCGGCACGCTGCTCGACGAGGCCTGGTGCGCCGAGCTCGACACCATGGGCGTCGACGAGATCGTGGTGCGCTCCGCGATCAGCTGTGACACCAGCCATGGCGTCTGCTCCTCGTGCTACGGTCGCGACCTGGCTCGTGGCCATCAGGTTAACGTCGGCGAGTCCGTGGGCGTCATCGCCGCCCAGTCGATCGGTGAGCCGGGTACCCAGCTGACCATGCGGACCTTCCACATCGGCGGTGCGGCCTCTCGTGCCTCCGCAGTGGACAGCGTCCAGGTCAAGCACGGCGGCAAGGTGCGCCTGCACAACATCAAGCACGTGGAACGCGGCGACGGCAAGCTGGTCGTGGTCTCCCGCTCCAGCGCCCTGGCCGTCGCCGACGAGCACGGTCGCGAGCGCGAGTACTACAAGCTGCCCTACGGCGCCGAGCTCTCCGTCAAGGACGGCGATGTCGTCGACGCCGGTCAGACCGTGGCCAAGTGGGATCCGCACACTCACCCGATCGTGGCCGAGGCCGAGGGCAAGGTGCAGTACGCGGACATGGACGAGGGCGTCACCATCCACCGCAGCGTGGACGAGATGACCGGCCTGTCCTCCATCGAGGTGATCGAGTCTGCGGCGCGTCCCATGGCCGGCCGCGACAAGCGCCCGATGATCCTGCTGTCCGACGAGGCCGGCAAGCCGGTGACCGTGGCCAACTCCGACACCCCGGTGCAGTACCTGCTGCCCGGCAAGGCGATCGTGACCGTCGACGACGGTTCCAAGATCGGCGTCGGCGAGGTGGTGGCCCGTATTCCGGTGGAAGCCACCGGTAACAAGGACATCACCGGTGGTCTGCCGCGCGTGGCCGACCTGTTCGAGGCGCGCAAGCCGAAAGAGCCGGCGATCCTCGCCGAGATCAGCGGTACCATCAGCTTCGGCAAGGAAACCAAGGGCAAGCGTCGTCTGGCGATCACCCCGGAATCCGGCGATCCGTTCGAGATGCTGATCCCGAAATGGCGCCAGATCGCGGTGTTCGAGGGTGAGACCGTCGAGAAGGGCGAGGTCATCTCCGACGGCCCGAGCAATCCGCACGATATCCTGCGTCTGCTCGGCATCGCCGAACTGGCCAAGTACATCGTCGCCGAGGTGCAGGACGTCTATCGCCTGCAGGGCGTGGGCATCAACGACAAGCACATCGAAGTGATCGTGCGTCAGATGCTGCGCAAGGTCGAGATCACCGATGCCGGCGATTCCGACTTCATCCCGGGCGACCAGGTCGAGCTGGTGCGGGTGCTGGAGCAGAACGCGGCGCTCGAGGCCACCGACAAGTTCCCGGCCAAGTACCAGCGCCTGCTGCTGGGTATCACCAAGGCCAGCCTGGCCACCGAGTCGTTCATCTCCGCGGCCTCCTTCCAGGAGACCACGCGGGTGCTGACCGAAGCGGCGGTCACCGGCAAGCGCGACTACCTGCGCGGCCTGAAGGAAAACGTGGTGGTGGGACGTCTGATCCCGGCCGGTACCGGCCTGACCCACCATGCGGAGCGTCGCCGCAAGCGTGAAGACGCCGAACGCGTGCTCCAGCCGTCGGCCCAGGATGTCGAGCAGGAACTGGGCGCTCAGCTCACCGCGCTCGACTCGGACGACGACGAAATCTGACGTCGATGACCGCTCGCGCGGCGCCCCTCGGGGCGTCGCGCTTGACGGTCGATGGCGTCAGCCATTAGAATGCGCAGCCTTTAACAGTGGGGCGGGTGCGCCCGCGCCATTGGGAAAGAGGAACGCAAGACAGGAAGCGAACGGCTACTCGCTTCCGCCAAGGCAACCCATTTGGAGCGATAAATGGCTACCATCAATCAGCTCGTGCGCAAGCCGCGCAAGCGTCAGGCCGCCAAGAGCGACGTGCCTGCGCTGCAGGCCTGCCCGCAGAAGCGCGGCGTCTGCACCCGCGTTTACACCACCACCCCGAAGAAGCCGAACTCGGCCCTGCGTAAGGTCTGCCGTGTGCGCCTGACCAACGGCTTCGAGGTGTCTTCCTACATCGGCGGTGAAGGCCACAACCTCCAGGAGCACTCCGTGGTCCTGATCCGTGGCGGTCGAGTGAAGGACCTTCCGGGTGTCCGTTACCACACCGTTCGCGGTGCCCTGGATACCTCCGGCGTCCAGAACCGTAAGCAGGGTCGTTCCAAGTACGGTACCAAGCGTCCGAAGGCCTAAGCCTCCGCGCAGCGTTACCGGCTACGGCCACACCAGAACATCGATATTGACACGGTCTGATAAGAGTAAGGTCGAGCGCCCATCCGGTCGTCTCGGGTTTACCTGAAGGACCCTTCGGAAGAGGGCTTATCATGCCTAGAAGAAGAGTTGCGGCCAAGCGCGAGATCCTCCCGGATCCCAAGTTCGGATCCGAGCGCCTGGCGAAGTTCATGAACCACCTGATGATCAGCGGCAAGAAGTCCGTAGCTGAGCGCATCGTCTATGGTGCGCTGGACAGGGTTGCCGATCGTTCCAACGAAGAGCCGCTGGAGATCTTCGACAAGGCGCTGGAAACCATCCAGCCCATGGTCGAGGTGAAGTCTCGCCGCGTCGGCGGTGCGACCTATCAGGTACCGGTCGAAGTGCGTCCGTCTCGCCGTCAGGCGCTGGCCATGCGTTGGCTGGTGGACGCCGCACGTCGTCGCGGTGAGAAGACCATGGTGCAGCGTCTGGCTGGCGAAATGCTGGATGCCGCCGAAGGCAAGGGTTCGGCCGTCAAGAAGCGTGAAGACGTGCATCGCATGGCAGAGGCCAACAAGGCCTTCTCTCACTACCGCTTCTAAACCGCACCGCCAACCAACGGGAGTTACATCGTGGCTCGCAAGACTCCGCTCAAGCGTTACCGCAATATCGGTATCGTGGCCCACGTCGACGCCGGTAAGACTACCACTACCGAGCGTGTCCTGTTCTACACCGGTCTGTCTCACAAGGTCGGCGAGGTCCATGAGGGTGCCGCCACCATGGACTGGATGCAGCAGGAGCAGGAGCGTGGCATCACGATCACCTCCGCGGCGACCACCTGCTTCTGGCAGGGCATGAACAAGCAGTTCGATGAGCACCGCATCAACATCATCGACACCCCCGGGCACGTTGACTTCACCATCGAAGTCGAACGTTCCCTGCGTGTGCTCGACGGTGCGGTCGTCGTGCTGTGCGGTTCCTCCGGTGTGCAGCCGCAGACCGAGACCGTCTGGCGCCAGGCCAACAAGTACGAAGTTCCGCGCATGGTGTTCGTCAACAAGATGGACCGTGCCGGTGCCGACTTCTTCATGGTCGTCAACCAGCTGAAAGACAAGCTGGGCGCCAACGTCGTGCCGATCCAGATCAACTGGGGCGCCGAGGACGACTTCAAGGGCGTGATCGACCTCATCCAAATGAAGGCCATCCAGTGGGATGAAGCCAACTTCGGGATGAACTACGAGCTGGTCGACATTCCTGCCGATCTGCAGGACAAGGCCGCGGAATACCGCGAGCACATGGTCGAGTCCGCCGCCGAGGCCTCCGAAGAACTGATGGAGAAGTACCTCGAGGAAGGCGACCTCTCCGAGGAGGAGATCAAGGCCGGTCTGCGTCGTCGTACGCTCGACAACGAGATTGTGCTGGTCACCTGTGGCTCCGCGTTCAAGAACAAGGGCGTGCAGGCGGTTCTGGACGGCGTGATCGAGTACATGCCGTCGCCGACCGAGGTCAAGGCCATCGAGGGTGAGCTGGACGACAAGGACGGCACCATCGCGACCCGTGAGGCGGACGACAGTGCGCCTTTCGCCGCCCTGGCGTTCAAGATCGCCACCGACCCGTTCGTCGGTACCCTGACCTTCATCCGCGTCTACTCCGGCGTGCTGAAATCCGGTGACAGCGTCTACAACTCCGTCAAGCAGAAGAAGGAGCGCGTCGGCCGTATCGTGCAGATGCACTCCAACTCCCGCGAGGAGATCAAGGAAGTGCTGGCCGGCGACATCGCCGCCTGCATCGGCCTGAAGGACGTCACCACCGGTGACACCCTGTGCGACCTGAATGACAAGATCATTCTCGAGCGCATGGAGTTCCCGGATCCGGTGATCTCCGTGGCCGTGGAGCCGAAGTCCAAGGCCGACCAGGAGAAGATGGGCGTCGCCCTCGGCAAGCTGGCCCAGGAGGATCCGTCCTTCCAGGTCAAGACCGACGAGGAAACCGGCCAGACCATCATCTCCGGCATGGGCGAGCTGCACCTGGACATCATCGTTGACCGCATGCGTCGCGAGTTCAAGGTGGAAGCCAACATCGGCAAGCCGCAGGTCGCCTACCGCGAAACCATCCGCAACAGCGTCGAGCAGGAAGGCAAGTTCGTTCGCCAGTCCGGTGGTCGCGGCCAGTACGGTCACGTTATCCTGCGTATCGAGCCGTTGACGGCCGAGGACAAGGGCGAAGATGAAGAGATGAACTTCAAATTCGCTTCTGAAATCGTCGGCGGTGTGGTTCCGAAGGAATACGTGCCGGCCGTCGAGAAAGGGGCCTATGAGCAGCTCCAGAACGGTGTCATCGCGGGCTACCCGATGATTGACGTCAAGGTCACGCTGTTCGACGGTTCCTACCACGACGTGGACTCTAACGAGACCGCGTTCAAGGTCGCCTCTTCCATGGCGATCAAGGAAGGCGCACCCAAGGCCAAGGCCGTGCTCCTCGAGCCGGTGATGAAGGTCGAGGTCGTGACTCCCGAGGAATTCATGGGGGATGTCATGGGCGACCTGAACCGTCGCCGTGGTCTGGTCCAGGGCATGGACGACTCGCCCGCGGGCAAGGTCATCCGCGCCACCGTTCCGCTGGCTGAGATGTTCGGTTACGCAACCGACCTGCGCTCTCAGACCCAGGGCCGCGCGAGCTACACCATGGAGTTCGCGGATTACGAAGAGGCGCCGAACAGCGTCGTTGAAGCCGTCATCAACCAGAACGGTTAACCGTTAGCTAACGTAAAGAGGTCATAGCAGTGGCTAAGGAAAAATTCGAACGTTCCAAAACGCACGTCAACGTCGGTACCATCGGTCACGTCGACCACGGTAAGACCACGCTGACTGCGGCCCTGACTCGCGTGTCCGCGGAAGTCTTCGGTGGCGACGCTCGTGCGTTCGACTCCATCGACAACGCCCCGGAAGAGCGTGAGCGCGGCATCACCATCGCGACCGCTCACGTCGAGTATCAGTCCGAAGAGCGCCACTACGCGCACGTCGACTGCCCGGGTCACGCCGACTACGTCAAGAACATGATCACCGGTGCTGCCCAGATGGACGGCGCTATCCTGGTCTGCTCTGCCGCCGACGGCCCCATGCCGCAGACTCGCGAGCACATCCTGCTGTCTCGCCAGGTCGGCGTGCCGTACATCGTCGTGTTCCTGAACAAGGCCGACATGGTCGACGACGAAGAGCTGCTCGAGCTGGTCGAGATGGAAGTCCGTGAGCTCCTGAGCGAGTACGACTTCCCGGGCGACGACTGCCCGATCATCACCGGTTCCGCGCTGATGGCCCTGGAAGGCAAGGACGACAACGGCATGGGTACCACCGCCGTTGCCAACCTGATCAAGGCCCTGGACGCTTACATCCCGGAGCCGGAGCGTGCCATCGATCAGCCGTTCCTGATGCCGATCGAGGACGTGTTCTCCATCTCTGGTCGCGGTACCGTTGTGACTGGTCGTGTCGAGCGCGGCATCGTCAAGTCTGGCGAAGAAGTCGAGATCGTCGGCATCAAGGACACCACCAAGACCACCGTTACCGGTGTCGAGATGTTCCGCAAGCTGCTCGACGAAGGTCGTGCCGGCGAGAACATCGGCGCCCTGCTGCGCGGCACCAAGCGTGACGACGTCGAGCGTGGTCAGGTCCTGGCCAAGCCGGGCACCATCACCCCGCACACCAAGTTCGAGGCCGAGGTGTACGTGCTGTCCAAGGACGAGGGTGGTCGTCACACTCCGTTCTTCAAGGGCTACCGTCCGCAGTTCTACTTCCGTACCACCGACATCACCGGTACCTGTGAACTGCCGGAAGGCGTCGAGATGGTCATGCCGGGCGACAACGTCAAGATGGTCGTCAGCCTGATCGCTCCGGTCGCCATGGACGAAGGTCTGCGTTTCGCCGTTCGTGAAGGCGGTCGTACCGTCGGCGCCGGCGTCGTGGCCAAGATCGTCGAGTAAGCATCACGCTGATCGAGCGATCGAAGGGGGCTCCTTGCGGAGCCCCCTTTCTGCGCACCGTCACGAGGGGTTTGACTCTCGTCGGCGGCGCGCCTATAATGCGCATCCTTTGAATGCGTGGGTTGACGGCTCGCGCCGTCAAGATCCATTGGAGTTTAGGGCAAATGCAGAACCAGAAGATTCGCATTCGGTTGAAGGCCTTCGACCACCGCCTGATCGACCAGTCCGCCGCGGAGATCGTTGATACCGCCAAGCGTACCGGCGCCCAGGTGCGGGGTCCGATTCCTCTGCCGACCAATCGCGAGCGCTACACCGTGCTGATCTCTCCGCACGTGAACAAGGACGCTCGTGACCAGTACGAGATTCGTACGCACAAGCGCGTGCTCGACATCGTCGAGCCGACCGAGAAGACCGTTGACGCCCTGATGAAGCTCGACCTCGCCGCCGGCGTGGACGTGCAGATCAAGCTCGACTGATACCACACTAGACACTCGCGGCCCAGCGCCTGTCGGAACATGGTACAGGCAGCAGCCGCCGCGCCGGGATGGCGCCACACAACGTGCTAGTGGAATGCTCTGGAAAGGGCAGCCATAGCGGGTGATAGCCCCGTACACTAAAGGAGACGTAGTAATGACTATCGGTTTGGTCGGTACGAAGGCCGGGATGACCCGTGTCTTTACCGAAGACGGCGCCTCAGTGCCCGTGACCGTGATCGAGGTTGAGCCGAACCGCGTGACTCGCGTCAAGTCCGTCGAATCCGACGGCTATGCCGCGGTGCAGGTGACAACCGGTTCCCGCAAGGCCAAGCATCTCTCCAAGGCCCAAGCCGGTCAGTTCGCGAAAGCCGGCGTCGAGGCCGGTCGTTCGCTGATGGAGTTCCGCCTGGAAGAAGGCGTCGAGGCTCCGGAAGTGGGCGGCGAACTCACCGTATCCCTCTTCGAGGCTGGTCAGAAGATCGACGTGACCGGCTCCTCCAAGGGTAAGGGTTTCCAGGGCGCCGTGAAGCGCTGGAACTTCCGTACCCAGGACAACAGCCACGGTAACTCCCTGGCCCACCGTGCACCGGGTTCCATCGGCATGTGCCAGACCCCGGGTCGCGTGTTCAAGGGCAAGAAGATGGCCGGTCAGCTCGGCAACGAGCGTTGCACCGTCCAGAGCCTGGAAGTCGTCCGTGTCGACGCCGAGCGTAACCTGCTGCTGGTCAAGGGTGCCGTGCCCGGCGCCACCGGCAGTGATGTCATCGTGCGCAGCGCCGTCAAAGCAGGCTGAAGGGGAATTTACCGATGAATCTGAATCTTGCAGGTGCTGGCGGCACCGTCGAAGTCGCCGAAGCCACCTTTGGCAAAGAGTTCAACGAAGCACTCGTGCACCAGGTCGTCACCGCCTATCTGGCCGGTGGTCGTCAGGGTACCCGTGCCCAGAAGAACCGTTCCGACGTTCGTGGCGGCGGCAAGAAGCCGTGGCGCCAGAAGGGCACCGGCCGTGCCCGCGCCGGTACCATCCGCTCGCCGATCTGGCGTGCCGGCGGCGTGACCTTCGCGGCTCGTCCGCAGGACTACACCCAGAAGGTCAACCGCAAGATGTACCGTGCGGCCATGCGCTCGATCCTCTCCGAGCTCGTGCGCCAGGAGCGTCTGGTGGCCGTCGACGCCTTCGCCGTCGAGACCCCCAAGACCAAGCAGCTGGTCGCCAAGCTGAGCGAGCTGGGCCTCGAGGATAAGGTGCTGATCGTCACCGAAGAGGTCGACGAGAATCTGTACCTCGCCGCCCGCAACATCCCGAACGTGGATGTCGTGGACGTCGCTGCCGCCGATCCGGTGAGCCTGGTTGCCTTCGACAAGGTCCTGGCCACCGTCTCCGCTCTGCGTAAATTCGAGGAGAAGCTGGCATGAACCAGGAACGTGTATTCAAGGTGCTGCTGGGTCCGCACGTGACCGAGAAGGCCGCCATGGCCGCCGAGCGCAACCAGTACGTGTTCAAGGTGGCAGGCGACGCGACCAAGCCCGAGATCAAGACCGCCGTGCAGGAGCTGTTCGGCAAGAAGGTCGATCGCGTTCAGGTCCTGAACGTCAAGGGCAAGACCAAGCGCACCGCGCATGGCACCGGTCTCCGTAAAGGCTATCGCAAGGCGTACGTCACCCTGGCCGCCGGCGAGACGCTCGAAGACTTCTCTGGCGCCGAGTAAAGGCAGGAGCACGGATCATGGCAATCGTCAAGACTAAACCTACTTCCGCCGGTCGTCGCCACGTCGTCAAGATCGTCGGCGAGGAGCTGCACAAGGGCCGCGCGTACGCGCCGCTGCTCGAAAAGCAGTCCAAGTCCGGTGGCCGTAACAACTACGGTCGCATCACCACCCGCCACGTGGGCGGTGGTCACCGTCAGCACTACCGGATCATCGACTTCAAGCGCACCAAGGATGGCGTTCCCGCCGTCGTCGAGCGCCTGGAGCACGATCCGAACCGTAGCGCCCACATTGCGCTGCTGAAGTACATGGACGGCGAACGTCGCTACATCATCGCTCCGCGCGGTGTGAAGGCCGGCGACCGTCTCGAGTCCGGCGTGAACGCAGCGATCAAGAAAGGCAACGCCCTGCCGCTGCGCAACATCCCGCTGGGTTCCACCGTGCACTGCATCGAGCTCAAGCCCGGCAAGGGCGCTCAGATCGCACGCAGTGCCGGTACCAGCGCCCAGCTGGTGGCCCGCGAAGGCAACTACGCCACCCTGCGTCTGCGCTCCGGCGAGATGCGCAAGGTGCTGGCCGAGTGCCGCGCGACCCTGGGTGAGGTGAGCAACTCCGAGCACAGCCTGCGTCAGCTTGGCAAGGCCGGTGCGAAGCGCTGGAAAGGCGTGCGTCCGACCGTTCGCGGCGTGGCCATGAACCCGGTGGATCACCCGCACGGTGGTGGTGAAGGCCGCACCAGCGGTGGTCGTCATCCGGTGTCTCCGTGGGGTATGCCCACCAAGGGCCACAAGACCCGCAAGAACAAGCGCACCGACAAGCTGATCGTCCGTCGCCGCAAGGCCCGGAAATAAGATCCCACGCCAAGACATTAAGAGGTAACGGCTGTGCCACGTTCACTGAAGAAAGGTCCTTTTATTGACCTTCATCTGCTGAAGAAGGTTGAGACTGCAGTGGAGAAGGGCGAGCGCAAACCGATCAAGACCTGGTCGCGCCGCTCCATGATCCTGCCCAACATGGTCGGGCTCACCATTGCGGTCCATAACGGTCGCCAACACGTCCCGGTGCACGTCTCCGAGGAAATGGTTGGCCACAAGCTGGGCGAATTCGCTGCCACCCGCACCTATCGCGGTCATGCGGCGGACAAGAAAGCCAAACGGTAAGCCAAGAGGATTAAGAGATGGAAGTCACAGCAAAGCTGCGTGGCGCTAGCTTATCCGCCCAGAAGGCCCGTTTGGTGGCTGACCAGGTGCGCGGTAAGCCGGTCGCCGAAGCACTCGATCTGCTGACCTTCTCCCCGAAGAAGGCCTCCAAGCTGGTCAAGAAGGTGCTGCAGTCCGCCATCGCGAACGCGGAAGAAAACAACGGCATGGATATCGACGAGCTGCGTGTCTCGACCATCTGCGTCGATGAGGGCATGACGCTCAAGCGCATCCGTCCGCGCGCCAAGGGCCGTGCGGATCGCATTCTGAAGCGCACCTGCCACATCACCGTCAAGGTAGCCGAGAAGTAGGAGTCGACCAGATGGGTCAGAAAGTCAATCCGACAGGCATTCGCCTGGGTATCGTCAAGGACCATACCTCGGTCTGGTATGCCGAGCGCGGCGCCTATGCCGATAAGCTGAACAACGACCTCGAGGTGCGTAGCTTCCTGGAAGAGCGTCTCAAGAACGCCTCCGTGAGCAAGATCACCATCGAGCGTCCGGCCAACAACGCCCGCGTCACCATTCACACTGCCCGTCCGGGCATCGTGATTGGCAAGAAGGGCGAGGACGTCGACAAGCTGCGTCGCGAAGTCACTCAGATGATGGGCGTGCCGGTTCACGTCAACATCGAGGAAGTTCGCAAGCCGGAGCTGGACGCCCAGCTCGTCGCGCAGAACATCGCCGGCCAGCTCGAGCGTCGCGTCATGTTCCGTCGCGCCATGAAGCGCTCCGTCCAGAACGCCATGCGCCTGGGCGCCGGCGGTATCAAGGTGCAGCTCTCAGGCCGTCTCGGCGGCGCCGAGATCGCCCGCACCGAATGGTATCGCGAAGGTCGCGTGCCGCTGCACACCCTGCGTGCGGACATCGACTACGCCACCTACGAGGCCAAGACCACCTACGGCATCATCGGTGTCAAGGTCTGGGTCTTCAAGGGTGAAATCCTCGGGGGCATCGAGGAGGTCCGCGCCAAGGCCAAGCAGCCGCAGAGCGCGCCCTCCAAGAAGAAAGGTTCCAAGTAAGGGGAGAGCGAGTCGATGTTACAACCCAAGCGTTTGAAATTCCGCAAGGTGCAGAAGGGCCGCAACCGTGGCCTGGCGCATCGCGGTAGCAAGGTGAGCTTCGGCGAGTACGGCCTGAAGGCCACTGGTCGCGGTCGCGTCACCGCCCGTCAGATCGAAGCCGGCCGTCGTGCCATCACCCGTCACGTCAAGCGTGGCGGCAAGATCTGGATCCGTGTCTTCCCCGACAAGCCGATTTCCAAGAAGCCGCTGGAAGTCCGGATGGGTAAGGGTAAGGGCTCTGTCGAATACTGGGTCGCGCAGATCCAGCCCGGCCGTGTCCTGTACGAGATCGAAGGCGTTTCCGAGGAGCTGGCACGCGAGGCATTCGCCCTGGCCGCCCAGAAGTTCCCGGTCTCCACCACCTTTGTGAAACGGACGGTGATGTGATGAAAGCCCAGGAAATTCGTGAAAAGTCCGCAGAGCAGCTCCAGGAGCAGCTCCTCGAACTCCTCCGCGAGCAGTTCAACCTGCGCATGCAGAAGGCCACCGGCCAGCTCAGCCAGACCCATCTGCTCAAGCAGGTTCGTCGGGATATCGCCCGCGTGAAGACTGTGCTCAACGAGAAGGCAGGTGTCTGAGATGGCCGAAGAGAAAAAAGCCCGTACGCTCACCGGCAAGGTGGTGAGCGACAAGATGGACAAGTCCATCGTTGTGATGATCGAGCGTCGTGAGCGCCACCCGATCTACGGCAAGTACGTCAAGCGCTCCACCAAGCTGCACGCCCATGACGAGGCGAACCAGGCCAAGGCCGGTGATACGGTCTCCATCGAGGAGAGTCGTCCGCTGTCCAAGAAGAAGGCCTGGACCCTGGTCGAAGTTCTCGAACAGGCCAAGGGTTGATCGGCAAACGCCAGTCGAACCAGTGCAGTCAGTTTAGGTTTGGAGAAAACCGATGATTCAGACTCAGACAATGCTGGATGTCGCCGACAACAGCGGGGCGCGCCGGGTGCAGTGCATCAAGGTGCTCGGCGGTTCACACCGCCGTTACGCCCGCGTCGGCGACGTCATCAAAGTCACGGTGAAAGAAGCCATCCCGCGTGGCAAGGTCAAGAAAGGCCAGGTCCTCAAAGCGGTGGTCGTTCGCACCCGTAGCGGCGTCCGTCGTAACGACGGTTCGCTGATCCGCTTCGATGGAAATGCGGCGGTTCTGTTGAACAACACCAACGAACAGCCGATTGGTACCCGGATCTTCGGTCCGGTGACCCGTGAGCTTCGCACAGAGAAGTTCATGAAGATCATTTCCTTGGCGCCTGAAGTGCTGTAAGGAGCGAGGCGGATATGCAAAAGATCAAACGTGACGACGAAGTCGTCGTCATCGCCGGGAAGGACAAGGGCAAGCGTGGCACCGTGAAGCGCGTCCTCAAGGACGACCGCTACATCGTGTCCGGTGTGAACATGATCAAGCGTCACACCAAGCCCAATCCCATGGCGGGTAATCAGGGCGGTATCGTCGAGCGCGAGGCTCCGATTCACGCGTCCAACGTGGCCATCTTCAACCAGGAGACCGGTAAGGCAGATCGCGTCGGCGTCCAGGTTCAGGAAGACGGTACCAAGGTACGTATCTACAAGTCGACGCAAGCGCAGATCGACGCCTAACGCGAGTCGGGTAGCAAAATGGCGAACTTGAAAGAACGTTATCAGAACGAGGTGATGGCTAAGCTGCAAGAGCAGTTCAGCTACGCCAACGTGATGCAGGTGCCCCGGATCACCAAGGTGACCCTGAACATGGGCATCGGCGAAGCGACCAGCGACAAGAAGCTGATCGACAACGCCATCGGTGACCTGGAGAAGCTCTCCGGTCAAAAGCCGCTGGTGACCAAGGCGCGCAAGTCCATCGCGGGCTTCAAGGTGCGTGAAGGCTGGCCGATCGGGATCAAGGTGACCCTGCGCTCCGAGCGCATGTGGGACTTCCTCGATCGCCTGGTGAATATCGCGATCCCCCGCGTTCGTGACTTCCGTGGTCTCAACCCGAAGTCCTTCGACGGTCGTGGCAACTATTCCATGGGGGTGCGTGAGCAGATCATCTTCCCGGAGATCGAGTATGATAAGATCGACCGGATCCGTGGTCTGGATGTCACCATCACCACCACCGCCAACACCGATGAAGAAGGTCGTGCGCTGCTGAGCGCATTGAACTTCCCGTTCAAGAAATAAGGGTGGGATCATGGCAAAGAAAAGCATGGTAGAGCGTGAGGCGAAGCGCGCCGAGCTGGTGGAGAAGTATGCCGCCAAGCGCGCCGAGCTCAAGGCGATCATCCAGGACGTGAACGCTTCTGACGAAGAGCGCTTCGAAGCGCAGCTCAAGCTGCAGCAGCTGCCGCGTGACTCCAGCCCGGTGCGCCAGCGCAACCGCTGCCGCGTCACTGGCCGTCCGCACGGCTACTACAACAAGTTCGGCCTCGGCCGCAACAAGCTGCGTGAAGCCGCCATGCGTGGCGATGTGCCCGGACTCAAGAAGTCCAGCTGGTAACGTCACGTAGAATCATCAGGAGCGCAACGTAAATGAGCATGCAAGACACTCTGGCGGATATGTTCACCCGTATCCGCAATGCGCAGATGGCCACCAAGGAGACGGTTTCCATGCCGTCCTCCAAGCTCAAGGTCGAGGTGGCCCGCGTGCTGAAGGAAGAGGGTTATGTCACGGACTACGCCGTCAGCGACGAGGCCAAGCCGTCGCTGACCGTGACCCTCAAGTACTTCGAAGGCAAGCCGGTCATCGAACATCTGCAACGGGCTTCCAAGCCGTCTCTGCGCAGCTACAAGGGCAAGGACTCCCTGCCCAAGGTTGCCGATGGCCTGGGTATCGCGATCGTCACCACCTCCAATGGTGTGATGACCGACCGCGCGGCCCGTCAGGCCGGTGTCGGTGGTGAAGTCATCTGCACCGTATTCTAGGAGTTTGGAATGTCACGCGTAGCCAAATATCCGGTTAAAGTGCCCGCCGGCGTCGAGCTCAAGCTCGACGGCGACCAGCTGTCCGTCAAGGGCAGCCAGGGCGCGCTGTCCATGACCGTTCACCCCGACGTGGCGATCGCTCATGAGGAAGGTCAGGTGACCTTCCAGCCGAGCGAGTCCGCCAAGAGCTGGGCGATGGTCGGCACCACCCGTGCCCTGGTTCAGAACCTGGTCACCGGTGTTTCCGAGGGCTTCACCAAGACCCTCGAAATTAATGGCGTCGGTTATCGTGCCCAGGCCAAGGGCCAGACGCTGAACCTGACACTGGGCTTCTCACACCCGGTCGACTACGAACTGCCTGAAGGTGTCGTGGCGGAAACGCCGAAGAACACCACTATCGTGCTGAAGAGCGCGGACAAGCAGAAGCTCGGCCAGGTTGCCGCGGAAATTCGCGCTTACCGTCCGCCCGAGCCCTATAAGGGCAAGGGTATCCGGTACGGCGACGAACAAGTCCGCCGCAAAGAAGCCAAGAAGAAGTAAGGCAGGGTTATGAACGCGAAGAAAGAATCTCGTCTCCGTCGTGCCCGCCGCGCTCGCGCCAAGATCCGCGAGCTGGGCGTGTATCGCCTGTGCGTCAACCGTACCCCGCGCCACATCTACGCGCAGATCATCTCGCCGGATGGTGGCAAGGTCCTGGCCAGCGCTTCCACGCTGGACAAGGCCCTGCGCGAGGGTGCGACCGGTAACGTCGACGCCGCCACCAAGGTCGGCGCGCTGATTGCCGAACGGGCCAAACAGGCAGGCATCACCCAGGTGGCCTTCGACCGTGCCGGTTTCAAGTACCACGGTCGTGTCAAGGCCCTGGCCGACGCCGCTCGTGAAGGCGGCCTGGAATTCTAAAGGGTTTTACGATGGCGAAGAACGAACAGCAAAGCGGCGATCTGCAGGAAAAGCTCGTGCAGGTCAACCGTGTCGCCAAGGTGGTCAAGGGTGGCCGGATCTTCGGCTTCACCGCCCTGACCGTCGTCGGCGACGGTAACGGTCGTGTTGGCTTCGGTCGTGGCAAGGCGCGTGAAGTGCCGGTCGCGATCCAGAAGGCCATGGACCAGGCGCGTCGCAACATGGTCAAGGTCAACCTGAAAGGTGGCACTCTGCAGTACGCCGTCAAGGCCCGTCACGGTGCCTCCAAGGTGTACATGCAGCCGGCTTCCGAAGGTACCGGTATCATCGCCGGCGGCGCCATGCGCTCCGTGCTCGAGCTGGCCGGCGTCCATGACGTCCTGGCCAAGTGCTACGGCTCCACCAATCCGGTGAACGTGGTGCGTGCGACCGTCAACGGTCTGACCGCCCAGCGCTCTCCGGAAGACGTGGCCGCCAAGCGCGGTCTGTCTGTCGAAGCGATCACGGGGTGAGTACCATGGCAGCTACGATCAAGGTTACCCAGACCCGCAGCACCATCGGCGTGCTGGCCAAGCACAAGGCCACCATGAAGGGCCTCGGCCTGCGTCGCATCGGTCACACGGTCGAACTGGAAGACACCCCTGCCGTTCGCGGCATGATCCACAAGGTCAACTACCTTGTGCGTGTTGAGGGAGAGTAATCCATGAAACTCAATAGCCTGAGCCCGGCACCGGGCTCCAAGCACGCCGAAAAGCGCGTCGGTCGTGGCATCGGCTCCGGTCTGGGCAAGACCGGCGGTCGTGGCCACAAGGGCCTGAAGTCGCGCAGCGGCGGCAGCGTGAAGCCCGGCTTCGAAGGCGGTCAGATGCCGCTGCAGCGTCGTCTGCCGAAGTTCGGTTTCACTTCCGCGAAGTCGCTGGTCTCCCAGGAAGTCCGCCTGGCCGAACTCGGCCGGGTCGAGGGTGACGAAGTCACTCTGGACACCCTGAAGCAGGCCAACGTGCTGAAGGATGCCACCCAGTATGCCAAGGTGATCCTTTCCGGCGAACTGAACAAGGCGGTTACCGTCCGCGGCCTCAAGGTCACCAAGGGTGCCCGTGCCGCGATCGAAGCCGCCGGCGGTAAGGTAGAGGACTAAATGGCCAAGTCAGGAAACATGCCGGCGATGGGCAGCGGTCTGAGTGAACTCTGGGCGCGTCTGCGCTTCGTGCTCCTCGCCATCGTGGTCTACCGTATCGGTGCCCACATTCCCGTTCCCGGTATCAATCCTGACCAGCTTGCTGCCTTGTTCAGGGAGCAGCAGGGCACCATCCTGGGCATGTTCAACATGTTCTCGGGCGGTGCCCTGGAACGCATGAGCATCTTCGCGCTCGGCATCATGCCGTACATCTCCGCGTCGATCATCATGCAGCTGCTGACCGCCGTCTCGCCTCAGCTGGAGCAGCTGAAGAAGGAAGGCGAGGCCGGTCGTCGCAAGATCAGCCAGTACACCCGCTACGGCACCGTACTGCTGGCTCTGGTCCAGGCCATCGGCATGTCCGTGGGCCTGGCGAGCCAGGGTATCGCCTACACGGCCGACTTCAGCTTCTATTTCACCGCCGTCGTCACCTTTGTGTGCGGTGCGGTGTTCATGATGTGGCTGGGCGAGCAGATCACCGAGAAGGGCATCGGCAACGGCATCTCGCTGCTGATCTTCGCGGGGATCGTCGCCGGTCTGCCGGGGGCCGTGGGCCAGGCCTTCGAACTGGCCCGTAATGAAGGCGCATGGAACGTGCTGCCGCTGCTGGCCTTGTCCCTTCTGGGCATCGCCACCGTGGCCTTCGTGGTGTTCATCGAGCGCGGCCAACGCCGCATCACGGTGAACTATCCGCGTCGCCAGGTCGGCAACAAGATGTACGCCGGCCAGAGCAGCTACCTGCCGCTCAAGGTCAACATGGCGGGCGTGATTCCGGCGATCTTCGCCTCGAGCATCCTGCTGTTCCCGGCTTCGCTGGGTCAGTGGGTCGGTGCCGGGGACGGCATGGAGTGGCTGCAGCGTGCATCCCAGGCTCTTGGCCCGGGTCAGCCGCTGTACATCTTGCTTTTCGCGGCAGCGGTGGTATTCTTCTGCTTCTTTTACACAGCGCTGGTCTTCAATCCCAAGGACGTCGCCGACAACCTCAAGAAGTCGGGGGCCTTCCTTCCGGGCATCCGCCCCGGCGAGCAGACCGCTCGCTACGTCGACAAGGTCATGACCCGTCTGACCCTGTTCGGTGCCCTCTACATCACTGCTGTTTCCCTGATGCCCCAGTTCCTGATCGTGGCCTGGAACGTACCGTTCTTCTTCGGCGGTACTTCGTTGCTGATCGTGGTGGTGGTCATCATGGACTTCATGGCCCAGGTGCAGTCGCATCTCATGTCGCATCAGTACGATTCGGTGATGAAGAAGTCCAACCTGAAAGGCTACGGCAGCGGCGGCATCACGCGCTGAGTGCGCCGCTGGTGAATTGGCGCGCCGCGAGCTGAATTGTTGGCTCGCGACGCGGGCCAACAATGGAGAGGAACGATGAAAGTTCGAGCTTCCGTGAAGAAAATGTGCCGTAACTGCAAGATCATTCGTCGCAATGGCGCCGTGCGCGTCATCTGCAGCGAGCCGCGGCACAAGCAGCGTCAGGGCTGATCCCTGATACTGCACTAAACCGGGTGCCGGCATGCCCCTTGCCCTTTGCAGGGTGAAGGGGTATGCTGTTGCGCCTTTTGTAGATGACTAATCGAGCAAGCCGCTCAAATTTCGGAGTAAGCTGATGGCCCGTATTGCAGGCGTCAATATCCCGGACAACAAGCATGCGGCGATCTCGCTGACCTATATCTTCGGGATTGGCCGCACTCGCGCTCAGGAAATCTGTGTCGCGGCCGGCATTGCGCCGACCACCAAGATCCAGGAGCTGTCTTCTGACGAAGTCGACACCCTGCGTTCCGAAGTCGGTAAGTACACCGTTGAAGGCGATCTTCGTCGTGATGTGACGCTGAACATCAAGCGTCTCATGGACCTGGGTTGCTATCGTGGTCTGCGTCATCGTCGTGGTCTCCCGCTGAAGGGTCAGCGGACCAAGACCAATGCGCGCACCCGCAAGGGCCCGCGTAAGCCGATTCGCAAATAACACGCACGTTCTGCGTAACGACAGGAATTGACATCAACATGGCTAACCCGCGTAGCAACCGTAAAAAGGTTAAAAAGCAGGTAGTGGATGCCGTCGCGCATATCCACGCCTCTTTTAACAACACGATCATTACGATCACAGACCGCCAGGGCAACGCCCTCTCCTGGGCGACTGCCGGTGGTTCGGGTTTTCGTGGTTCTCGCAAGAGCACCCCGTTCGCTGCTCAAGTGGCAAGCGAACGTGCAGCGACCGCTGCAGCCGAGTATGGTGTGAAAAACGTCGACGTGCTGGTCAAAGGCCCCGGTCCGGGCCGTGAATCCGCCGTGCGTGCACTGAATGCCGCCGGCTTCCGCGTGCAGAGCATCACCGACGCGACGCCCATTCCGCACAATGGCTGCCGTCCGCCGAAGAAACGCCGCGTTTAAGGAGACAGATTCATGGCTCGTTATATTGGACCGAAGTGCAAACTGTCTCGTCGTGAAGGCACCGACCTCTTCCTGAAGAGCGGTGTCACTCCCTTCGAGAAGAAGTGCAAATCCGAGCAGATCCCGGGTGTGCACGGCCAGCGTCGTCAGCGGATTTCCGACTACGGCTTGCAGCTTCGCGAGAAGCAGAAAGTACGCCGCATGTACGGCGTGCTCGAGAAGCAGTTCCGCAACTACTACAAGGAAGCGGCCCGTCTGAAGGGCGCGACCGGTGAGCTGTTGCTGCAGCTTCTCGAATCCCGACTGGACAACGTCGTCTATCGCATGGGCTACGGCGCCACTCGCTCCGAGGCCCGCCAGCTGGTGAGCCACAAGGCGATCGCCGTCAACGGCAAGACCGTCAACGTGGCGTCCTACCAGGTCAAGCCGGGTGACGTGGTCTCCGTCCGCGAGAAGGCCAAGAACCAGGCGCGTATCCAGAACGCCCTGAGCATCGCCGCCAACCGTGGCGATGTCGCCTGGGTCGAGGTCGATGCCAAGAAGATGGAAGGCACTTTCAAGGCTCTGCCTGAACGCGGTGACCTGTCTGCCGACATCAATGAGCAACTGATCGTCGAGCTGTACTCGAAGTAAGCGGCGATCGCCGCGCCGCCCTCCCCGCGGGGTGGGCGGCCTTCAGTACCGAGTATCCGTTTGGCAGCCTGAAAGGTATTCATCATGCAGCGTTCAGTGACAGAGTTTCTCCGTCCTCGCGACATCAAGGTCGAAGAGATCAACGCGCACCACGCAAAGATCGTGCTCGAACCCTTCGAGCGTGGCTTCGGCCACACTCTGGGCAACGCTCTGCGTCGTATCCTGCTCTCGTCCATGCCCGGCTGTGCCGTGGTGGAGGCCGAGATCGCCGGTGTCGATCACGAGTACAGCGCGATCGAGGGCGTCCAGGAAGATGTCATCGAAATCCTCCTGAACCTCAAGGACGTGGCGATCAAGATGCACAGCCGCGACGAGGCGGTGCTCTCGCTGAACAAGCAGGGCCCGGCCATCGTGACCGCGGGTGACATCGCTCTCGACCACGACGTCGAGATCGTCAACCCCGAGCACGTCATCGCACACGTCAACGAGGGCGCCGAGCTGAAGATGCAGCTCAAGGTGGCCCGCGGCCGCGGCTACGAGCCGGCGGACGTCCGTGGCGAAGCCGACGACGAGTCTCGTGCCATCGGCCGTCTGCAGCTGGATGCGACCTTCAGCCCCGTGCGTCGGGTTTCCTACACCGTCGAGGCCGCGCGTGTCGAACAGCGCACCGACCTCGACAAGCTGATTCTCAATCTGGAAACCGACGGCACCCTGGATCCTGAAGAGGCGATCCGTCGCAGCGCGACTATCCTGCAAGAGCAGCTGGCCGCGTTCGTCGACCTGGAAGCCGACAAGGAACAGGAAGTGGAAGAGGAAGAGGATCACATCGATCCGATCCTGCTGCGCCCCGTAGACGATCTCGAGTTGACCGTCCGCAGCGCCAACTGCCTGAAGGCCGAGAACATCTACTACATCGGGGACCTGATCCAGCGCACCGAGGTGGAGCTGCTGAAGACCCCGAATCTCGGCAAGAAGTCCCTGAACGAGATCAAGGACGTGTTGGCCGCCCGTGGTCTGTCCCTGGGTATGCGGCTGGAAAATTGGCCGCCCGCTAGCCTGAAGGACGACAAGGCCTCCGCGTGAGCGTCGACTCGAGTCCCAGTTTGGTAAGGAATCACAACCATGCGTCATCGTAAGAGTGGTCGTCATCTGAATCGCACCAGCTCGCACCGCCAGGCCATGTTCAAGAACATGAGCGTGTCGCTGGTCGAGCACGAGGTGATCAAGACAACCCTGCCCAAGGCCAAAGAGCTGCGTCGTCACATCGAGCCGCTCATCACCCTGGCCAAGCAGGACAGCGTCGCCAACCGTCGTCTGGCCTTCAGCCGCACCCGCTCCAAGGAAGCGGTCGGCAAGCTCTTCAACGAGCTGGGTCCGCGTTACGCCAATCGCCCGGGCGGTTACGTCCGTGTGCTCAAGTGCGGTTTCCGCACTGGCGACAACGCCCCCATGGCCTACGTCGAACTGGTCGACCGTCCGGTCGTCGAGGACGCCGCCGAGGAGTGATCCTCGCGCGCGACCTCCAGGTCCGACACGAAACCGGCTCCCTCAGGGAGCCGGTTTTTTTATGTCGCCCCGTGCGGGGTGGCGTGGTGTCGCCGGCGGATCAGAAGCGATAGCTGTAGGCCACCACCGGTCCCTCGTAGATGACTTCCTCGAGGAAGTCGCTGTCGTCGAGCCGCCACTTCATGTAGCGATAGCCTGCGGTCACGCTGCTGGCTCCCCAGGCGTACTCGGCGGCGGTGAAGGCCTGCAGGCTGATCTCGGTGCTGCCGGTACCGACGTCCACGATGAAGGGCGTGGACCAGCGGGGCGTGAAGCTGTAGTGCCCGCGCAGGCCGAAAGTAGCGTCGGTCAGGTTGTCCTCGGTATCGAAGCGCCGGGCCCCATCGTCGGTTTCCACGGTCAGGTCGGTATCGAAGCGCGTGTAGCGGATGCCGCCTGTGCCGTAGACGGACCAGTTGGCGTCGCGGTACCACTCATGGCCGACGAAGGCGTGAGCCATGGTCGTCCTGGTGGTGAAGTCCAGCGCCGCTTCGATGGCGTCCGGTCCGTCGGGTTCCTCGCTTTCCACCGGCACGTCGACGTCGCCGTCCTTGCCGATATCGGCGTAGAGGCCGTCGAAGCCGTAGAGCCAGGGGCCGCGGCGATGCACCAGGGTGCCCATCAGGCCGAACTCCAGGTTCTCCATCACCGTCTGGCGGCTGGTCTCGAGGCGCGTGCCGCCCTCCAGCGTCTGGTCGACGTCGGTGCCCCACAGGTAGAGCGAGGCCGTGGTCTCGTCGGCCTGGGCCTGAGGCGTCGCCAGCGCCAGGCATAGCACCGTGCCGCCCAGCAGGCATGTGGTGGTCGAGGCGGGTATGCGGGAGGTGGCGAGAGGCATGGGCGGTCTCCAGAGGCGGAAGGGGACGAGGTTCGTCTCTGGAAAAGCTAGCAGATTCTGCCTCGTTCGCCGCCGATCGTTCCGACCGGCGGCGAACGGTGGGGATCAGGCGGGAGTGGTGTCTCGCGAGGTGGCCGCCGCCCGCTCCAGCAGCGGCTGGAGGAAGCGCCCGGTGTGGGAGATCTCCTGGCGCGCGACCTGTTCCGGGGTGCCCTCGGCGATGATGCGCCCGCCGCCGGAGCCGCCCTCGGGGCCGAGGTCGATCAGCCAGTCGGCGGTCTTGATCACGTCGAGGTTGTGCTCGATGACCACGATGGTGTTGCCGTGGTCACGCAGCCGGTGGAGCACCGTCAGCAGCTGGCGGATGTCCTCGAAGTGCAGGCCAGTGGTGGGCTCGTCGAGGATGTAGAGCGTCTTGCCGGTGTCACGCTTGGCCAGCTCCCGGGCCAGCTTGACGCGCTGGGCCTCGCCACCGGACAGCGTGGTGGCGCTCTGGCCCAGGCGGATGTAGGACAGGCCCACGTCCATCAGCGTCTGCAGGCGGCGGGCGATGGCCGGCACCGGGCTGAAGAACTCCAGCGCCTCCTCCACGGTCATCTCCAGCACCTCGTCGATGCTCTTGCCCTTGTACTGCACCTCGAGGGTTTCGCGGTTGTAGCGCTTGCCCTTGCACACGTCGCAGGGCACGTAGATGTCCGGCAGGAAGTGCATCTCCACCTTGATCATGCCCTCGCCCTGGCAGGCCTCGCAGCGCCCGCCCTTGACGTTGAACGAGAAGCGCCCGGGCTTGTAGCCGCGGGAGCGTGCCTCCTGGGTGCCGGCGAACAGCTCGCGGATCGGCGTGAAGATGCCGGTGTAGGTGGCCGGATTGGAGCGCGGCGTACGCCCGATCGGGCTCTGGTCGATATCGATCACCTTGTCCAGGTGCTCGAGGCCCTCGATGCGGTCGTGGGCCGCCGGGCTCAGCGCCGTGGCGCGATTCAGCTCGCGGGCGGCGATCGGCATCAGCGTCGTGTTGATCAGCGTCGACTTGCCGGAACCGGAGACCCCGGTCACGCACACGAACAGCCCCAGCGGCAGACTCAGGGTCACGTCCTGCAGGTTGTTGCCCCGGGCGCCGTGCAGGACCACCTGTTTCTCCGGGTTGCCGGGGATGCGCCAGGGCGGCACCTCGATGCGCCTCTCGCCGGACAGGTACTGGCCGGTCAGCGAGTCCGGCGTGGCCATGACCTGCTCCGGCGTGCCCTCGGCCACCACCCGGCCGCCGTGGACGCCGGCGCCGGGGCCGATGTCGAGCACGTGGTCGGCGGCGCGGATGGCGTCCTCGTCGTGCTCGACCACGATCACGGTGTTGCCCAGGTCGCGCAGGTGCTCGAGGGTATGGAGCAGGCGGTCGTTGTCGCGCTGGTGCAGGCCGATGGAGGGCTCGTCGAGGATATACATCACCCCGACCAGGCCGGCCCCGATCTGGCTGGCCAGGCGGATGCGCTGGGCCTCGCCGCCGGACAGGGTCTCGGCGCTACGCTCGAGGTTGAGGTAGTCGAGCCCGACGTTGACCAGGAACTCGAGGCGCGCGCGGATCTCGTTGAGGATCTTCTCGGCGATCTCGCCCTTGCGGCCCGGCAGCGTCAGGGCCTGGAAGTAGGACAGCCCCTCGCCGATCGGCAGGCGCACCACGTCGGGCAGGGTCCGGTCGTCGATGTAGACGTGGCGCGATTCCTTGCGCAGCCGCGAGCCGTGGCAGGTCGGGCAGGGCTGCACGGCGATGTGACGGGCCAGCTCCTCGCGCACCGAGCTGGATTCGGTCTCGCGATAGCGGCGCTGCATGTTGGGTAGCACGCCTTCGAAGGGGTGCTCGCGGGTGACCTTGCGGCCACGGTCGTTGACGTAGTGGAAGGCGATGTCGTCGCTGCCGCTGCCGTGCAGGATGACCTCGCGCTCGTGGCGGGCGAGGTCCTGCCAGGGCGTCTCCAGGGTGAAGCGGTAATGGTCCGCCACCGCCTGCAGCTGGTTGAAGTAGTAGACGCTGCGCCGGTCCCAGCCCTTGATCACGCCCTCGGCCAGCGACAGCTCGGGATGGCTGATCAGCTTGTCCGGATCGAAGTACTGCTGCACGCCCAGGCCGTCGCAGCTCGAGCAGGCGCCGGCCGGGTTGTTGAACGAGAACATCCGCGGCTCGAGCTCGGAGATCGAGTAGCCGCACACCGGGCAGGCGAAGCGCGACGAGAAGGCGATGTCGTCGCGCTCGCCGTCCATGAAGTGGATCAGCGCGGTGCCGTCGGCCAGCCCCAGGGCGGTCTCGAAGGACTCGGCCAGGCGCTGTTCCAGGCCCTCGCGGACCTTGATGCGGTCCACCACCACGCTGATGTCGTGTTTCTTGTTCTTGTCGAGCGGGGCGATGTCGTCGAGTTCGAGCACCTGGCCGTCGACCATGGCGCGCACGAAGCCCTGGGCGCGCAGTTCGGCCAGCAGCTGCAGGTGCTCGCCCTTGCGGCCGCTGACCACCGGGGCCAGCAGCATCAGCTTGCTGCCTTCCGGCAGTGCCGTCACCTGGTCGACCATCTGCGAGATGGTCTGGGCCTCGAGGTCCTCGCCGTGCTCCGGGCAGCGGGGCGTGCCGGCGCGGGCGAACAGCAGGCGCAGGTAGTCGTAGATCTCGGTGATGGTGCCCACGGTGGAGCGCGGGTTGTGGGAGGTCGACTTCTGCTCGATGGAGATCGCCGGCGACAGGCCCTCGATGTGGTCGACATCGGGCTTCTCCATCATCGACAGGAACTGCCGGGCGTAGGTGGAGAGCGATTCCACGTAGCGCCGTTGGCCCTCGGCGTAGAGGGTGTCGAAGGCCAGCGACGACTTGCCGGAGCCCGACAACCCGGTGACCACGATCAGCTTGTCCCGGGGCAGCTCGACGTCGATCTGCTTGAGGTTGTGGGTACGGGCACCCCTGACCAGAATCCTGTCCATTCCTACCTCGCGGGCCGCGGCAAAAGATCGATTATACGGGCCCGGCCCGGAGCGCGGCAAAGTCGCCGGGGGGAGGCGGCGTTTCGTGTACCGAGGCGACGCGGTAGAATACGCGGTCCATCCGGGCCCCGCGCCCTCCCTCTGGAAGTACTGGAATCGCTATGTCCAAGGCCAGCTTGCTGTTAGCCGCCGAGCGGCGGGCCATCGTCGGCCTGGCCGGGCTCTATGCCACGCGCATGCTCGGCCTGTTCATGGTGCTGCCCGTCCTGGCCCTGAAGGCCGAGGAACTGATCGGCGCCACGCCGCTGCTGGTCGGCTTCGCGCTCGGCATCTATGGCCTTACCCAGGCGGTACTGCAGATCCCTTTCGGCGTGCTGTCAGACCGCATCGGCCGCAAGCCGGTGATCGCCGGCGGGCTGCTGCTGTTCCTGATCGGCAGCGTGGTGGCGGCCCAGGCCGACGACATCGCCGGGGTCATACTCGGGCGCTGTCTGCAGGGCAGCGGCGCCGTGGCCGCCGCCATCATGGCGCTGCTGGCGGACCAGACCCGCGAGCAGGTGCGCACCGCGGCCATGGCCACCATCGGCCTGTCGATCGGCGTGGCCTTCGGCGTGGCCATGGTGCTGGGGCCGCTGGTCTCGGCACACTTCGGCCTGTCCGGTGTGTTCTGGTTCACCGCCGCCCTGGCGGTGCTGGGGCTCGGCGTGCTGTGGAAGCTGGTGCCCCGGGCGCCGCAGCGCCGCGGCCATCATGACGTGGGCCTGGACCGCCGCCAGCTGAAGGGCCTCGTCGGCCGCCTCGACCTGTGGCGGCTCAACGCCTCCATCTTCGGCCTGCACCTGGTGCTGATGGCGATCTTCGTCGCCGTGCCGTTCCGGTTGATCGAGGCCGGCATCGCCGAGCCGCAGCACGGCCTGGTGTATCTCGGCGTGATGGGGCTGTCCTTCGTGGCCATGGTGCCGCTGGTCATCGTCGCCGAGAAGCGGCGCAAGATGAAGCTGATGTGCCTCGGGGCGATCGCCGCCATCGTCGCCAGCCTGCTGGGGCTGGGCCTCGAGGGGCACGGCCTGGCGCCGCTGCTGGGTTGGCTGTTCGCCTTCTTCACGGCGTTCAATCTGCTCGAGGCGACGCTGCCGTCGATGATCAGCAAGCTGGCGCCGGCCGGCGCCAAGGGCACCGCCATGGGGCTGTATTCCACCAGCCAGTTCCTCGGGGCCTTCCTTGGCGGCGTGCTGGGCGGCTTCCTGTCGCAGCACTTCGGCCTGACGGCGGTGTTCCTCGGCGTGGCCGTGATCGGCCTGGCCTGGTTCGTGTTCATGCTCGGCATGACCCCGCCGCGCCACCTGTCCAGCGAGGTGGTGGCGCTGGCCGAAGAGCAGCAGGACGATGCCCTCGATGCCCTGATGGCGCGCTTCGCCGCGGTCGCCGGGGTCGAGGACGTGCTGGTGGTGCCCGAGGAGCGCCTGGCCTATCTCAAGGTCGACCGCGAGCGGCTGGACACCGGGGCCCTGTCGCGGCTGACCGGGTCACGCTGACCCGCCGGCGGCGTCGCGGCGGGAAGTCGCGTATAGTATCGGGATCGGACTTTCACGTGCCGGGTGTGGCCCGCGCGTCAATCTACATGCATTCGAGCGTTCCGGAAGGCCGGGGCCTTCGCCCGGGGTCGTCCGGCGCCCCGTCTTCCGACAGAATCAAGGAGTCAACCATGGCCCGTGGCGTCAACAAGGTCATTCTCATCGGCAACCTCGGACAAGATCCCGAGGTGCGCTTCACCCCGTCCGGCACCGCCGTGGCCAACCTCAACCTCGCCACCACCGATACCTGGATGGATCGCCAGAGCGGCCAGCGTCAGGAACGCACCGAGTGGCACCGGGTGGTGATGTTCAACAAGACCGCCGAGATCGCCCAGCAGTACCTGCGCAAGGGCAGCAAGGTCTACGTCGAGGGCCGCCTGCAGACGCGCAAGTGGCAGGACCAGAACGGCCAGGACAAGTACTCCACCGAGATCGTCGCCAACGACATGCAGATGCTCGATTCGCGTGGCGGCGAGATGGGCGGCGGCCAGCCCCGTCAGCAGGGCGGCAACTACGGCCAGCCCCAGGGCGGTCAGCAGCAGGGCGGTGGCTTCGGCGGCCCGCAGCAGGGTGGCAACTACGGTCAGCCTCAGGGCGGTCAGCCCCAGCAGGGCGGCGGCTTCGGCGGGCAGCAGCAGGGCGGTCAGCGTCCCGCTCCTCAGCCGGCGCCCAACCAGGGCGGCGGTCAGCAGCAGGGCGGCAACTTCGGCGCCCCGGATCCGGGCAGCTTCGACGACTTCGACGACGAGATCCCGTTCTAAGGACGCGCCTCGACGCTGCTTCACGACGCCCTGCCTCGGCAGGGCGTCGTCGTTTCTGCGTTGGAGCTGCGCGTTGACGCAGGGCATTCCGCCTCCGTCGATACCCGCTATGGTGGGAAGAGGTGACGACAGGAGTCCTTCCCATGACACGATCTTTCCCGGGACGTCGAAGCCGGTCCGGTCTCTGGCTGGCCATGGCGATGCTGCTGTGGCTGGCGGGCTGCAGCCCGCTGCCGCCCCTCGAGGGGCGAAGCGAGACGCAGCAGCTGCCGGTGGCGCAGGCCCGAGACACCTCGCTGGGCGAGATGGTGTCGCCGCTGGTGGCGCAGCATGACGATACCAACGGCTTCCACGCCCTGCGCAACGCCCGTGATGCCTTCGCCGCCCGGCTGTTGCTGGCGCGCTCGGCGGAGCAGACCCTCGACGTGCAGTACTACATCTGGCACGACGACATCACCGGCTCGCTGCTGCATCGGGCCCTGCTCGATGCGGCCGATCGCGGCGTACGGGTGCGCATGCTGCTGGATGACACCAACACCGCCGGGCTGGACGACACGCTGGCCGCGCTCGACGCGCATGCCAACATCGAGGTCCGGCTGTTCAACCCCTTCGTGATTCGTTCGCCGCGTTTCGTGGGCTATATCACCGACTTCTCCCGTGCCAACCGGCGCATGCACAACAAGTCCTTCACCGTGGACAACCAGGCCACCATCATCGGCGGTCGCAACATCGGCGACGAGTACTTCGGCGCGGCGACGGACGTGGCCTTCTCCGACCTGGACGTGCTCGCCATCGGCCCGGTGGTGCAGGACGTCTCGGGGGACTTCGACCGTTACTGGGCCAGCCGCTCCGCCTATCCGGTCAGTCGCCTCATCGACTCGGTAGGGCGCGAGGGCACCGCGCGGCTGGAGGACGAGCTCGATGCGCTGCTGGCGGAGCCCGAGGCCCAGGACTACCTGGCGGCCCTGGAGGAGGAGCCGCTGATCCTGCGCCTGCGGGAGCGGCGGCTCCCCCTGGTCTGGGCCGAGGCGACGATGGTCAGCGACGATCCGGCCAAGGGGCTGGGCGAGGCCGGGGCCGACGAGCTGCTGATCGGGCGCATCCGAGGCCTGCTGGGGCCGCCGGAGGACGAGGTCTACCTGGTCTCGCCCTACTTCGTGCCCGAGGACCGCGGGACCGGGCTGTTCACCGGCCTGGAGGCGAGCGGCGTCGATGTCACCATCCTCACCAACGCCCTGGAGGCCACCGACGTGGGCGCAGTGCACGCCGGCTATGCCAAGCATCGGCGCGAGCTGCTGGAGGCCGGGGTACGGCTGTTCGAGCTCAAACGCCAGCCCGGGGCCCCGGGGCGCAGCCAGGCGGCGGGGCCCTTCGGCAGCAAGGGCGCGAGCCTGCACGCCAAGACCTTCGCGGTGGACGAGGAGCGGCTGTTCGTCGGCTCCTTCAACTTCGACCCGCGCTCCGCGGACCTGAATACCGAGCTCGGCTTCGTCATCGAGAGCCCCGAGCTCGCTCGCGAGATGACGGCGTTCTTCCGCGACGACATCCCCGCCAATGCCTACGAGGTGCGTCTCGACGAGGGCGGCGACCTGGTGTGGCTGGAACGCACCGACGCGGGCATGATCCGTCACGACAGCGAGCCCAACGTCGGGGCGTTGCGGCGGGCCTGGGTGCGGTTCATCTCGGTGCTGCCGATCGACTGGCTGCTGTGAGGGGCGGCGCCGCGACGGCCGGTTTCCGCTTGCGGCGCAACCTGGCCGCGGTCCTCGGACGGGGCCATTCGAATCTTCCAGGGGAGCCAGCCGCATAAGGGCATGCCCGGCAACGCGACTCGGCTGTCGCCTCGGCGACGATCTTCCGCTGGCGACACGGCCGCGGCTGCCATGACGGCGGGCGGTAATGGTATAGTGGCGCGATGGCCGACGCGAGGGGCGTCCTGTTTCAGGATGCCCCTCGCGTCGTGGTTCCCAAGATTGTCGCCGTCTGGTGAGTCGTGGTCGCTGCGATCCCGACGCCCAGCCCCTAGGAGTCATCGTGAAGCTGCTGATCCTGGACGCCGGACACTGTCTGAGCCTCGCCATGGCACGCGAGGCCAATCGCCGCACCGACGTGGAGCTGGTCATCGAGCCCGGCCTGTCGCTGTCGGCGGAGCGGCTCGACGCGCTGCGCCCCGATGCGCTGCTGATCCCGCCGCTGTCGCGGCCGATCACCGATGCGCCGGCCGCCGTGACCGCCCACGCCGAAGCGGTGGAGGCCTGCCTGACGGCCTGTCGCGAGCGCGAGGTGCCGATGGTCTGGTGCGTGTCCGACCAGCTCTACGAGGACGGGCTCGAGGAGCCCATCGACGAGCATGTCGTGCCCGCCCCCCGCGACGAAGGGCTGCGGCGCCTGGTCGCCACCGGCGAGCGCATCCGCGCCGAGCTGCCGCGTCACCTGATCGTGCGCCTGGGGCCGCTGTTCGCCCTGGAAGGCACCCACGCCTGGCTGGGCGAGCTGCTCGACACCCTGGTCGGCGGCAACGAGCTGCGCGCCGAGGACGACGTCATCTTCTGCCCGACCTCCGCCGACTCGGTGGCCATGGCGCTGATCGGCATGCTCCAGCAGCAGGGCTGCGGCGCCGATGCCTGGGGCAGCTATCATCTGGCCGGCACCGAGCCGGTCAGCGCCTACACCTTCGTGTCGATGGTGCGTACCCAGCTGGCCACGCGCCTCGAGGGGCGCGGTGAGACCCTCGCCCTGGGGGGCGTCAAGGCGCTCAGCCACCACCACGATCAGCCGCTGCGCCGGGTGCTGAACTGCCGGCGAGTCCTCGATGTCTTCGGTGTCCACCAGAAGCCCTGGCGGCTCGAGGTGGGGCGCATGCTCGATGTCTGGTGCCTGGCGCGCGGCGACGATGCCCGACCCGTCGAGGAGACCCGCGAGACATGAGCGTGATCCGCAGCATCATCTTCTATATCGGTTACCTGATGGCCATGCTGGTCTGCGGCGTGCTGTTCCTGCCGCCGGCGCCGCTGCTGCCGCTGCGCTCGCGCTATCGCCTGCTCAACCTCTACAACCACTTCATCATCGCCTGGTTCCGGATCGCCTGCGGGGTTCGCTACGAGATCCGCGGCCGCGAGCGGCTGCCCGACGGCCCCTGCGTGCTGCTGTCCAATCATCAGTGCGAATGGGAGACCGTCTACCTGCAGCTGCTCAAGCCGCCGGTGTGCACGGTGCTCAAGAAGGAGCTGCTCAACATCCCGATCTTCGGCTGGGGGCTCCGGCTGCTGCATCCCATCGCCCTGGACCGCTCCAAGCCGGCCCGGGCCATGAAGCAGGTGCTGACCCAGGGCAAGACCCGGCTCGAGGAAGGGCTCTCGGTGCTGATCTTTCCCGAGGGCACCCGGGTCGAGCCGGGCCAGCGCCGCCGCTACAACAAGAGCGGAGCGGTGATCGCCTGCCGCGCCGGCAAGCCGGTGGTGCCGGTGGCGCACAATGCCGGCGAGCGCTGGCCGGGCCGCCACTGGGTCAAGCACCCGGGGCGACTGACGCTGGTGGTGGGCGAGCCGATCGAGACCGTCGGTCGCAGCCCGGAAGAGGTGCTGGCCGAGACCGAGGCCTGGATCGAGGCGCAGCTGGCGGAGATCTCCGAGGTGCCTCGGCCCCGCGACGACAGCGCCGAGGCCGGCGCCCGGGAGACGGCGGCGAGCTGAGCCCGTTCGTTGCCGGCGCGATCGCCCGGCGAGGCGGCGAGTCGACAGGCATGAGGCAAAAAAAAGAGGCGCCCCGCGGGGCGCCTCTCTTCATTTCAGTCGTGCCTTCGTCGCGGGCAGGGATGGCCCCGTCAGCCGCGATACTTCTCCAGCACCAGGCAGGCGTTGGTGCCGCCGAAGCCGAAGCTGTTGGACAGCACGCGCTCGACCTTGGCCTCGCGGCGCTCGGTGACGATGTCGAAGCCGTCGGCCTGCTCGTCGAGGTCCTCGACGTTGGCGGAGGCGGCGATGAAGTCGTTCTCCATCATCAGCAGCGAGTAGATCGCTTCCTGCACGCCGGTGGCGCCCAGCGAGTGGCCGGTCAGCGACTTGGTCGAGCTCATTGCCGGCGTGGAATCGCCGAACACCTCGCGCACCGCTTTCAGCTCGGCGACGTCGCCGACAGGCGTGGAGGTGCCGTGAGTATTGATGTAGTCGATGTCGCCGTCGACGGTGGCCATGGCCTGGCGCATGCAGCGCACCGCGCCCTCGCCGGACGGGGCGACCATGTCGTGGCCGTCGGAGGTGGCGCCGTAGCCGACCAGCTCGGCGTATATCTTGGCGCCGCGGGCCTTGGCGTGTTCCAGCTCCTCGAGCACCAGCATGCCGCCGCCGCCGGCGATGACGAAGCCATCGCGGGCCTGGTCATAGGGTCGGGAGGCCTTGTCCGGCGCCTCGTTGTAGTGGGTCGAGAGCGCGCCCATGGCGTCGAACAGGCAGGACAGCGTCCAGTGTTCCTCCTCGCCGCCGCCGGCGAAGACCACGTCCTGCTTGCCCAGCTGGATCTGCTCCATGGCGCTGCCGATGCAGTGCGCCGAGGTGGCGCAGGCGGAGGAGATGGAGTAGTTCACGCCCTTGATCTTGAATGGCGTCGCCAGGCAGGCCGACACGGTGCTGCCCATGGTGCGGGTGACCCGATACGGGCCCACGCGGCGCAGGCCCTTCTGGCGCATGACGTCGGCGGCCTCGACCTGGTTGGCGCTGGAGGCGCCGCCGGAGCCGGCGATCAGGCCGGTGCGCTCGTTGGAGACCTGCTCCGGAGAGAGGCCGGAATCCTCGACCGCCTGGGCCATGCTCACATAGGCATAGGCCGCGGCGTCGCCCATGAAGCGGCGCAGCTTGCGATCGACCAGGGCGTCGAGATCGATATCGACGACGCCGGCGACCTGGCTGCGGAAGCCGAGCTCGGCGTATTCATCCTTGAAGCGAATGCCTGAGCGCCCGGTGCGCAGGGCGTCGAGAACCTGTGTTGCGTCGTTGCCCAGGCAGGACACGATGCCCAGGCCGGTGACTACCACTCGTCGCATGGGAGCCTCCTGATCAGAAATTCGCGGTGGAGGTGAACAGGCCGACCCGCAGGTCGTTGGCCTGATAGATGTCGCGGCCGTCGACGGACACGGTGCCGTCGGCGATGCCCAGAATCAGGCGCCGGGTGATGATGCGCTTGATGTTGATGCGGTAGGTCACCTTCTCGGCATCCGGCAGGATCTGGCCGCTGAACTTGACCTCGCCGCAGCCCAGGGCGCGCCCGCGGCCCGGGTGACCCAGCCAGCCCAGATAGAAGCCCACCAGCTGCCACATGGCATCGAGGCCCAGGCAGCCCGGCATCACCGGATCGCCGGGGAAGTGGCAGTCGAAGAACCACAGGTCCGGGTGGATATCCAGCTCGGCGATCAGTTCGCCCTTGCCGTGTTCGCCACCCTCTTCATGGATGTGCGCGATGCGGTCGAGCATCAGCATGTTGGGTGCCGGCAGTTGGGCGTTGCCGGGGCCGAACAGCTCGCCACGGCTGCATGCCAGCAGTGCTTCGCGATCAAAGGAATGTTGCTTGGTCACTGAATCGTTCCGAGTGTCGAGATGGTGGTATGCCGTATCGAAACGGCATGGGCCGCCCTGGCGGCCCCGCCTAGTCTACTGTTCGTGTCCCGCGAATGCACGCCGGCCAGGGGGCCGGGGGGATTTCGTCGTCGTCCAGGGTACAGTTATGTTCGCGTCGGCCGATAGGGGAAGGTTAGCGCTCTCCCGAAAGGGCAGAGTCTCATTCATGTCGACGAGTCGAGGCCGAAGCCATGTGGCCCGTACTTTCCCTCAATCGCCCGCTGCTGTGGGTCGCCCTGGCCGCGGTGTCGGCCGGCGTCTGGCTGCCCGATGCGGGGCTCCGCGTCGCCGCCGTGCTGATCGCCGCCACCGGGCTGTGGGATGCCTGGCGCCAGGTGCGTCTGGAACGCCTGCGTTCGCGGCTGGGCCAGGAAGCGCTGACCATGACCGAGGAAGGCGTGATCGTCACCGATGCCGACTATCGCATCCTGGTGGTCAATCCCGCCTTCACCCAGATCACCGGCTACGACCCGGCAGAGGTCAAGGGGCTGAACGTCGCCTCCCTGGCGGCGCCGCGGCACGATGCGGCCTTCTTCGAGCGCTACTGGCAGACGCTGCACAGCACCGGCCGCTGGGAAGGCGAGATCTGGAACCGCCGCAAGCAGGGCGACGAATATCCCGAGTGGCTCAAGGTCCGCGCCGTCAGCGACGATCGGGGGCGGGTGCGCCACTACGTGTGCCTGTTCTCGGACATCTCGCTGCGCAAGGCCCGCGAGCGCGACCTGCGCCGCATCGGCTTCGAGGACCCCCTGACCGGACTGCCCAACCGGCGCCGCCTGCATGACCTGCTGACCTCGCGGCTGCGTCACCTCCAGGCCGGCGAGAGCCTGGACATGGCGATGATCGACATCGATGGCTTCAAGGAAGTCAACGATGGCCTGGGCGTCGAGATCGGCGACCGCCTGCTGGCCCGGGTCGGCGAGCGGCTGGCGCGACAGGTGGCCGGCGGCGTGGTGGGCCGGCTCGGCGGCGACGAGTTCATGGTCATCCGCACCACCACCTTCGACGACCACGAGCAGTGGGTGGCCGGCCTGCAGTCGCATCTGGGCGAGCCCTTCGAGCTGGATGGCAACACCCTGCGCCTGGGGCTGACGCTGGGCAGCTGCCGTGCGCCGGAGGACGGTCGCGACGCGAGCGTGCTCTTCCAGCGCCTGGAGTCCGCGCTCTATGCCGCCAAGCGCCACGGCCGCAATCATTGCCTGCGCTTCCGCCCCTCGCTGGACGTGCAGGAGGGGCCGAAGCTGGCGCTGGTCAACGAGCTGCGCAATGCCCTGGCCACCGGCGGCCAGCTGGAGCTGCACTATCAGCCCCAGTATCGGCTGATCGACGACGGCCTGGCCGGGCTCGAGGCGCTGCTGCGCTGGCGCCATCCCCGCGACGGCATGATCTCGCCGGGCGAGTTCATTCCCCTGGCCGAGCGCCATGGCCTGATGGCACTGCTGGGCAACTGGGTGATCGACCACGCCCTGGCACAGATCGCCCACTGGCGTCGCCAGGGGATGCCCGAGGTGCCGGTGTGGATCAACATCTCGGCCATGCAGCTGTTCCAGGGCGACCTGGAGTCCGCGCTGGCCGCCGGCCTGTCGCGTCACAAGGTACCGGCGCGGCTGCTGGGGCTGGAGCTCACCGAATCGGTACTGCTCGACGAGCGCGCCGGCGACGTGGCACCGCGGCTGGAGGCCCTGCGCGACCGCGGCCACCCGGTGGCCATCGACGACTTCGGCACCGGCTACTCGTCGCTCGGCTACCTCAAGCATCTGCCGCTGGACAAGCTCAAGCTCGACCGGGCCTTCATACGGGCCCTGCCGGACGACCGCGCCGATGCCGCCATCGTCGGTGCGGTGCTGGCCATGGCCCGGGGGCTTTCGCTGGAAGTCGTGGCCGAAGGCGTGGAGACCCGCGCCCAGCGGGACTTCCTGCGCTCGGTGGGCTGCGAGCTGGTCCAGGGCTTCCTCTACGATCGCCCGCTGACCGTTCAGGCCCTGGACGCCCGCTGGCGCACGCAGGCCTCAGCCGGCACGAGCGAGGCCGCCGGGCCGGCCGAGTCGATGGCATAGCCACAGGCACAGCATGGCCCAGCACAGCGCCTCGGCGGCCAGCAGCCAGGGAGCGAGGGTGACACCGGCGAGTTCGGCGCCGGCATAGTAGGACAGCGGCCCGCTGGTGGCGCCGCCGGCCGCCGCCAGCCAGGGATGCCGCCACAGCCAGGCCAGGGAATGGTGCAGCAGGGTGGCGAACAGCGGCCACAGCAGCCATAGCCATAGCGGTAACGGTCCTGTCCAGGCCGGTAGCGGGCCGATCAGGAAGGTCTCCGGCGGGAAACGAAAGCCGCCGGCCATCGCCAGGCCGCCGTCGATGACGAGCCCCAGCCCCGCGAAGCCCGCCAGCCAGCGCCATTCCCCCGGCCGCGCCTGCCAGCGCAGGTGCGCCGCGATCACCCCGCCCGCCACGATGCCCCCCACGAGGCTGCCGCCCAGCACACAGGCCAGCCAGCCCAGCTGGAAGCCGGCCAGGTTGGCCAGCGCCCGCCAAAGCCCGGGTGTCATGCCGCCCCCGTCAGCGGCACCGGCCGCGCGCCCGGCTTGGCCAGCAGCAGCTGGCTGGTGCCGATGGTACGCTCCAGGAAGCCGCCCTCGCAGTAGCACAGGTAGTAGCGCCACATGCGGATGAAGCGCTCGTCGTAGCCCAGCCGGCGCACGGTCTCCAGGTTGGCCTCGAAGCGATGGCGCCACTCGCGCAGGGTGCGCGCATAGTGCTGGCCGATCTCGTCCAGACCCACCAGGTTCAGCGAGGTGTGGCGGGTCAGGCCGTCGAGAATGACGCTCTGGGAGGGCAGGAAGCCGCCGGGGAAGATGTAGCGCTTGATGAAGTCCATCTCGCGCTTGGCGGCCTCGTAGCGCTGATCGCGAATGGTGATGGCCTGCAGCATGGCCATGCCGTCGTCGGTCAGCAGCCGGTCCAGGGTGGTCAGGTAGGTCTCCAGGTACTGGTGGCCGACCGCCTCGATCATTTCCACCGAGATCAGCCGGTCGAAGCGGCCCTCCAGCTCGCGGTAGTCGCGCTTGAGCAGGGTGACGCGGTCCTCCAGCCCTTCCTCGGCCAGCCGCCGGGCGGTGTGGGCGTACTGCTCGTCGGAGATGGTGGTGGTGGTGACCCGGCAGCCGCGGGTGCGGGCGGCGTGGATGGCCAGCCCGCCCCAGCCGGTGCCGATCTCCAGCAGGTGGTGATGCGGGCGCACGTCGAGGCGCTCGAGCATCAGGTCGAGCTTGTGGGTCGAGGCCTCCTCGAGGCTGGCGCCCGTGCGGGGAAAGACGGCGCTGGAGTACATCCAGTGGCGGCGGTCGAGGAAGGTCGCGAACAGGTCGTTGCCGATGTCGTAGTGGGCGGCGATGTTGCGCCGCGAGCCGCTCAGGCTGTTGCGCTGCAGCCGGTAGAAGGCGCCGAGCAGCCAGCGACCGGCGCCGGCCAGGCCGCCTTCCATCTCGCCGTTGACCCGTTCCAGGTTGGCGGCGAACAGCCGCACCAGCGCCACCGGGTCGTCGGCGTCCCAGTCGCCGTCCATGTAGGCCTCGCCGGCGCCCACGGTGCCGCCCAGCGCCATGCGTCGCCAGGCCCGCGAGTCGCGCACCACCAGGGTCACCGAGAGCGGGCCGCCGCGGCCCAGGCGGTGGCGCTGATGGCCCTCGATCAGGGTGATCTCGCCGCCTTCCAGCCGATCCAGCTGGGGCAGCAGGCGAGCCTTGAGCCAGCGCGTCAGGCGATCGCCCTGGGCCGGCAGTGGACGGGCGTTGGCGGTGCGTGTATTCACGGCGAACTCTCCTGATGGCGGGGATGGTCGTGGACGGGGACGCGCTTGAGCCACAGGCGCAGGGCCTCGAAGTGGATGCCGGCGACGGTCTTCAGCGCCATCGCCGGGTGACGGGCCAGGGTGGCCAGCAGCACGCGACGGGTCGCCGGGCGGGCTTCCAGGCTCAGGCTGGCGTCGAAGTGGCGCTCGTCGCCGCGCCAGGTCTCCATGTTCAGGTTCAGGCGTTCGCCGGGGCTGTCGAAGCGCCAGCGGTAGCGCATGTCCATGGGGTTGAACGGCGAGACGTGCATGGCCTTGTCGAAGTCGGCGCGATGGCCGTGGCGCCGCGGCTCGACCCGGCAGGCATAGGTGGTGCGCTCGCCCCAGGGCGTGTTGCTGACCTCGCCGAGCAGGGCCCGCAGCTCGCCGCGGGCGTCGTAGGCGTAGTACAGCGACACCGGATTGAAGCCCACGCCGAGGGTGCGCAGCTGGGTGAGCAGGCAGATGCGGCCGTTCGGGGCGTCGCCCAGCAGCCGCGTCAGCTCGGCGCGCACGGCGTCCTTGAGCGGCCGGTCGTGGGGCGCCAGGTAGTCCTCGCGGCGGAAGCGCGCCAGGGCCGGGCGCCGGGCGCTGAAGCCGGGCACGCCGTCGAACAGCTCCGGCAGCTCGTCGAGGTCGAGCCAGGCCATCCAAAGCCGGTAGCGGAAGGCGTGGGCACGGGGCGTGAAGCGACGATGACGCAGCCAGCCGCGATAGATGCGCGAGCGCGGGGTGGAGATCATGCCGGCACCTCCGTGGCCGCCCGGGCACCGGCCGGCGCGTCGGGGTCGCAGCCCAGCGCCCGGGCCACCCGTAGCGCGCTCCACACGCCGTCCTCGTGGAAGCCGTTGCGCCAGTAGGCGCCGCAGAAGTGGGTGCGCCGGCCCGGCCCCGAGATCTCGGCGTGGCGGGCCTGGGCGTTCATGCCGGCGAGGCTGAACTGCGGATGGGCGTAGGTGTAGCGCCCGAGCACCTTGGCCGGGTCGATGCTGTCGCCGTCGTTGAGGGTCACGCAGAAGGTGTGCGGCGCCTCGAGGCGCTGCAGGATGTTCATGTCGTAGGTCACCGAGACCCGGGCATCGTCGCCGCGGCCGTCGAGCCGGTAGTTCCAGCTCGCCCAGGCGCGCTTGCGGCGCGGCAGCAGTCGGGTGTCGGTGTGCAGCACCACCTCGTTATCGTGGTAGGGCAGGGCGCCGAGGATCTCGCGCTCGGCGGGGCTGGCGTCGTCGAGCATGGCCAGCGCCTGGTCGGCGTGGCAGGCCAGCACCACCTGGTCGAAGTGTTCCTCGCCGGCGTCGCTGCGCACCCGTACCCCGTCGGCCTCGCGACGCACGCCGCACACCGGCGTGGCCAGCCGGAGGCGTTCGGCGTAGGGCGCGGTCAACGCCGGTATATAGGCCCGCGAGCCGCCGACCAGGGTGTACCACTGGGGCCGCTCGTTGACCGACAGCAGGCCGTGGTGATGGAAGAAGCGCACGAAGAAGCGGGCCGGGAAGGCGCGTAGCTGGCCGATGCTGGCCGACCAGATCGCCGCGCCCATGGGCAGCAGGTAGTGGCGCTGGAAGCCCTCGCCGTAGCCCCCGGCGTCCAGGTAGTCGCCCAGGGTCAGGTCCGCCGGCAGCCGGTCGTCGACCATCGCCTGGGTGGCCTCGCGGTTGAAGCGCAGGATGTCGCGCAGCAGGCCGTGGAAGCTCGGCCGCAGCAGGTTCGACCATTGAGCGAACAGCCGCGGCAGGCTGTGACCGTTGTACTCGAAGTCGCGGGCCGTCTCGTGCACCGAGAAGCTCATCTCGGTGGCCTGGCTCTCCACCCCGAGGGTCGCCAGCAGGCGCCGGAAGTGGGGATAGGTCCAGTCGTTGAAGACGATGAAGCCGGTGTCGATGGCGTAGTGACGGCCCTCGAGCTCGACGTCCATGGTGGCGGTGTGGCCGCCGAGGCGGGTGTCGGCCTCGAACAGGGTGACCTCGTGGTGCCGGGACAGGTACCAGCCGGCGGCCATGCCGGCGATGCCGCTGCCGATCACCGCGATGCGCTGGCGGCCCTGGGGAGAAGCGGGAGTGGCGAGCGACGTCATGACGAAGCCTCCGTGTCGGCGCCGCGGGCCAGGCGCCGCCCGAGGCGGAAGCGCAGCCCCGGCGGCAGGATGCCCAGCAGCTTGAGCGGCAGGGTGAAGCGGCGTGGGAAGTGGATGTCGAGGCGGTGGGCCTCCAGGCCCTTGAGGATCGCCTCGGCGGCCTGGTCGACGCTGACCCGCATCGGCATCGGGAAGTCGTTGCGATCGGTCAGCGGCGTCTTCACGAAGCCGGGATGAATCAGGCTGACGTCGATCTCTTCGCCAGCCAGGTCGAGGCGCAGCGATTCCAGGAAGTGGCTGAGGGCGGCCTTGGAGGCGCCGTAGGCCTCGGCGCGTGGCAGCGGCAGATAGGCCGAGGCGCTGGAGGTGGCGGCCAGCAGCGGCCGGCCTCCCTGGGACCTGGCCTGACGCAGCAGCGGCAGCGCGGCCTCCACGCCGTGCAGGGCGCCGAAGAAGTTGGTGGCGAAGACCCGCTCGATCAGCGCGGCGTCGAAGTGGCCGGCCTCGAGATATTCGCAGGTGCCGGCGTTGAGGATCGCCAGGTCGAGGCGGCCGAAGCGGGCGGCGATGCGATCGCCGGCGGCCAGCACGGCGTCGCGGTCGCTGACGTCCAGCGGCAGCAGCAGGGCGTTGTCGCGGTCGCCGGCCAGCTCCTGCAGGGCGTCAGGGCGGCGGGCGCTGAGCGCGACCCGATGCCCTTGGTCGAGCAGGCGCACGGCCAGGGCGCGGCCGATGCCGGACGTGGCGCCGGTCAGCCAGATGCAGCGGGTCGTATGGGATGCCGTCATGTCGTCTCCTCGCGTATGGCGACGCCTGTGTTGCAGCTACGCGGGAGGCGGCGTTGCGGTTTCAGCCGCCCTTCAGCCTCCCGCGCGACGCTTGAGCCAGCGGATCGCCGTGCCCAGCAGCGGCACCCGCTCGTAGAGCAGGGCGCCGGCGTCGAAGTAGTCCCGGTGCTCGCGGACCCGTCCCGTGTCGTCGCCGGCGAAGAGCAGCCGCGAGGCCCCTTCCACCGTGATCTCCCGGCCGCCGTCCAGGCGGCGGTGAGCCAGATGCATCGTCCAGGTCACGAAGGCGGTGTCGCCTTGTCGCTGGCGATCGTGGAAGACGAATCGACACGCCGTGACGTTCTCGTACAGGCTGGCGAAGTAGGCTTCCAGGGCCGGCAGGCCGTCGATGCGGTGCAGCGGGTCGGCGAATGCGATGTCTGGAGTATATATCTTGTACAGATTTTTTGTACAGGATTTGTCCAGCTTGTTGTAGAAGGCGCAGAAGGCCTCCAGGTCCGGGTCCGGTGACATGACAGCCTCCGTGGAGGGAGAAGAAGCGAGGGGCGAAAGTGGGTGGCGTGGCCGGGAGAAGCGCCCGCTTCAGGCAGCGGGCAGGTTCTTGAAGGCGTCCAGCGCCCGGACGCGGGCGGCCTTGTGGTCGACGATGGGCGCCGGATAGTCGACGCCGCTCAGCAGGTCGTTGCCCGGGGCGTGACGGGCCTTGGGCGACAGCTCGGCGAGCTCCGGCAGCCATTCGGCGAGGAAGCGGCCTTCCGGGTCGAAGCGCTGGGACTGGGTGGTGGGATTGAAGATGCGGAAGTAGGGCGCGGCGTCGGTGCCGGTGGAGGCCGCCCACTGCCAGCCGCCGTTGTTGGCGCCGAACTCGCCGTCGACCAGGTGACGCAGGAAGAAGGCTTCGCCGCGGCGCCAGTCGATCAGCAGATGCTTGGACAGGAACATGGCGGTCACCATGCGCAGCCGGTTGTGCATCCAGCCGGTGGCGACGAGCTGGCGCATGGCGGCATCGACGATGGGGTAGCCGGTGCGCCCCTCGCACCAGGCCCGGAAGCCGGCCTCGTCGTCGCGCCACGGCAGCGCCTCGGTGTGACGCTGGAAGGCGCGGTGGCGGCACACCCGCGGGAAACCGGCGGCGATGTGCTGGTAGAACTCGCGCCAGATCAGCTCGCCGACCCAGGCGGTGAGGCCGGCGTCACCGTCGGCCAGGGCGCCGTCGTTCTCGGCCATCACCGCCTGCATGCACTGGCGATGGGAGATCATGCCCAGCGCCAGGTAGGGCGACAGCTCGCTGGTGCCGCGGATCGCCGGGAAGTCGCGCTGGTCGTCGTAGTGGCGGCCGCGAAAGCGCAGGAAGCGTTCCAGGCGGTCCGCGGCCGGGCCCTCGCCGGCGGGCCACAGGCGGCCGTCGACCGGCGTGTCCTCGAGCTCGGGCAGCTCGGGGATGGGGTCGGCATCGACCGACAGCCTGGTCTGGGGATCGGGCGCGTCCTGCAGCGCCAGCCGGTCGGCGGTGATCGCCTTGTGCCAGGCCTTGGCGAAGGGGGTGAAGACGCCGTAGACGTCGCCCTTGCCGGTCAGCAGCTCGCCCGGGGCGAAGGCCACGGCGTCGCGATGGCCGTGGGCGGCGAGACCGGCGTCCTCGAAGGCCTCGATCACCGCCGCGTCGCGGCGCGCCTCGTCGAGCGGGTACTCGCGGTTGAAGTGCATCGCCTCGGCGCCGAGCTCCCGGGCCAGGGCGAGCAGCGTCGCCGGGGCCTCGTCGAAGGCCTCGATGTCGCGATGCAGCAGCGGAATGTTGAGCCCGGCCAGCGACTCGGAGAGCGCGGCGACGCCGCGACGGGTGAAGTCCAGCTTGTTGGCGCCGTGGCCGTGGGCTTGCCATTGTGGCAGGCAGCGCAGGAAGACGCCGATCACCGGGCCGCGGCGGGCCGCGGCGGCCAGGGCGGTGTTGTCGTGGATGCGCAGGTCGCTACGGAACCAGACCAGGGTCGGGGACATCGGTGTCTCCGTTCAGGCGGCTTGGGTCAGGGAGTGCAGGCGTGTCATGGCGTGGCTCAGGTCGTCGCCGAGCAGCTCCACGCCCGAGGCGTCGAGGTCGGCCGCGCGAATGCGGGCCACCGGGCCGCACAGGGCCACCGGCACCTCGAGCTGCTCGGCCAGGCGCGGCAGCTGGCGGCGCACCAGGTCGGCGCGCTCGGCGCGGCCACTGGCCAGCAGCAGGGCGCTGGCGTGGAAGCGCTCTACGGCCAGCGGCAGCTCCTGTGGCGGCAGCGCGGCGTCGAGCCACTGCACGCGGTAGCCGCGATCGGCGGCGGCCAGGGCGGCCAGCAGCCCCCACAGCGGGCCGTCGTCGGGCAGCGGCACGATCAGCAGCGTGGAGCCGCCGGCCCGGGCGTTGGCGTGATACAGCCGCGTGCCGATGCGAGTGCGCAGGAAGGCTTCCAGAGTGCGGCGCTGCAGGTCGGCGCCCAGGCGGTCGTCCCAGCGCTCCTCCAGCTCGCGCAGCACCGGCTGCCACAGCTCGTCGAGGCAGGTGGCGACCGGATAGAGGGCCAGGGCCTGGTTGAACAGCGCCTCCAGGCGCTCGAGGTCCAGCGCCTCGACGGCCTTGATCAGCTGCTGGCGCTGGCTCCCCCAGTCGCCGGCGGCGGGCGGCGGCGCCTCCACGATCTCGGGCTGTTCCAGCAGCTCGCGGACCTGGCTGACGGGCACGCCGCGGTTGAGCCATTGCAGGATGCGCTCGACGCGGGCGATGTCGTCCTTGGCGTAGAGTCGGTGGCCCTTGGGGGTGCGCTTAGGCTGGATCAGCCCGTAGCGGCGCTCCCAGGCGCGCAGGGTCACGGCATTGACGCCGGTCAGGCGCGAGACTTCGCGAATCGGATAGAGCGGCGCATCGGCCGGATGGTTCGCCTGATCGCTCATGCGGGCCTCTGCCTCGGTGGTGAGATCGGTGACGGAAGGGATGGGGCTTCAACCACCAATTTTGTACAAAAAGCAGTCGATGTACAACACGGCCGTCAGTCGCTCTCGCCGGCCCGCTCGGCGATCACCGCCGCCAGGGCCTCGACGAAGGCCGGATGCTCGCCCACCGGCGGCAGCAGCGTCAGCTGTACCTCGGGGTGCGCCTCGCCGAGGGCTTCGACCTGGCCGGGCACGTCCTTGCGCAGGTGGCGGCCGGCGGCGAAGAACAGCGGCAGGATCTCGGCGTGCTCGACGCCCTCGGCCGCCAGCTCGGCCACGGTGTCCTCCAGCGAGGGCGCGCAGATCTCCATGTAGGCCAGGCGCAGCGGGGTCGCAAGCCGGGCGGATAGCTGCTCGGCCAGGCGCTCGAAGGGTGCCCGCCAGTTAGGGTCGCTGGAGCCGTGGGCCATCAGGATCAGGGCATTGCTCATGTCGGGAAATCTCCGTGGTCGGGAAGGGGATGGCGATGGCATAGCGCCTCGCCCAGGTGGTGGCCGGACAGCCAGGCGTCCTCGATGCGTCCGCCGCGCCAGCCATCGCCGCACAGCGCCAGGCCGGCGTCCGTCAGGCGATGGTCATGGCCCGGCGCCACCGCGCCGGGTTCGGCATAGCGCCAGCGGTGGGCGCCCCGCGCCTGTACCGCCGGCAGGCTGGCGGCGCGGCGGAGCGTCTCGAGCGCGTCGTTCAGGGCGCCGAGCAGGTCCACGGCCACGGCATCCGGGGCGTCCTCGAGCCGGCGTTCGCTCCAGTCGAGATCGGCCAGCAGGGTGATGAGTTCGGGCGCACCGCCGCGGCCGGGCTTGGTGCGGTGGCGGACCACGCGCTTCAGCGGGCCCGCGTCGAACTGCAGCAGCGGCCAATTGGCCTCGGCGCCGGGCAGCGTGAGTGGCGCCTCGAGGCGGGCCCAGGCCGCCCAGCAGGCGCGCTGGGGCACCTGTCGGCATTCGCTCGCGAGCTCCGGCGCATGGGGGGCGATCAAGCCCTCGGCCTGAGGCGCGGGCAGCGCCAGGCTCACCGTGGCGAAGGGGCCATGCGTGGTGCCGCGCTCGTCGATGAGCCGCCAATCGTTACCTGCGCGCGCGAGCGACACGATGCGGGTGCCGGTGTGCAGGGGCAGGCCGCGGGCCAGCTGGCGCGTGACCGCGCTCATCCGCGGCGTGCCGGTGTAGCGGGGGTGGCCGTCGGCGCGCCGCGCTGCCCGGCCCGCTTCCAGCCGCCACAGGGCGTCGGGCCAGGGCGCGGCCACCCCGGCCTGCACCCAGGCGGCCACCTGTTCGCGGAAGGCCGGATGGGCGGCGCGAAAGCTCTGGGCGCCGAGCTCGATGGCGCCGTCCTCGAGCCGGCGACTGGACATCCGGCCGCCGGGGCCGCGACCCTTGTCGAACACGGTGACGTCGTGGCCGGCATCCGCCAGCGCACGGGCGCAGGCCAGGCCGGCGATACCGGCCCCGATCACGGCATGGGAAGGGGGCGTCGAGGTCATGTCGGGCTCATGCAGTCAACGGGGTTTACCGCTAGACTAACAGACGTGTACAAAACCTGTATAACACTTGCTCGACGCCATCCAAGGAGACCGGAATGCGCATACTGATCACCGGAGGCAGCGGATTCGTCGGCCAGGCCCTGTGCCGGCGACTGATCACGGACGGGCATCGGGTCCAGGTGGTGTCGCGAGACCCTGCCCAGGCGCGACTCAAGTTGCCGGAGGGCGTCGACGTGCGTCGCTCGGCGCTGGACTTCGTCGATACGCCACCGGAGGCGCTGGTCAACCTGGCCGGCGAGCCGATCGCCGGCAAGCGCTGGAGCGAGGCGCAGAAGGAGCGGCTGCTGGATTCCCGGCTTGGCGCCACCCGCGAGCTGGTGCAGCTCTGCGAGCAGCTCAAGGCGTCGCACGGGCGCGCGCCGTCGGTGATGGTCTCGGCCTCGGCCATGGGCTACTACGGCGACCAGGGCGACACCGTCGTCACCGAGGAGACGCCGCCCCACGACGAATTCGCCCATCGCCTGTGCCAGCGCTGGGAGGCAGCCGCCGAGGGCGTGACGGCCTTCGGCACCCGGCTGGCGATCCTGCGCCTGGGCCTGGTGCTCGACGCCGGCGGCGGCATGCTGCAGCGCCTGCTGCCGCCCTTCAAGCTGGGGCTGGGCGGGCGCCTGGGCGATGGCACTCAGTTCATGCCCTGGGTGCATCGCCAGGATCTGGTGAACGCCATCCTGCTGCTGCTCGAGCGCGACGACCTTCAGGGGGCCTTCAACGGCAGCGCCCCGCATCCGGTCACCAATGCCGTCTTCACTCGCCTGCTGGCGCGGCATCTGCACCGCCCGGCGCTGCTGCCGGTGCCGGCCAAGGTGCTGGAGATCGGCCTCGGCGAGATGTCGCGGCTGCTGCTGACCGGTGCCGACATGCGACCGGCGCGCCTGGAGGAGGCGGGCTTCGTGTTCCGCTTCCCGACCCTGGAGGAGGCCCTGACCGATATCCTCGGCTAGTGAAACGCCGATTTATTGCTGCGCTCGACGACCTGCAGGGATGCAGGAAGTGCATAGGTTCGTCGGGAACGAACCTAGTGATCCTGGGCGCCGGCGGTGCCGGGGCGCCGGTCCGATCGGAATCCTCATGTAGCAGGCTACACTCCGGTTGATTCGGAACCTTCGGTTCCTCACCGGGCCATCCTTCGGATGTTTTGTCGCTACGCTCGGCTCTGCGCTCCGGCGGCACCCAGGCTAGGCGCCCCCACCTCTCATCGCTCGCGACATAAATCAGCGCATCCCTTTCGCATTTCCATGCCCTGAAACGACGAGCCCCCGCCGGCAGCGTGCCGACGGGGGCTCTTGGTTAAGGCGTCAAGACGGGGCGCCGGGGACAGGTCGAAGAGGGGGTTTTTGGCCATGGGTGAGGCGGATTCCGCCGAACGGGCTGGCCAAGGATGGCCAGCACCGGACCTGCAAGCGGAGCAGGATGCGAGAGCGCCGTAGGGCCAAAGTAGCGCTCAGGGATGGGTTCATAGCGCCCCTCGGCGGTCCGGCGCTCCGGGACCTGTCGCCGGATCAGCCCCGGAGGGCGGCGACAGGTCTCGTCCGGGGGAGTCGCCTCGCCTAGCGGGAGTTCTCGTCGATGGTGACGATGACCCGCACCGCATCCAGCCGCAGCCGGGTGCCCTCGATGGCGGCGTCCAGGGCGGCGCGCTCCTCGCGCAGCGCCGTCAGCTCGTCCTCGCGCACCGCGGGGTTGCGGCGGGCCAGGGCCTCCAGGCGGGTCAGCTCGGCGTCCAGCGCCTCGCGCATGCGGGCCTGGGCGGCCTCGACGATGGTCGGCAGCTCGCGCTCGGCCTCGGCCTCGGCGCGGTCGAGCAGGTCGCGGAGCTGCTCGTGGCGGCTCTTGATCAGGTCGCGGGCGGCGGCCTTCTTGACCTTCTGCAGGTTCTTCGACAGCCCGGTGAAGGAGACCTTGGCGGTCAGGTTGGCGCCGGACTCGTCGAGCAGCACGCGCACCGCGGTCGGCGGCAGGAAGCGGTTGAGGTGCAGCCGCTTGGGGGCCGGGCAGTGGGTGCGGAACACCAGCTCGGCCATCAGCCGGCCGCCGGGGATCGACGGATGCTTGAGCAGCGCCAGCGCGGTGTTGCCCATGGTGCCGTCGAGGATGCGGCCCATCATCTCGCGGGTCAGCGGGTGCTCCCAGGACAGGCGCTGAACGTCGTCGCGCCCCAGGGCGCGCTCGCGGGAGAAGGTGGCCGAGAAGCCGTCCTCGCCCTTCACCAGCCCCGGCAGGCCGTCGAGCATCTGCGGGCCGGGCTTGAGGTGCTGGATGTCGTTGCCGATGTCCTTGGCATCCACGCCGAAGATGTCCAGTGCCTGGTCGATGTAGCGGCGCAGGGCGCGGTCCTCGTCGAGCTCGCGGATCGCCTCGATGGTCTGCTCGGCGCGCTCCGGGCGGCAGGCGTTGAGCTCGAGCAGGCGGTTGCGGCCGGCGTCGCGTTCGGTCATGCGGCGGTCGAAGAGCTCGCGGGTGTCCGCGATCACCTCGTCCAGGCTTTCCTCGTCGAGCAGGGCGTCGGCCAGGGCGTCGCCGAAGGCGTCGAACAGTTCGCCGCCCAGGCCGTGGGGCGCGCCGAAGGCGTCCATGCCCTCCTGATACCAGCGCAGCAGCTGCTCGCCGGGGCTGGCGGCGAACACCGGCACGTGCAGCTCGATGGCGTGGCGCTGGCCGATGCGGTCGAGGCGGCCGATGCGCTGCTCGAGCTGGTCCGGGTGCAGCGGCAGGTCGAACATCACCAGGTGGCGGCAGAACTGGAAGTTGCGGCCCTCGGAGCCGATCTCCGAGCACACCAGCACCTGGCAGCCGTCCTCGTCGTCGGCGAAGGCCGCGGCGGCGCGGTCGCGCTCGACCAGGGTCAGGTCCTCGTGGAACACCGGGGCCTGCACGCCGCCCAGCACGCGCAGGCCGTCGGCCAGGCCCTGGGCGGTCTCGCGGTCGTGGGCGATGACCAGGATCTTGTCGTCGCCGAGCTCGGTGATCCGCTCCAGCAGCCAGGTCACGCGCGGGTCGAACTGCCACCAGGGCTCGGCGTTGAGCGGGTCGTTGGCCAGCGCCTGGTACATGGTGTCCAGATAGACCAGCACCTCGGGGTGGTCGAGGCCGGTCTCGATCAGCAGCTCGTCGAGGTAGTCCTCGTCGCGGCCCAGGCGGCGTAGCACCCGGCGGTAGGCGGAGGGCAGCTCGAGGCGGTCGACGTGCAGGCGACGCTCGGGGAAGCCGCCGACGTGGCGGCGGCTGTTGCGGAACATCACCCGGCCGGTGCCGTGGCGGTCGAGCAGCTGCTCGCGCAGCTGGCCGCGGGCGGCGGCCTGCTGGTCGTCGCCGCTCTCGGGGTCGGCCAGGGTGGCGAGCAGCGCGGCGCTGTCGGGGTCGTCGCTGACGGCCGCCACGGCCTCGCGGTCGGCGGCCTCGCCGGGCAGGCGCTCCAGGGCATCGATGGCGGCGGCCACCTCGGCGTAGTGGCGCTCTTCTTCCTGGAAGGCCGCCAGGCTGTGGTAGCGATCCGGGTCGAGCAGGCGCAGCCGGGCGAAGTGGCTGGCCTGGCCCATCTGCTCCGGAGTGGCGGTCAGCAGCAGCACGCCGGGCACGCTGGCGGCCAGGCGCTCCACGCAGGCGTAGCCGGGGCCGACCTCGTCGGCGTTCTCGCTCCATTCCAGGTGGTGGGCCTCGTCGGCGATCAACAGATCCCAGTCGACGGCCTCGGCCTGGGCCTGGCGGTGCGGGTTGGCGAACAGCCAGTCCTGGCTGGCCAGCACCAGCTGGCCGGCCTCGAAGGGGTTGCCGTCGCCCTGGGCCAGACTCTGCTGCTCGTCGAGCAGGGTGACCTCCAGCGAGAAGCGGCGCAGCAGTTCCACCAGCCACTGGTGGGTGAGGCTCGCCGGCACCAGGATCAGGGCGCGCTCGGCGCGGCCCGTCAACAGCAGGCGGTGCAGGATCAGGCCGGCCTCGATGGTCTTGCCGAGCCCGACCTCATCGGCCAGCAGCACCCGCGGCGCCTGGCGCCGGGAGATCTCGTCGGCGATATAGAGCTGGTGCGGGATCAGGTCGATGCGCGGGCCGGCCAGGCCCAGCGCCGGGTTCTGCTCGGTGCGATGATGGTGGTGCAGGGTGCGGAAGCGCAGGTCGAACCAGTCGTTGCGGTCGACCTGGCCGGTCAGCAGGCGGTCGCGGGCCTGGTCGAACTGCATGGAGTCGGCCAGCCGCGCCTCGGGCAGCTCGCGGATCTCGCCCTGGTCGTCCTCGCCGATGTAGACGATCAGTCCTCGGGACTCCTTGCTGTCGTCGACGGTCATCTCCCAGCCCTCGGCGCACCGGATGCGGTCGCCGCTGCCGAAGATCACCCGGGTCAGGGGGGCATGCTGGATGCTGTAGGTCCGGGTTTCCTGGCTGGCGCCGAAGAGGACGGTGATGCTGCGCGCGTCGCAGTTGAGGATGGTGCCCAGGCCGAGTTCGGCCTCGCCATCGCTGATCCAGCGCTGACCGGGAGAGAAGTCGCTCATGATGCCTCGGGGGATGCTAGGGATCTGGTCTCGTGCCGCGGGCCACACCCGACCCTCGGCGACAGGGCGCGGTATCTTACAGCAATCCCCGGCGCGGCTTAAGAGGCTTCCCGGGGTTTCCCCTAGCAATCTCGGTTCGCCTCGGATGATGTCTCAATCGTCGGCAAGCCTGCGAGCGGGGCCGGCCTTCCGGAAACGCACGAATACTTCCCTGTAGCTCCCGGCGCCCTGCGGCGCTCTCGCGTCCCGCTACGCTTGCAGGACCGGTGCTGGCCCTCCATGGCCAGCCCGTTCGGAGGAATCCTCCTCACCTATAGCGCAGGAGTTCCTCTACGGCTTGCCGACGTGGTCGGAACTGGTGCCTACTCCGCGTCCAGCCAGCCATCGAGGGTCGCTCGGGTCAGCTCGCCGACGTGGCGCTCCCGGGTGCGGCCCTCGGCGTCGAACAGCAGGGTGGTGGGCAGTCCCGGGGCATCGCTGGCCACCATCAGCGACTGGCGCGGGTCGAGCAGGGCGTGCTCGAAGGTGAGTCCCTGGGCATCGAGATAGCGCGCCACCGGCAGCAGGTCCTCGCCCTGGTTGACCACCACCACGGTGACGTCGTCCCGGGCGTCGGCCTCGGCGAGCAGCGGCAGCTCGCGGCGGCAGGGCGGGCACCAGGTCGCCCACAGGTTGACGATGACCGGCTGGCCCGAAAGCTCGGCGAGATTGACCGGCTCGCCCTCGAGGTTCTCGAGCGTCAACTCGGGCAGGGCGCGAGGCGTGATGCCGCTGCCCAGCGGCGCCCAGCTCATCAGCGCCAGCCAGGCCAGGGTGGCGCCGATCGTCAGGCCCTGGGCGCCGAGCATGGCGGCCAGGCGGTCGCGCAGCGCCCAGGCGCTCCAGGCCAGGGCGGCGAGCAGGCCGAGCCACGCCTGATAGCCCGGCAGCCACAGCTTCAGCGCGTCCAGCGGCGCCGCTTCGTAGGCCGGCAGGTTCAGGGCCACGTGGCCGAGCCGCGCGCCGACCAGCCAGGCGATGATCAGGCCGTTGAACCAGCGCGCTCGGCGGGCGCGGGGCAGGCGCAGGGCCAGGGCGGCGGCGACGAGCAGCAGCAGAGCACAGGCCAGGGCGTAGAGGCGGGGCAGGGGAAGCAGCACGGGCCCGAGGGCGATGGCATCCATGAGGGCTCTCTCGAGGCAGGGTCGGCGCGTCGGGCCGGACCGGGTACACTGGGCGAATTGACCCCACCAAGCCTACTGTCGGCGGGCGGGGCTGTCATCCAGCGGGAGCACTCATGGCACGACAGGCCTTCGACACCCTGCGGGCCCTGGCCATTGCCAGCCAGGCCCTGGGCTTCATCCTCATCATCACCCTGGAAACTATGCTCGGCGACGCGGCACGCGTGTGGCAGGGCTGGACCCTGGTCGCCATGGTGGCGGTCGCGCTGTGGATCGCCCTGGTGCGCCTCTATCGTCGCAACAAGGCGCGCAAGGCCATGGCGCGTCGCCTGGCCGACGACGACTGAGCAAGGCCCGCGGCTTGATGTCCGTCAAGCTCACGGGCGATCCCCGGCCGCCTGCGCCGCCAGCGACTAGGCTGAAAGGACCGTGGGGAGCGGAGCGTTTCCCCTGATCCGCCTGCAGGAGGCCACCATGTATCAGTCCATCCTCGTGCCCGTCGACGGCTCCGAGCACTCCGCCAAGGCGCTGGGCGTCGCGGCGCAGCTGGCGCGGGGCTCCTCCGCGTCGCTGATCCTGCTGACCGTGGCCGAGTATCCGCCCGGTAACATGGGGCTGTTCACCGGCGGCATGCCCGAGCCCTTCACCGCGGACAACTGGAACGATATCGCCGACTCGCTGAAGGCCGACGCCGACGATGCCCTGCAGAAGGTGCGCGACGCCGTCGACCTGAGCGGCCTCGAGGTCGAGTCAGTGGTGCGTCAGGGCATGCCGGCCGAGACGATCCTCCATGAGGCATCTCAGCGCGGCGTCGACGCCATCGTGATGGGCAGTCGCGGGATCAGCGACATGCACGGCATGATCTTCGGCAGCACCTCGCACAAGGTCAGCCACGTCGCCGAGTGTTCGGTCATTACCGTAGCCTGACGCCCGCCTACACCAGCGACAGCAGGGCCGTGGCCAGCAGGTCGGGATCGTAGTGCGGCGTGCCGCTCTCGCCGATCAGCCGGGTGTCGATCAGAGTGATGCCGAGCTCTTTCAGGAAGGCGTCGGACAGCTCGCCGGGGTAGTCGCCGCGCGCCCGGTCGAGCAGCACGAAGTTCACCAGTTCGTGGGCGGGGCGGGCTTCGCCGATGTCGCGGCGCAGGGTATCGAGCAGCACGCTGATCTGCTGCTCCAGTCCCATGCCGGCCTGCTCGGGGTCGGGGCTCGAGTTGGGTATGAACACCTTGGGGCAACGGTTGGCGTGGATGGCCCGGCCGACGCCTTCCGGCAGCAGGTTGGCCAGCAGGCTGGAGTAGAAGCTGCCCGGCGGATAGCAGATCAGCTCGGCGGAGGCGATCAGCCGGCGGTTCTTCTTGCGCAGCCTGGCGGTGACGGGCTCGTCGCGGTCGCGACTGGCCGAGAGCTCGAGGCCGGCGATGGGCGAGGTCAGCGGCGCGACCTCCTTGCCGGTGATGCGGTGCTGGCCCAGCACCCGGCGGCCGTCTTCCAGCGTGACCGCCAGGTGGTAGTCCTTGTTGACCACGGCGCGCACCGTGCCGCGCACGTGCACCAGCTTGGAGAACAGGAAGATGATCGGATCGAGCTGCTGGTGGTTGTTCAGGTAGCCGCCCGCTAGGATCAGGTTGCCGATGCTGGCGCCGCGCAGGTCGAAGTCAGCGGGCATCGCCTCGCGGAAGAAGCCGAGCTGGTGGCAGATCAGCCGGCGCATGGGGTTGGAGATGTCGTCGGTTAGCGGATGGCGCCCGCTCACCAGCGCATCCAGGGTCGCGCGCAGGGCCGACGGTTCGCCGTCCTTCGGCAGCCGGTGGGTGAACAGCCGGTAGACCTCGGGATGGCCGAGGATGGAGTCGTCGGCCAGCGCCATCAGCCGGCTGCGCAGGTCGCCGATGGCGGGCATGTGGAAGGCCTCGCGCAGCTTGGCGGAGCTGCCGCCGGAGTCGAAGGGCGTCACCAGGTGGATGGAGTTGTGGGTGTAGTGCTGCAGCCGCCGTGACACGCCGTTGAGGGCCGAGCCGCCGCTGAAGAACAGCAGACGCGGGCCCAGTTCCGGGGCCTTCTGGTAGCGCTGGACCCGCAGCGGGTCGGGCACCAGGGCGGTGCGGGTGACGCGAACGTCGACCATGCCGTCGATCTTCCCTGTGGCGGACTTTCGGGCTAGCTTGCCTGCTTTCGGCCACGGTGTCGCGGGCTTGAGTGGCGCGGGGCGTTGTCACAAATATGTCATATTTTTTGTGGCATGCTAACGATGTGTGACGTACGAGCGACTCGAACATGGCCGAGCTGATTCCCGGGGTGCGCAATTCGGCCAGAGCGCTGATCCTGCGCGACGAGCGCCTGCTTCTGCTGAGGAAGCAGGGCGACGTCTATGCCCTGCCCGGCGGCGGGCAGGACACCGGCGAATCCCTGGAGACCGCCCTGCAGCGGGAGTGCCGCGAGGAGATCGATACCGAGGTGCTGTCGCCGACCCTGGTGCGGGTCTGCGACTACGTCAAGCTCAAGCGCACCGAGCCGCCGCTGCGCCGACACCAGGTCGACTTCCTGTTTCTCGCGACCGTGCCCGATGACTACACGCCGCGTAGCGGTACGAGCCCCGACAAGCGCCAGCTCGAGGTGTGCTGGGTCGGGATCGATGCCCTTCCGCGGCTGGCGTTCTCCCCCTTCTATCTGGCCGATCTGCTGCCTCGCCTGGTGGGCGCCGGCGCGCTCCCGGCCGAACCACTCTATGCGGGCGAGTTCCATGACCCAGCGGATACCTGACAGCATCCAGGACAACCTGCGCTTTCTGTGCGTCGAGGTGGACTCCCAGCTGGCCAATCTCCAGGCCTTCTTCGCCACCCCGACCGCGGCCATCGCCCGGCGCGTCTCGGAGCGCGACGGCTACGCCCGCAACCTCAAGATGCGCATCCATGCCGACTGCGTCCGGCGGCTGTCGCGCAAGAAGACGGGCCAGGCGCGGCGGCGCATCCTGCGCAGCCTGGAGCTGGTGGCGACGGACCTGGACCGCCTCACCGAGCTGGCCCGCGAGGGCGTGCGCCAGCTGGTCGACGTCGACGATCCCGCGGTGCTGTCGCCGGAGGACTTCCCGCCGATGCTGGCGCTGGTGCGCTCCGGCGTGGCCATGGTCGAGGGCGCGGTCGCCGACAGCGACACCCAGCAGGCGCTGCAGATCGGCCGCCTCCAGGACACGCTGCACAAGCGCGTCCAGCAGCGGGTGGGCGACGGCGTCACCGCGCTCAAGCAGCGCGACAACAGCACCGAGGACCTGACCCGGGCGCTGTTCGTGGCCCAGACGATCCGCCAGATGGGCGACGTGCTGCTGCATCTCAGCGAGGTGATCATCTCGGCCAACCTGGGGCAGTCGATGAACTTCGAGCGCTATCGCTCGCTGCACTCGCTGGTCGAGGAGCTGGCCGATGGCGAGGACGAGGCCTTCAGCATGGCGCCCATCGCCGAGACCCGATCGGGCAGCAGCATCTCGGGCATCTCCACGGGCGATGACGACGACTACGTGGCGATCTTCAAGGACGGCCTCAAGCGCAAGGTCAAGGAAGAGCGCCAGGGGGTCGAGAGCTGGCACGAGATCTATCCCGGCCTGGCGCCCAGGATCCTGTCCTACAAGAAGCGCGGCCAGTCGGCGGCGCTGCTGATCGAGCACCTGCCCGGCTTCACCTTCGAGCACATCCTGCTCAACGAGTCGCCCGAGCTGCTCGACGAGGCCCTCAAGCGGCTCACCCGCACGCTGAAGTCGGTGTGGCAGGAGACCCATACCGACACCCCGGTCGCCGCCGGCTACATGCAGCAGCTCGAGAAGCGCCTCGGCGAGGTCTACAAGATCCATCCCGAGTTCCGTAGCAGCGGCGCGACGGTGTGCGGCGTCGAGCTGCTCGGCTTCGATGCGCTGGTCGAGCGCGCCAGAGTCCGGGAGGCCGAGCTGGGTGCGCCGTTCTCGGTGTACATCCACGGCGACTTCAACGTCGACAACATCATCTACGACCCGCTCGAGCGGCGGATCAACTTCATCGACCTGCACCGCTCCAGCTACATGGACTACGTGCAGGACGTCTCGGTGTTCATGGTCTCCAACTATCGGCTGCAGATCATGGATGCCCCGCTGCGCCGTCGCATCATGGGCCTGGCCCAGGACTTCTATCGCACGGCGCGGCGCTATGCGACGTCCCGAGGCGACACCACCTTCGAGCTGAGGCTGGCGCTGGGGCTGGCGCGCTCCTTCGCCACCTCGACCCGTTTCATCCTCGACCAGTCGCTGGCCAGCCGCATGTTCCTGCGCGCGCGCTATCTGCTCGAGCGGGTCCTGGCGGCCGATCTGGAGAAGGCCGACCGTTTTCGTATTCCCATGAAGGAGATTTTCGTTGACTGACCCCAATCCCAGGATCGGCGTGGTGGGCATTCCCGGCAAGTGGTCCACCGAGGTGCTGGCCGACGCCATCGAGGCGCGGACCGGGTTTCGTGCGGTGATCGACCTTCAGCACATCAGCCTCGACCTGACCACCGGCCGCCTCGACCACCGGGGCCTGGATCTCGGCGAGCTGGACGCCCTGGTCGTGAAGAAGATCAGCGCCGAGTACAGCCCCGACAGCCTGGATCGCCTGGAGCTGTTGCGGGCGGCGGAGGCCCGGGGCGTGCGGGTGTTCAGCGGCGCCGAGAAGATGCTGCGGCTGATCAATCGCCTCAGCTGCACCCTCACCCTGCGCCACGCCGGCATCCCGATGCCGGAGACGGTCGTCACCGAGGACGTCGACAGCGCCTGCGAGGCCGTCCAGCGCTTCGGCGAGGCGGTCTTCAAGCCGCTGTTCTCGACCAAGGCCCGGGGCATGTGCGTGATCTCCGCCGACCAGTCGCCGGAGGCGCTGCGCGCCGAGGTCGAGGCCTTCCGCCGCGACAATCCGATGATGTACCTGCAGCGCAAGGTCGAGCTGCCCGGCCGCGATCTGGGCATGGTGTTCGCCGGCGGGCGCTACCTCGGCACCTACGCCCGCGTGCCCCAGAGCGGCGACAGCTGGAACACCACCATCCACAGCGGCGGCCGCTACGAGGCCTATGCGCCCTCGGAGGCGCTGATCGACCTGGCCACTAGGGCCCAGGCGCCCTTCGGCCTGGACTTCACCACCGTGGACGTGGCCGAGACCCCGGACGGCCCGATCGTCTTCGAGGTGTCCGCCTTCGGCGGCTTCCGCGGCGCCCTGGAGGGCGCGGGTATCGACGCCGCCGGCGCCTACCTCGACCACGTGCTGAGCGAGCTATGAGCACCGCGAACGCCACGCCGGCGGCCCTGGCCGAGACGCTGATCGGTGAGGCCGAACTGCTCGAGCGTGCGCTGGTGCTCGACATGGGGCGGGCGACGCTGGCGATTCGCTCCAACTCGGCCGCGCTGCTCGATCGTCTCGGCGACTACTTCGCCCACTGCCTGGCGCCCCAGGCGTCGGCGACGCTCGAGGTGATCGCCATCGAGCGCGAGGCGCCCGTGCTGGACACCGCCTTCGTCGACTGGGCCCGCGAGCCGGGCAAGACCGGGCGCAAGGACAGCGTCCACGACCTGCCCGGCGGCCGGCTGGTGCGCAAGGTGCGCACCGGCATGGTGTTCCTGCAGAGCGCGCCGCACTGCATCGCGGCCGGGCCCTGCCTGGCCCACGACAACCAGGTGGTGAACTTCGTCATCGCCCAATACATGAATCACCTGCAGCGGGCGGACTGGCAGGTCTGCCACGCCGCGGCGCTGGTGCGCGACGGCCGGGCGCTGGCCATCGCCGCCTTCTCCGGCGGCGGCAAGTCCACCGCCATGCTGCACGCCCTGGAGCATCCCGCGACCGTCTTCCTGACCAACGACCGGCTGTTCCTCAAGCGCGAGGGCGGCGAGGTGCGGGCCGCCGGCGTGCCCAAGCAGCCGCGCATCAATCCCGGCACCGCGCTCCACAATCCCCGCCTCGAGACGCTGATCCCGGCCGCGCGCCGGGATCAGCTGAGGGCGCTGCCGGCCGACGCGCTGTGGGAGCTGGAAGAGAAGCACGACGTGCCCGTCGCCGCGCTCTACGGTCCCGATCGCCTGACTGATGAGGCGACCCTGGGAGGCTTCGTGGTCCTCAACTGGCGCCGCGACGACGCGAGCTCGCCGCGGGTCGCCGCCGTGGATCTGACGCAGCGTCGCGACCTGCTGGCGGCGATCATGAAGTCGGCGGGGCCCTTCTATCAGCGTGCGGACGGCAGCTTCCTGGCCGACGACGAGCCCCTCGACGAGGCCGCCTACCTGGACGTGCTGGCCGGCGTGCCGGTGTTCGAGGTCAGCGGCGGCATCGACTTCAATGCCCTGGTGGCGGGGCATCTCATTCCCCTGCTGGAGGGCTAGCCATGTCTCGCGAGCTGCTGTTGCTGCGCCACGGCAAGTCCGACGGGTCGGTGCCGGTTGACGATCTCGAGCGGCCGCTGAAGAAGCGCGGCAAGCTCGGCGCCCAGCGCATGGGCGCCTGGCTGGCCGAGCAGGGGCGGGTGCCGCAGCGCATCCTGACCTCGCCCGCCGAGCGCGCCCGGGCCACCGCCGAGAAGTGCGCCAAGGCCATGGGGCTGACCGCCGAGGCCGTGACGCTGGAGCCGGCGCTCTACGAGGGCGATCCCGAGGCGCTGGCGCACGTGGTGGCGCGCTGCCCGGACGATATCTCGCGGCTGATGGTGGTCGGCCACAACCCCGGGCTGGAGGAATTCCTCGACTGGCTCTCGCCCGAACCGCTTCCCGACGCGGAAGACGGCAAGCGACTGCCCACCGCGGCGCTGGCGCGCCTCGGCCTGGACGTCGCTTGGGCGTCGCTCGCCGCCGGCGGGGCGCGGCTGCTCGAGCTACAGCGCCCGAAGGTGCTGCCCGAGGGCTTTCCCTTCCCGTTTCCCGACGGCGCCGAGCGGCGCGAGCGGCCGGCCTACTACTACACCCAGTCCGCGGTGCTGCCCTATCGCTGGCGCGATGGCGCACTTGAGGTGCTGCTGATCGGCTCGAGCAGCAATCGCCACTGGAGCCTGCCCAAGGGCATCGTCGAACCGGGGCTTTCCCCCGAGGCCTCGGCGCTCAAGGAGGCGGGCGAGGAGGCCGGCATCAGCGGCGCGATCGCCGCGGTGGCGCCGGGCCACTATCGCCAGGCCAAGTGGGGCGCGACCTGTGAGGTGGCGCTGTTCGCCATGCGCGTCGACGCCGAGCAGCCGCAGCATGACCGCGAGGAGCCGCACCGTACCCGGCGCTGGTTCGCGCCCGAGGAGGCCGCCGCGGCGGTCAAGGGCGAGGCGCTGGCGAGCGAGCTGCGCGCGCTGGCGGCGCGTCTCCAGTCGGGAGGCGCGTCATGACAAATCGCACGCCCCGCACCATCGCGGCGCTGATCCGCCATGGTGACTATCACCAGCTGGCCGATACGCCGAGCGCCCACCAGCCCTTCCCGCTGACCGAGCGTGGGGAAGTCCAGGCCGCCGAGGCCGGTCTCGCGCTGGCGCAGACCCTGGCCGCCGAAGGCTGGCGCCTGGCCGAGACCATCGATGCCTCGCGCCTGCTGCGGGCCTGGCAGACCGCCGAGGGCCTCAAAGCGGCGCTTTCCTCGGCCGGCGTGCCGTGCGAGGCGGCGCCGCGGGTCGAGAGCTTCTCCGCCCTGGCCGAGCGCGGGCTGGGCTGCGCGGCGAACCTGACCGCGGCGCAGATCGCCGAGGTGGTCGCGGCGGACCCGCGCTGCGGCGAGCTGCCGGCGGACTGGAAGTCGAACAGCCACTTCCGCCTGCCGCTGCCCGGGGCGGAGTCGCTGATGGAGGCCGGCGAGCGCGTCGCCGAGCATCTCGAGTCGCGCATGGCCGCGCTGTCGGCGCAGGCCGGTCAGGACACGCTCAAGGTCTTCGTCGGCCACGGGGCCTCCTTCCGCCACGCCGCCCATCGACTCGGCGTGCTGGCCTTCGACGACATCGCCCGGCTGAGCATGTATCACGCCGCGCCGGTCTACCTGGAGCGCGATGCCCACGGCCGCTGGCATCATGTCGGCGGACGCTGGAAGGTGAGGGGCGGCGATGGCTACCACGACTAGCCCAGGCGCACCGGGGCGTCATCGAACCGTCACCTCGAGGTCATAGGCTGGCCCGTTCCCGCTTCCTTCTTCCCTTCTTTCTCCAGGAGCCCGCACATGGCGAGTGGTCAGGCCCGTTCCGAGACATCCGGCGTGAATGTCGGCGATGAGGGCCGCGGTGTTCCCCGCGGCTTTCCCCGCTACAAGGGACCGTCGTGGCTGACCGAGGCGCTGCCGACCACCGCGGAGCCCTGGGTGCCGGGCGGGCGCAACGCCCAGGCGCGGGGCGGCAGTTCGCCGGCGGTGGTCACCCGCCTGCTGCGCCGCGCGGTGTCGCATCGCCCCTGGGCCTGGCCCGAGCGTCGGGTCTTCTTCATCTCCGACCCGCACGCCGATGCGCAGGCCTTCGTGGGCTCGCTGGTGGCCTCGGGCGGCGTGAAGCAGACCGGGCCGGGCCTCGATGAGATCCGCCTGACCAAGCGCGGCCGCAAGGGCGCCTTCGTGATCGGCGGCGACTGCCTGGACAAGGGGCCCAGCAACCTGACGCTGCTGCGCAGCCTGCGCCGGCTGATGGACAGCGGCGCCCGGGTGACGCTGCTGGCGGGCAACCATGACATGCGCCTGCTGATGGGGCTGATGGCCCTGGAGCACGAGCGCTCGCCGCGCACCGAGCACCTCTTCGTGCGCATGGGCAGCAAGGCCATCCCGCTGCTCAAGGAGGTGTACGCCGAGTACCTGGCCGGCAAGAAGAAGCCGCTGGCCGGCGTCCCGGGCAGGAAGGGCTGCCGGCGGCGGCTGTTTCCCGACGAGGGCTGGTTCGAGGCCTTCCCGGCCATGGCCCGGGAGCAGATGAGCGACAAGGCCATCGAGCGAGAGCTCGCCCGGCTGCGCAAGAAGGTGGCGAACTTCGAGGCCGCCTGCGAGAAGGCCGACCTGACGCTGCGCCAGGTCTACGCCGCGTCGCAGGTGCTGTGCGCGCTGTTCCTGCGCCCGGAGGGCGAGTTCGCCTGGTTCTTCGAGGCCATGCGGCTCGCCCACCGGGAGGGTTCCTTCCTGTTCGTGCACGCCGGGCTGGACGACAGCACCGCTCGCCTGATCGAGGACGAAGGCGTCGAGGCGTTGAACCGGCGCTTCTCCGAGCAGGTGCTCGAGGATCCCTTCGGGTTCTACTATGGGCCGCTGGCCAACACCCTGCGCACCAAGTATCGCAAGGTCGATTTTCCCCTGACCGAACTCGGCGTCGACCGCGTCTATCGCCAGGGCATCCACGCCGTGGTGCACGGCCATATCAACCTCACCGCCGGGCAGCGCCTGATGATCCGCCGCGGCATGCTGCACATCGAGGGCGACATCACCCTGGACCGCAACTCGCGTCGCAAGGAAGGGCTAGAGGGGCATGGCATGGGCGTGACCATCATCGACCCGGGGGGCCGGGTGATCGGCATCAGCAACGACTATCCGCATGCCAAGGTCTTCGAGCCGGAGCGCTATCTCGAGAAACGGTGTGCGGCCACCCAGAAGAAGGCAAGACCATCATGAAGACCGAGAAGAGCCTCTTCCGGCACGAATCGCTGCAGAGCATCAAGGGCGCCCAGGAGATCCTCAAGGCGATCACCAAGGGACTGGCCAAGGGCGTGCTGTCGTTCTCGGACGACGAAGGCGAGATCCGCCTCGCGCCCAAGGGGCTGATCAATCTCAAGATCACCGCGCGCAAGGAAGACGATTACCACCGCTTGGACATCCGCCTTTCCTGGCAGGCCAATGACGGCAAGGCGAAGAAGTCGACGCTGAAGGTCGGCCACGACGAGTAGGGATCGTCTTTCCTGAAACGCGTTGAGACGACGACGCCCTGGCCAGGCGGCCGGGGCGTCGTGTATTGCAGGGCAGGGCCGATTCAGCCCGCCGGTCTGATCAGGTGCTTGACCTCCAGGTAGCCCGCCAGCCCCCAGGGGCCCAGCTCGCGGCCGATGCCGCTGATGCCGAAGCCGCCCCAGCTCGCCTCCGGCAGCACCAGCTGCTCGCTGTTGAACCAGATGCTGCCGGCCCGTAGCGCGCGGCCGACGCGGCGGGCGCGGTCGGCGTCGCCCGAGATCACGGTGGCGGCGAGGCCGAAGGCGGAGTCATTGGCCAGCGCGATCGCCTCGGCATCGCTGTCGACGCTGCGGGCGCACAGCACCGGGCCGAAGACCTCCTCCCGCCACAGTCGGCTGCCGACGGGCACATCGCGATACAGGGTCGGCGCGACGAATTCGCCTTGGGCGGGCAGGTCGCGGTGCCGGGCGTCGCGCACCGCGATAAGCCCCTCCTCGGCGGCGATGGACAGGTAGCCTTCCACGGCCTCGCGCTGCCGCGCGCTGGTCATCGGGCCCATGTCGGTATCGTCGGCCAGCGGATCGCCCAGGCCGATGGCATCGATGCGCGAGGCCAGCGCCGCATAGAGCGCGTCGGCCAGCGATGCATGCACGATCAGCCGCGAGGTGGCCGAGCAGATCTGCCCGCTGTTGAAGTAGATGCCGGCCATCACCCAGTCGGCGGCGGCCTCGACCTCGGCGTCGTCCAGCACCAGGATCGGCGACTTGCCGCCGAGTTCGAGCGAGACGCCCCGGGTGCCGTCTGCGGCGGCGCGCATGACCTTCTCGCCCACGGCGTTGCTGCCGGTGAAGGACAGCTTGTCGATGCCCGGATGGGCGGTGAGCGGCGCGCCGATGCCCTCGCCGTCGCCGTGCACCAGGTTGAGCACCCCGGCCGGCAGGCCGATCTCGAGGGCGATCTCGGCCACGGCCTGTTCGGGCAGCGGGGTGACCTCGGAGGGCTTGAACACCATCGTGCAGCCGGCGGCCAGCGCCGGGGCGATCTTCCAGGCGCTGGTGACCAGCGGGAAGTTCCAGGGCGTGATCAGCCCGACCACGCCGGCCGGGTCCTCGTAGGTGCAGGCCTCGATGCCGTCCATGCCATGCTCGACCAGGCGCCCCTGGCGGGCCTCCAGGTCGCGGGCCTGGCCGGCGTAGTAGCGATAGCAGGCGATGGCATCGTCGAGATCGATGGCGGTCTCGGCCAGGGCCTTGCCGTTGTTGGTCGAAGACAGCCGCATCAGCGCCTCGCGGCGCTCGGCGAGGGCGTCGGCGAAGGCCTCGAGATAGGCCGCCCGACGCTCGCCGCCCAGCGCCTGCCAGGCGGGCAGGGCACGACGCGCGGCGTCCACCGCGGCGTCGACGTCGGTCGGGTCGCCGGCGGTGACCTCGGCGATCGTCTCCTGGCGGTAGGGATCGGTCACCGGCAGGCGGCGCTCGCTGCGGCTCGCGATCCAGTGGTTGTCGATGAACTGCTGGGTGAGTCGTTGCATGTCAGGCTCCAGGTCCGAATTCAGGCGAGGCGGCGCGAGCCCAGGCCGCGGCGTCGACTTCGATCAGCAGCGGACCGTCGGCGGGGCGGCTGGACAGCGCCTGGGCCAGCTCCGCGGGGGCGGCGACGCGGGTGGCGGCACAGCCGAAGCCGCGGGCCACGGTGAGGAAGTCCGGGGCCTGGAGGTCGACGCCGAGGCGGGTGACGCCGGCGTCGTCCATGAAGCGGCGGATCTCCTCGTAGCCCTGGTTGTGCCACAGCAGGATCACTACCGGCAGGCGTTCCTCCACCGCGCAGGCCAGCTCCGGCAGGGTGAACATCACGCCGCCGTCGCCGACCAGGGCCACCACCGGCAGGTCGGGGCGGGCGAGGCTGGCGCCGAGCGCCGCCGGCAGGCCGTAGCCGAGGGTGCCGTAGCCGGTGGAAGCGTTGAAGAAGCGCCGCGGGGCCGGCTGGGCGACCAGGTGGTTGGCCGCGTAGGTGGTGGCGCAGGAATCGCCGACCAGGATCGCCTCGGGCAGGGCCTCGCGCAGGGTGTCGAACAGCGGCACATAGGCGGCAAAGGCCGGGTCCTCGGCGAGCCCCATCGCCTCATGGGCGGCCCGTGTACGCTCGGCGCCGCCACGGTTCAGCCGGGTTCCTTTGAAGTGCGACGCCAGGGCCGCGAGGGCCTGGCCGGCGTCGGCCACCAGGGCCAGGTCGGCGGCCTGGTTGCGGGCCAGCTGCTGGGGATCCACGTCGATGCGGATCAGTTGGCCGTCGAGCGTGAAGCCGTCGTCGAACACCACGTCGTAGTCGGTCTCGCCGAGCTCGGTGCCGATGGCCAGCACCACGTCGGCGTCCCGTGCCAGCTCGCGCACCGCCGGCAGCGAGGCGTTGGCGCCCAGGTCCAGCGGATGGTCGCGGCCGAGCAGTCCCTTGGCGTTGATGGTGGTGACGGCGGGGGCATCGAGCGCCTCGACCAGCGCGCGAGCGGCCTCGGGGGCGGCCACGCTGCCGCCGCCGAGCAGCACCAGCGGGCGTGCGGCATCTGCCAGCCAGGCGCCTGCTTCGGCGATGGCCACGGGATCCGGCGCGGCCTTGGCCAGTGCCGCTCGCTGCCAGTGCCGCGGCGTGCGGACCGGGGCATCGAACAGATCGATGGGAATCTCGAGATGCACAGGCCCCGGCCGTGCGCCTTCGAATACCGCGAAGGCCCGGGCCAGCGTTTCGGGCAGGCCCTCGGGGTCGAGCAGGGTGTGGCTGAAGCGGGCGACCCCGGCGATCAGCTGCTGCTGGCTCGGCAGTTCATGCAGCCGGCCCTGCCCGCGACCCAGGGTGTCGCGGCGATTGACGCTGGAGATCACCAGCATCGGCACCGAGTCGGCCAGCGCCTGACCCATGGCGGTGGCGATGTTGGTCATGCCGGGCCCGGTGATGATGAAGCACACCCCGGGCTTGCCGGTGGCGCGGGCGTAGCCGTCGGCCATGAAGCCGGCGCCCTGCTCGTGGCGCGGCGTGACATGGCGGATGCCGCTGCCCTCGCCGCCGGCGAGGCCGCGGTAGAGCTCAACGGTATGCACGCCGGGGATCCCGAACACGGTGTCCACCCCGTAGGTGTCGCGCAGCAGGCGAATCAGCAGGTCGGCGCAGGTCATGGGCGTTTCTCTCTCAGGATTCAGGCTCTCGCGGTTCATGGGGATCGTCTCAGCCCACCAGCCAATGGCCCATGAACACGATGATCGGCAGGGTGATGGCGGTGCGCAGCAGGAAGATCACCACCAGCTCCCACAGCTTGAGCGGGATCTTCGATTTCAGCAGCAGGGCGCCGATCTCGGACATGTAGATCAGCTGGGTCAGCGACAGGCAGGCGATCACGAAGCGGGTCAGCTCGCTCTCGATGTCGCTGGCCAGCACCGCCGGCAGGAACATGTCGGCGAAGCCCACCAGGGTGGCGGGGGCGGCGGCCTCGGCCTCGGGGATCCGCATCCATTCCAGCACCGGCACCATGGGCGCGGAGAGCCAGGTGAACAGCGGCGTGAATTCGGCCAGCACCAGCGCCACGGTGCCGATGGCGATCACCAGCGGCAGCAGGCCGAGGAAGATGTCGGCGACGTTGAACAGCGCGATGCGTGCCAGCTTGAGCGGACCCGGGGCGGTCTCGGCACGTGCCACGGCCATGCCCAGGCTGTAGCGCAGCAGGCTCTGGTCGCCGGTGTTTTCTTCCTGAATCTGGCAGCCTACTGGCTCGTGGTAGGCGTTCGACTTGCGCGACAGCGGCGGCAGGCGCGGCACGATGACGGCGGCGACCAGGCCGGCGACCACCACGGTCAGGTAGAAGGGCACGAACAGGTGGTTGATGCCGATGAAGCTGGTGACCAGCAGGGCGAAGGCGATCGAGACGATGGAGAAGTTGGTGGCGATCGCCGAGGCCTCGCGGGCGTTGTAGTAGCCCTGCTCGTACTGCTGGGTGGTGATCAGCACGCCCACGGTCCCGGATCCCATCCAGGAGGCGGTGGCATCGATGGCGCTGCGCCCGGGCAGGCCGAAGATCTTGCGGAAGGGCGTGCGCACCAGACTGCCGATGAACTCCATGAAGCCGAAGTCGACCAGGAAGGGCAGCAGGATGGCGGCGAAGAAGAAGAAGGTCAGCAGTACCGGGGCCAGGTCGTTGAGCATCACGCCCCCGGTGAAGGAGGCGGTGACCGCCTCCGGGCCGACCTGGAAGTAGGTCATCAGCGCGAACGCCGCGCCCAGCACGCGCATGATCACCCACAGAGGCGCCACGTCGAACAGCTCGTGCAGGGCGCCCTCGCGGGCCCAGGCGGGCCGAGTCAGCTTGACCGTCAGCGTCAGCGCTACGGACAGGCACAGCACGACCGTGGCGATGGTCGGCAGGGCATCGCCGAGCAGCGCCTTGAGGCCGTCGGCCATCAGGCCCATGCCGATGTTGATGGTGTCGCCGGTGGAGAAGGGCACCAGGAACAGGCCGATGCCCAGCAGCGAGGGGATCAGGAACTTCAGCAGTCCGGCGCGGCTCAGCGGTGCCGCGCGACTGGCCAGTTGGGTGTCGAAGGAGTTGGCCATGGGGTTTCCCTATTGATCTTGTAATGGGTAGAACCCGGCCCCGGGGGGGGGGGCGGGTCGGGTCGGCTCAGTCGCGGTGTATCACGCCGGGCAGCACGCAGAGCATCTCGTAGAGCAGGGTGGCGCCCATCAGCGCGGTGTTGCCGCTGGTGTCATAGGGGGGCGAGACCTCGACCAGGTCGCCGCCGACGACGTTGAGGCCCGCCGCGCCGCGCACGATCTCCAGCCCCTGCTGGGCGGTGAGGCCGCCCATCTCGACGGTGCCGGTGCCGGGGGCGACCGAGGGGTCCAGGCCGTCGATGTCGAAGGAGATGTACACCGGGCCGTCGCCCATCTGCTCGCGCACTTCGGCCATCAGCGGCGCCAGCGACTTGTACCAGCACTGCTCGGCGGTCACGACGCGGAAACCCTGGTCGCGGCACCAGTCGAAGTCGTCGGCGGCGTAGCCGGTGCCGCGCAGGCCGATCTGCACCACGCGGTTGCTGTCCAGCAGGCCCTCTTCCTGGGCGCGGCGGAAGGGGCAGCCGTGGGCGATTTCCTCGCCGAACATGTGCTCGTTGACGTCGGCGTGGGCATCGATGTGAATCAGGCCGACCGGGCCGTGCTTCCTGGCGATGGCGCGCAGCAGCGGCCAGGTCAGGGTGTGGTCGCCGCCCATCGTCAAGGGCACGCAGTCGTGAGACAGCACCTCGTCGTAGAAGCCGGTGATGATGTCGAGGTTCTTGGGCAGGTTGAAGGTGTTGATCGCCACGTCGCCGATGTCGGCGACCTGCAGGCTGTCGAAGGGCGCGGCGCGGGTGGCCATGTTGTAGGGGCGAAGCATGCGCGACTCGTCGCGGATCTGGCGCGGCCCCAGGCGTGTGCCGGGGCGGTTGGAGGCGCCGATGTCCATGGGCACGCCGATGAAGGCGGCATCGAGCCCGGCGGCGCTGTCCTGGGTGGGCAGGCGCATCATGGTGGCGGGGCCGCCGAAGCGTGGCATCTCGTTGCCGCCGAGGGGCTGGTTAAAGTCGCTCATTGGGGCTCCATATCATTGGGGTTGTTCATCGTTACCTTAAGCATGAAACGTGCCACTTTTTAACTAGCTGATATTGTTGGAGGTTTAGAGTGTGTCGATTCATTTCTGGATCGCTGGCACCGTGGCCGTGATACATTGGTGAATCGCGCGATTCATTTATGCATCACGGGGCCTTCCATGAGCGAACTCGACAGCTGCATCCTGCAGACCATCATCGACACCGCCCACGATCACTTCTTCGTGGTGGATACCGAGGGGCGGGTCTGCGAGGTCAGCCCGGCCGCGGCGGCGGTCTATGGCATGTCTCGTGAGGAACTGTGCGCCACGACCGTGCAGCAGCTCGAGGCCGAAGGCGTACTGAAGCCCTCGATCAGCCTGGAGGTCATCCGCACCGGCAAGCCGGCCCAGCTGATGCAGGTGACCGGCACCGGACGGCGGGTGATCGCGCAGGCGCATCCGGTGTTTCAGGGCGGCCAGCTGGTGGCGGTGGTCAGCCGGTCGATGGACCTGACCGACCTGCAGATGCTCCAGGAAGAGTATGCGTTGCTGCAGCGTCGCTTCAGCGAGCATCTCATGCGTGGCGGCGGCGCCGAGGAGCCCGGTCTGGACGTCGACCTGGGCGAGCTCGAGGTGCGTAGCCGGGTGATGCGCGAGGTGGCGCTGCTGCTGCAGCGGGTGGCGCCGACCGACGCCACGGTGCTGATGCTTGGCGAGTCGGGCGTCGGCAAGACCGCCTTCGCCCGCCAGCTGCACCGCTGGAGCGCGCGCGGCGATGGGCCCTTCATCGACGTCAATTGCGGCGCCATTCCGGAGAGCCTGTTCGAGTCGGAGATGTTCGGCTATCGACATGGTGCCTTCAGCGGTGCCGCGCCGGGGGGCAAGGCGGGTCTCCTGGAGCAGGCCGAGGGCGGGACCCTGTTCCTCGATGAGATCGGCGAACTGCCGCTGGCGATGCAGACCAAGCTGCTCAAGACCATCCAGGACGGCAGCGTGACCCGGCTGGGCGATACGCGGGCCAGGCGCATCGACTTCCGGCTGGTGGTGGCGACCAACCAGGACCTGGCCCGGCGGGTCGAGGAGGGGGCGTTCCGTCTCGATCTCTACTATCGCCTCAATGTGATACCCGTCACCCTGCCGCCGCTGCGCGAGCGCCGCGAGGACATACCCGGTCTGGTCGAACGCCAGCTGAAGCGTCTCAACGCCCGCTATGGGCGTGACAAGCTGATCGGGCGTGACGTCTGGCAGGAGCTGATGGGGCGGGACTGGCCGGGCAACGTGCGGGAGCTCGAGAACTGGCTGGAGCGGGCCTGGCTGTCGGCCGGGGAAGATATCATTCGTGGCGAGCGCGCGGCCGCGGAATGGTCGGCGCCGCTGCCCGAGACGGAGCCGGGCCGGAGCATCGAGGGGAGGGCCGCCGCCACGCTGCTCGAAGGGGAATCGCTCAAGGCCATGCTGGCGCGCACCGAGCGGGCCGTCCTCGCCGAGCTATGCGGCGAGCTGTCTTCCACTTATGCCATGGCCGAGCGGCTCGGCATCAGCCAGCCCAGCGTGGTGCGCAAGCTTCGTCAGCATGGGCTGCGGATCGGGCAGTGGGGGTAATGAAACAAGCCGAGGGAAACGAAAAACGCCCACCGCTCGATTGAGCTAAGTGGGCGTTTTTACTGATGTCCTTGGTCGGAGTAGCAGGATTCGAACCTACGACCTCTGCCTCCCGAAGGCAGCGCTCTACCAAGCTGAGCTATACTCCGATGTCTGCCGTGTCTCTCGGCGACGGATGGGTATTATACGTAGGCGAAGACGGAATGCAAGCCCTTCTTTTACTTCTCCGTCTTCGCCGATCTCCGGCCTCGGGCTCAGTTGCGGCGCTCCACCGCCAGGCGAGCCAGTTCGGCCATGCTGTCGCGGTAGGGGGAGTCGGGCAGGGCATCCAGCTGGGCCAGGGCCTTGGCGGACATCTCCTCGGCCTTGGCGCGGGTGTATTCCAGCGCGCCGGTCTCGTCGACGATGGCCAGCACCTCGTCGAGGCGCTCGAGGCCGCCCTGGCGGATGGCCTGACGGACCACCTTGGCCTGCTCGGCGGTGCCGGCGGCCATGGCCTGGATCAGCGGCAGGGTCGGCTTGCCCTCGGCCAGGTCGTCGCCGACGTTCTTGCCCATCGCCTCGGCGTCGCCCTGGTAGTCGAGCAGGTCGTCGACCAGCTGGAAGGCCAGGCCCAGGTAGCGGCCGTACAGGCGCAGCGCGTCTTCCTGCTCGGGCGTGGCACCGGCGAGCAGGGCGCCGCTGTGGGAGGCCGCCTCGAACAGCATGGCGGTCTTGCCCTGGATGGTCTCGAAGTAGGCGGCTTCGTCCACGTCGGGGTTGCCGACGTTGGTCAGCTGCTGGACCTCGCCCTCGGCGATGGTGCAGGTGGCGGTGGAGAGCACTTCCATGATCCGCATCGAGCCCACGTCGACCATCATCTGGAACGAGCGTGAATAGAGGAAGTCGCCGACCAGCACCGAAGGCGCGTTGCCCCAGGCATCGTTGGCGGTGGCCTTGCCGCGGCGCATGTGGGATTCGTCCACCACGTCGTCGTGCAGCAGGGTCGAGGTGTGCATGAACTCGATCAGCGTGGCCAGGGTGATGTGGCGGTCGCCCTCGACGCCCAGCGAGCGGGCGGCCAGCAGCACCAGCAGCGGGCGCAGGCGCTTGCCGCCGCTGTCGATGATGTACTGCCCGATGGTCTCCACCAGCGGCACCTTGGAGGCGAGCTGTTCGAGGATGGTGCGGTTGACGGCGGCGAAGTCCTCGGCGACGACGGCATGGATGGGCGAGGCGGGGACGGCGTTCTCGAGCTGTGGCGACGAAGGGTTGGCTGACATGAAGGCGGCATCGACGAAGTGGTGGGGGCGGCGGGCGGCATCCGTGCGCGATGCCCCTGGCGCCGGCCTGGGAGTGAGGGTCATGCTATGGGGCCCCCCTTGGGGCGTCAAGGCGCGCGCCCGCGCTGGTGCTCGGGCCGCGCCGGACGCGGCGTTCAGGGTGCCGGCCGGGTTGTCGTCCTGCGCGCGTGCGGTTATAATCCGCGGCCCACTCATCTCGCTCCCTGTCAGATGGTTGCCGGAAGGGGCGCCACTCGAAGCAGGTCGATGAAGAGCCAACCCCCGATGAGTACCGGAGAGACAAGCATGTACGCAGTGATCAAGAGCGGTGGCAAGCAGTACCGCGTTCAGGAAGGCCAGACTCTCAAGCTCGAGAAGCTGGAAGTGCCGACCGGCGACACCATCGAGTTCGATGAAGTTCTGCTGGTGGGTGGCGATGACGACGTCCAGGTCGGCGCGCCGACCGTCGACGGTGCCAAGGTGTCTGCCGAGGTCGTCGCTCATGGCCGTGGCGACAAGGTGAACATCATCAAGTTCCGTCGCCGCAAGCACAGCATGAAGCGTCAGGGCCACCGTCAGTGGTTCACCGAAGTCAAGATCACCGGGATCTCCGCGTAAGCGGTCACTCCCCTGAACGAGCGAGGTATTTGCAATGGCTCATAAGAAGGCAGCGGGCTCTACCCGTAACGGTCGCGATTCCGAATCCAAGCGCCTTGGCGTGAAGCTGTTCGGTGGCCAGTCCGTGGCTCCGGGCAACATCATCGTCCGTCAGCGCGGCACCAAGTTTCACGCCGGCGCCGGCGTGGGCATCGGCAAGGACCACACCCTGTTCGCCCTGGACGAAGGCGTGGTCAAGTTCGAGACCAAGGGTCCGAAGAATCGCAAGTTCGTGAGCGTCGTCTCCGCCTGAGACCGCCCGGACCTGTAGCGAGAAGGCCCCGCCATGGCGGGGCCTTCTTGTATCATGGCGGTATGCACCGCCGGGAGAATGACAGATGCAGTTCGTCGACGAAGCCTCGATCATCGTGGAAGCCGGCAAGGGCGGTAATGGCTGCCTGAGCTTCCGCCGCGAGAAGTACGTGCCCAAGGGTGGCCCCGATGGGGGCGACGGCGGCCATGGCGGCAGTGTCTACCTGATCGGTGACGACGCCCTCAACACCCTCATCGACTTCAAGTACCAGCGCTTCTACAAGGCCCAGAACGGCCAGCCCGGCCAGGGTCGGCAGATGAGCGGCCGCGCCGGCGAGGACCTGCACATCAAGGTGCCGGTGGGTACCACGGTGATCGACGAGGACACCCTCGAGGTGATCGCCGACGTCACCGAGATCGGTCAGGTGGTGCTGGTGGGGCAGGGCGGTCGCCGCGGGCTCGGCAATATCCACTTCAAGTCGTCTACCAACCGGGCGCCGCGGCGCACCACGCCGGGCACCGAAGGCGAGCGGCGCAACCTGCGCCTGGAAATGAAGGTGATGGCCGACGTCGGCCTGCTGGGCTTGCCCAACGCCGGCAAGTCGACGCTGATCCGCTCGGTCTCGGCGGCCAAGCCCAAGGTCGCCAACTATCCCTTCACCACCCTGGTGCCGAATCTCGGCGTGGTGAAGCTCGGTCAGCACGAGCACTTCGTGATGGCCGACATTCCCGGGCTGATCGAGGGCGCCTCCGACGGCGCCGGCCTGGGACTGCGCTTCCTCAAGCACCTGACCCGCTCGCGGCTGCTGTTCCACGTGGTCGACGTGGCGCCCTTCGACGAGTCCGATCCGGTGGAAGCCGCCGAGGCCATCGTCCGCGAGCTGGGCGAGTTCTCGCCGACGCTGGCCGAGCTGCCGCGCTGGCTGGTGCTCAACAAGCTCGACCTGTTGCCCGAAGACGAGCGCGAGGCGGTGGCCGACGAGATCGTCAGGCGCCTCGACTGGGACGGTCCGGTGTTCCGCGTCTCGGCGATCAGCGGCGAAGGCACCGAGGCCCTGGTGCAGGCCGCCCATCGCTGGCTCACCGAGCGGCGCCGCCTCGAGAACGAGGACGAGGAGGTCGCCGAGCACGAGCGCGAGATGCGTCGTCGCATGGAAGAGGAGGCCGTGGCCCGCACCGAGGCCCGACTGGGTCGCAAGCGTCCTCGCGACGACGAGGACGATGACGACGACTTCGATGACGACGACTACGACGTCGAGATCGAATACGCCCCCTGAGGGCGGGCGTAGTAGGCTGGAGGTGCAGCGGGCGGCGCCATCGCGCCGGCCGCTGTGGCGGGCGCGAGCCCGATGAACGCGAGTCGTATCAAGGACGGCGAAGATGGCGAAAGGTGAAGAGGTTCCCGGTCGTGACGCCCTGAAGGGCATGCGGCGGGTGGTGGTGAAGATCGGCAGCGCCCTGCTGACCAACGATGGCCGCGCCCTCGACGAGGCCGCCATCGGTGGCTGGGTCGACCAGATCGCCGCCCTGCATCGGCGCGGCATCGAGGTGGTGCTGGTGTCTTCCGGCGCCGTGGCCGCCGGCATGGTGCGGCTGGGCTGGCAGACGCGTCCGTCGGAAGTGCATGCCCTCCAGGCCGCCGCCGCCGTGGGCCAGAACGGTCTCACCGAGTGCTACGAGGGCCATTTCGGCCGTCACCAGCTGACCACCGCCCAGGTGCTGTTGACCCACGACGACCTCTCCAACCGCAAGCGCTACCTCAACGCCCGCTCGGCCCTGCGCACCCTGGTCGAGCTCGGCGTGGTGCCGGTGGTCAACGAGAACGACACCGTGGTCACCGACGAGATCCGCTTCGGCGACAACGACACCCTCGGCGCCCTGGTGGCCAATCTGATCGAGGCCGATGCCCTGGTCATCCTCACCGATCAGGAAGGGCTGTTCGACGCCGACCCGCGTCACGATCCGAACGCCAGCCTGATCACCGAGGGCCGCGCCGACGATCCGCGACTGGCCGCGGTGGCCGGCGACGGCGGCGCCCTCGGCCGCGGCGGCATGACCACCAAGGTGCGCGCCGCCCGGCTGGCGGCGCGCTCCGGAGCGCTGACCGTGATCGCCAGCGGTCGCCAGCCCGAGGTGCTGACCCGGCTGGTCGACGGCGAGCGCCTCGGCACCTTGCTGACCCCCGACCAGGCGCCGATCGCCGCGCGCAAGCGCTGGCTGGCCGGCCAGCTCCAGGTGCGCGGCACCCTGACCCTGGACGCCGGGGCGGTCAAGGTGCTGCGCGACAGCGGCTCCAGCCTGCTGCCGGTGGGCGTCAAGGCGATCGCCGGGCGCTTCGTGCGCGGCGAGATGGTGCTGTGCGTCGATGAAGAAGGGCGTCGCATCGCCAAGGGGCTGGTCAACTATGGCGTCGATGAGGCGCAGCGTCTGATCGGCCAGCCGAGCCATCGCATCGAGGCGATTCTCGGCTACATGGAAGCGCCGGAGCTTATCCACCGCGACAATCTGGTCGTGCTCTGAGACAGGCGTGGCGGGGCATCCGGCCTTGACAAGGCTGGCAAGCGGTGTCGCTGCGTGATAGTATGCGCCATCCTCTCAGACACGGCCCGTAATCGACTGCGCCACGTCGCGCGGTCGGCCAGATGGCCAGGCCGACGGGGATTTTTGTTTTTCCCTGTTGGATCAAAACGTTATCAAAGCCGCCCTCGCAGGCGGTGACAACTTTCTCCAAGGAGACAGTCAGTGGCTAACAGCAAGCAAGCCCGCAAGCGCGCCCGTCAGGCAGAAGGCCGTCGTGTTCTGAAGGCGAGCCAGCGCAGCATGGTTCGCACCTACGTCAAGAACGTGATCAAGGCCATCAACGGCGGCGACCACGCCCAGGCCATGGACGCCTTCAAGGCGGCCCAGCCGGTCATCGACCGCATCGCCGACAAGGACGTGCTGTCCAAGAAGAAGGCCGCTCGCCTCAAGAGCCGTCTGAACAAGCGCATCAAGGCCCTGGCCGCGTAAGCTCGCCGGACGCCTCTGGGTGCCCGCCGCGTGCGGGCACGCCATCGAAAAACCGGCTTCGGCCGGTTTTTTTGTGCCTGACGATTTTCGCCCGGACTTCACCGGCAAGGGAGCGCACCGTGACCGATACTCCTCCTCAGCCCGCCTCCGACGCCGCTCCGGCCCCCAGGGGCGGCGGCCTGCTGCGTTCGGGCATGGTGGTCAGCGCCATGACCATGCTCTCGCGGGTGCTGGGCCTGGCCCGCGACGTGGTGATCGCTGCGCTGCTGGGGGCGGGACAGGGGGCGGATGCCTTCTTCGTCGCCTTCAAGGTGCCCAATTTCCTGCGCCGGCTGTTCGCCGAAGGCGCCTTCAACCAGGCCTTCGTGCCGGTGCTCTCGGAGTACGCGACCCAGCGCACCCGCGAGGAGGTGCGCGAGCTGCTCGATGCGGTGGCCGGCAGCCTCGCCGCGGTGCTGCTGCTGATCACGGCGCTGGCCATGCTGGCCGCGCCCTGGCTGGTGTGGCTGTTCGCGCCCGGCTTCGCCCGGGACCCGGAGAAGCTGGCGCTGACCGCCGACATGCTGCGGCTGACCTTCCCGTACCTGCTGCTGATCTCGCTGACCGCCTTCGCCGGCAGCGTGCTCAACACCTGGAACCGCTTCGCGGTGCCGGCCTTCACCCCGGTGCTGCTCAACCTGTCGCTGATCGGCGCGGCGCTCGCGCTGACGCCGCTGATGAGCGAGCCGTCGCTGGCGCTGGCCTGGGGCGTGCTGATCGCCGGCGCCGCCCAGCTGCTGTTCCAGGTGCCCTTCCTGGCGCGGCTGGGCCTGATGCCCAGGCCCTGGCCGCGCTTCGCCCACGAGGGCGTGCGGCGCATCCTCAAGCTGATGGCGCCGGCGCTGTTCGGGGTCTCGGTGTCCCAGGTCAACCTGCTGCTGGACACCGTGCTGGCCTCGCTGCTGGCGGCGGGCAGCGTGTCCTGGCTCTACTACTCCGACCGCCTGGTGGAGCTGCCGCTGGGGGTGTTCGGCATCGCCATCGGCACGGTGATCCTGCCGGCGATGTCCAAGCGCCACGCCGAGCAGTCCGGCGAGCACTTCGCACGGATGCTCGACTGGGCGATCCGCGCCGTGCTGCTGCTGGGCATGCCGGCGGCGCTGGCCCTGGCGGTGCTGGCCGAGCCGCTGTTGATCACGCTGTTCCACTACGGTGCCATGACCGACCACGACATCGCCATGGCGGCGATGAGTCTGCGTGCCTATGCGCTGGGCCTGGTGGCCTTCATGCTGATCAAGGTGCTGGCCCCGGGCTTCTTCGCCCGCCAGGACACCAAGACGCCGGTCAAGGTGGGCATCGTGGCGATGGTCGCCAACATGGTGTTCAACCTGATCCTGATCTGGCCGCTGGCCCACGCCGGCCTGGCGCTGGCCACGGCGCTGTCGGCCTTCCTCAATGCCGGCCTGCTGGGCTTCCTGTTGCGCCGCGAGGGCGTGCTGCGCTTCCAGCCGGGCTGGGGCCGCTACGCGGTGCAGCTGCTCGGCGGCTGCGCGGTGATGGGGCTGGGGCTGGCCTGGCTGATGCCGGAATGGCACGCCTGGCTGGATTGGTCGCTGTGGCATCGGGTCGGCTGGCTGGCCGCACTGGTGATCCTGGGGGCGACGGCCTACTTTGCCTGGCTGGCGGCGTTCGGCGTGCGACCGCGGCATTTCCGGATCAACGGCTGATGGCCAAGCCGGCCCGGCTGTCAAGGGGCCCTTGGTCCGTTATAATCGATCCCCTTTCACCTCCAGCGCGATGACGCCCATGCAAGTGATTCGAGGACTGCACAATCTGCGCGACGAACACCGGGGCTGCGTGGCGACCATCGGCAACTTCGATGGCGTGCACCGCGGCCACCAGGCGATCCTCGATCAGCTGCGCGAACGGGCGCGGGCGCTGGGGCTACCGGTCACGGTGGTGGTCTTCGAGCCCCAGCCCCGCGAGTTCTTCGCCGGCGACCAGGCGCCGACGCGCCTGACCCGGCTGCGCGACAAGGTCGAGCTGCTGGCCGAGCACGGCGCCGACCGGGTGCTGTGCCTGCCGTTCAACGACACGCTGCGCTCGCTGACCGCTCGGGCCTTCATCGAGCGGGTGCTGGTCGAGGGCCTCGGCGTGCGCCATCTGGTGGTGGGCGACGACTTCCGCTTCGGCTGCGACCGCCTCGGCGACTTCGCACTGCTCGAGGCGGCGGGCGCGGAGCGCGGCTTCGGCGTGGAGCACACCCGCAGCTTCCTGCTCGACGGCGAGCGGGTCTCGAGCACCCGGGTGCGCACCCTGCTGACCAGCGGCAACTTCGCCCAGGCCGCGCGCCTGCTGGGCCGGCCCTATCGGCTCGCCGGTCGGGTGGTGCGCGACCGTCAGCTGGGTCGTACCATCGGCGTGCCCACCGCCAACCTGCCGCAGTCGGCCCGCGCCCTGGCGCTGCAGGGCGTCTATGCGGTGGTCGCCGAGCTGCCCGACGGCCGCCGCGCCGAGGGCGTGGCCAACGTCGGCTGGCGACCCACGGTGGGCAGTCAGCGGCCGGTGCTCGAGGTCCACCTGTTCGACTTCGACGGCGACCTCTATGACCAGACCCTGAGCGTGGTGCCCTGCGCCAAGCTGCGCGGCGAGGTGAAATTCGATGGCCTGGACGCCCTCAAGACCCAGATCGGCCTCGACCAGGCGCGTGCCCGGCGCTTCTTCGCCACGGCGGACGATTCTCTTCCTCTGGCATCGGCGCCGTTGGCGCGCGAGGCCGTGACTTCCGATTCCTCGGCGGGCCAGCCCGCCGACCACGACGACGGCTGACCCCCAGGATATGAGCGACTACAAGCACACTCTGAACCTGCCAGAAACCGACTTCCCGATGCGCGGCATGCTGCCCAAGCGCGAGCCCGCGCGGGTGGAGCAGTGGAAGGAGATGGACCTCTACCGGCGCCTGCGCGAGGCGCGTCGAGGCCGCGAGATCTTCGTGCTCCACGATGGCCCTCCCTACGCCAACGGCAGCATCCACATCGGTCACGCCGTCAACAAGATCCTCAAGGACATCATCGTCAAGTCGAAGAACCTGGCCGGCTTCGACGCCCCCTACGTGCCGGGCTGGGACTGCCATGGCCTGCCGATCGAGCACAAGGTGGAGACCACCCATGGCAAGCACTTGGAGGCCGAGCAGGCCCGCGGGCTGTGCCGCGAGTACGCCGCCGAGCAGATCCAGGGCCAGCTGTCCGACTTCGTGCGCCTGGGCGTGATCGGCGACTGGGACAACCCCTATCGCTCCATGGACTACGCCAACGAGGCCGGCGAGATTCGCGCCCTGGCCGACATGGTCGAGGGTGGCTTCGTGTTCAAGGGCCTGAAGCCGGTCAACTGGTGCTTCGACTGCGGCTCGGCGCTGGCCGAGGCCGAGGTGGAGTACGCCGACAAGAAGTCCGACGCCATCGACGTGGCCTTCGCCTGCGCGGAAGACGACAAGCTGGCCGCGGCCTTCGGCCTCGAGGCCCTGCCCAAGCCGGCCGCCGTGGTGATCTGGACCACCACGCCCTGGACCATCCCGGCCAACCAGGCGCTGAACGTCCATCCGGAGTTCACCTATGCGCTGGTCGACACCGGCGAGCGCCTGCTGCTGCTGGCCGAGGAGCTGGTGGAGTCCTGCCTCGAGCGCTTCGGCCTGGACGGCGAGATCATCGCCACCGCCACCGGCGAGCGCCTGGAGCTGATCGCGTTCGCCCACCCGATCTATGAGCGCCGCGCGCCGATCTACCTGGCCGACTACGTCACCATCGACGAAGGCAGCACCGGCATCGTGCACTCGGCGCCGGTCCACGGCGTCGACGACTTCGACTCCTGCCGTCGCTACGGCATGGACTTCAGCGACTTCATCAGCGTGGTCAAGGGCGACGGCGTCTACGTCGACGACCTGCCGTACTTCGGCGGCCAGCTGATCTGGAAGGCCAACCCGCACATCGTCGACAAGCTGCGCGAGCTCGGTGCGCTGATGGCCCACAAGACCATCAGCCACAGCTACATGCACTGCTGGCGCCACAAGACGCCGGTGATCTACCGCGCCACCGCCCAGTGGTTCGTCGGCATGGACCTGATCGGCCGCGACGGCCGCACCCTGCGCGAGAAGGCGCTGGAGGGCATCGAGGCCACCGCCTTCACCCCGGCCTGGGGCAAGGCGCGCCTGCACTCGATGATCGCCAACCGCCCCGACTGGTGCATCTCGCGCCAGCGCAACTGGGGCGTGCCGATCCCGTTCTTCCTGCACAAGCAGACCGGCGAGCTGCACCCGCGCACCGTGGTGCTGATGGAGCTGGTCGCCCAGCGCGTCGAGGCCGAGGGCATCGACGCCTGGTTCCGCCTGGACGCCGCCGAGCTGCTGGGCGACGAGGCCGGCGACTACGAGAAGGTCACCGACACCCTGGACGTGTGGTTCGACTCCGGCACCACGCACCGCCACGTGCTGCGCGGCTCGCACCCGCACGGTCACGAGTACGGCCCGCGCGCCGATCTGTACCTGGAAGGCTCCGACCAGCACCGCGGCTGGTTCCACTCCTCGCTGCTGACCGGCTGCGCCATCGACGGCCACCCGCCGTACCGCGGCCTGCTGACCCACGGCTTCACCGTGGACGCCCACGGTCGCAAGATGTCCAAGTCGATGGGCAACGTGGTCGCGCCGCAGGAAGTGATGGACAAGCTGGGCGCCGACATCCTGCGCCTGTGGGTCGCCTCCACCGACTACGGCGGCGAGATGGCGGTCTCCGACGAGATCCTCAAGCGCACCGCCGACGTCTACCGGCGCATCCGCAACACCTCGCGCTTCCTGCTGGCGAACCTCAACGGCTTCGACCCGGCCAAGGATGCCCTGGCCTTCGGCGACATGCTGGCCCTGGACCAGTGGGTCGTCGACCGCGCCGCCCAGCTGCAGGCGCGCATCGAGACCGCCTACGAGGAATACCGCTTCCTCGACGTCTACCAGCAGGTGCACGGCTTCTGTGCCCGCGAGCTCGGCGGCTTCTACCTGGACGTGATCAAGGACCGCCAGTACACCACCCAGGCCGACTCGGTGGCGCGCCGCAGCGCCCAGACCGCGCTCTACCACGTCGTCCAGGCGCTGGTGCGCTGGGTGGCGCCGATCCTCTCCTTCACCGCCGAGGAGATCTACGAGCACATCCCGGGCAAGCGCGGCAAGAGCGTGCTGCTGCAGGAGTACTACACCGGGCTCGAGACCCTGGGCGACGACGCCGAGATGGGCCGCGAGTTCTGGGAGCGGGTGCTGGAGATCAAGCAGGCCGTCAACAAGTGCCTGGAAGACGCGCGCAACGCCAAGACCATCAAGGGTAGCCTGGCCGCCGAGGTCACCCTCTACGTCGACGATGCCCTGCGCGAGACCCTCGACAAGCTGGGCGACGAGCTGCGCTTCGTGATGCTGACCAGCGAGGTCCACCTGGCGCCCTTGTCTGATAGCGAAAAGCCTCAGGGTGAGGGCGCCGAGGGCACCGAGCTCGAGGGCCTCAAGGTCGCGGTGGCCGCCAGCGGCCATGCCAAATGCGAGCGCTGCTGGCACCATCGCGAGGACGTGGGCACCCACGAGGGGCACGACGACCTCTGCGGCCGCTGCGTGAGCAACCTGCCGGACGGCCCCGGCGAGACCCGTCACTATGCGTGAGGTGGGCAGCATGCCCGAGACCGAAAAGGGCGCCCAGGCGGCGCCCATGCACAAGCCGCTGCGCTGGCTGTGGCTGGCCGTGGCCTGGGTCATCCTGGACCTCGGCACCAAGGCCCTGGCCTCCGGGATGCTCGACTACGCCCGGCCGCTCGAGGTGCTGCCGTTCTTCAACCTGACGCTGCTGCACAACACCGGCGCGGCCTTCAGCTTCCTGGCCGACCATCCGGGCTGGCAGCGCTGGCTGTTCGCCGCCATCGCGGTGGGGGCGAGCATCGGCCTGACGCTGTGGATGAAGCGTCTCAGGGCCGGCGAGACCCTGCTGGCGGCCTCGCTGGCAATGGTCATCGGCGGGGCGCTGGGCAATCTCTACGATCGCCTGGTGCACGGCTACGTGGTGGATTTCCTCTCCTTCCACGCCGCCGGCTGGTACTACCCGGCCTTCAACGTCGCGGACATCGGCATCACCCTGGGCGCCATCGGGCTGATCTGGGAGTCGACCATCGGCGAGCGGCGCCGGGCGCGGCGCGCCTGACGCGACCTTCACGACCGTTTCGAGAGAACCTATGAGCGATTCACAAGGCCTGCGCATCGACGAGGGCATGGAAGTCACCCTCCACTTCACCCTCAAGCTGGAGGACGGCACCCAGGTGGACTCCACCCGCGACAAGGCGCCGGCCACCTTCCAGGTGGGCGACGGCAACCTGCCGCCGGGCTTCGAGCAGCCGCTCAAGGGGATGAGCGCCGGCGAGTCCGGCAGCTTCGAAATCTCCCCGGAGCACGCCTTCGGCCAGCACAACCCGCAGAACATCCAGGTGCTCAAGCGCGAGGATTTCTCCACCGACGAGCCCGAGGAGGGCATGGTGATGTCGTTCGCCGATCCGGCCGGCGGCGAGCTGCCCGGCGTGATCAAGAGCGTCGACGACGAGCGGGTGGAAGTGGACTTCAATCATCCCCTGGCGGGGCGTACCCTGACCTTCGAGGTCGAGGTATTGGAGATCAAGCCGGCCACCACGCACTAGGAAAACACTGACTTCCTGCTGCGCTCGATATCCTGGCCGCCGGCGGTGCCGAAGCGTCGGACCGTCGTCATCCTCATGTAGCAGGCGTTAAACGATGCCAACGCATCAAGGCAAGGCAACCCATGCAAGCTAACTCTGTGCAGATCAAGCTGGCCAATCCGCGCGGCTTCTGCGCCGGCGTCGATCGGGCCATCGAGATCGTCAACGGGGCCCTGGACGTCTTCGATCCGCCCATCTACGTGCGCCACGAGGTGGTGCACAACCGCTTCGTGGTCGACAGCCTGCGCGAGCGGGGCGCGGTGTTCGTCGAGGAACTCGACGAGGTACCCGACGACGTGATCGTGATCTTCTCCGCCCACGGCGTGTCCCGCGCCGTTCAGGAGGAGGCCGAGCGCCGCGGGCTGAAGGTCTTCGACGCCACCTGCCCGCTGGTGACCAAGGTGCACATGGAGGTGCTGCGCTACGCGCGGCGCGGCCAGGAATGCATCCTGATCGGCCACGAGGGGCATCCCGAGGTGGAAGGCACCATGGGGCGCTACGACACCTCCCATGGCGGACACATCTATCTGGTCGAGGACGAGCAGGACGTCGCCAATCTCGAGGTGAACGACCCGAGCCGGTTGGCGTTCGTCACCCAGACCACGCTGTCCATGGACGACACCGCTCGGGTGATCGACGCCCTGCGCGCCAGGTTTCCCGAGATTGAAGGGCCGCGCAAGGACGACATCTGCTACGCGACCCAGAACCGCCAGGACGCCGTGCGCGAGCTGGCCGCCGGCTGCGACCTGCTGCTGGTCGTCGGCAGCACCAACAGCTCCAACTCCAATCGCCTGCGGGAGCTCTCCGAGCGGGAAGGGACCACGGCTTATCTGATCGACAACGCCGAGCAGCTCGATCCGACCTGGCTCGAAGGGGTGAGCGCGGTGGGCGTCACCGCCGGCGCCAGCGCCCCCGAGGTGCTGGTGGAGGGCGTGATCGAGCGTCTGCAGGCACTCGGCGCCGCGGCGCCCGAGGAACTCCCGGGCCGCGAGGAGACCATTACCTTCTCCATGCCGCGTGAACTGCGCGAACGGGTGATTGCCAGCGATTAGTCATCTGCCACCTGGGACTGTTCTGGCTCAGCGGGTGTGTCAGGCTTTCGCAGGAGTGAAGAAACCGGGCATATGCCCGGTTTTTTTACGATGATCGGCTGTCGGGAGCCTCTCTGCTGATACATACTGAAACTCGTCGTGAGGCCAGAAGGGAGATGCGCCGGAGCATGAATCGGACACGCCGCAGGGACCGCGCCTGGCACCAGGCCGGCTTTACACTGATCGAGCTGCTGATCGTGGTGGCGATTATCGGGATCCTGGCGGCGATCGCCTATCCCAGTTACACGAGCTACGTGGAACGCGCGCGACTGTCGGACGGTCAGGCGGGCCTGATGCAGGCGGCGGGAGAGATGGAGCGTTGCTATACGCGGCATTACTCCTACAAGGCATCTTGTTTGCAGACGAGAACGTCACCGGAGGGGGTGTACCCAAGGATCAGCTTCGACGGTGACCCGGGGAGCGCGTTCAAGCTAAAGGCGACGGAGGGAACGCGAGTGCCATCCGGCTGTGGAACGATCTGGCTGGAGAGCGATGGAACGAGGGGCCCGGATGGCTGCTGGGAATAACCTATGAAGCGTGCCTCTGGATTCACCCTGATCGAGCTTCTGGTCACCATCGCAGTGGCCATGATACTGGCGACCGTCGCGATCCCGGATTTCCAGCGCATGATGGCCGCGAGCCGGGTGTCTTCTGAATACAATGAAGTACTTGTCGGCCTCAACTACGCCAGGAGTGAAGCGATAAAACGTCGTGAAGACGTGACGTTCACGGTGACGCAGGCCACTCCCTGGCGGTATGGCGTGGTGGATGGCAGCGTCCTGCGCCAACGCAGCGGTGAAGACACACGCACGGCGTTATCCGAGGGCTTTTCCGTGACCTTCGGGCCGCTAGGGAAGCCGACGGGGGGCTGCGCATCGGGGTGCACGCTATTCTTGAGCAACACTTACTCGGATGTCAGGAACCGCGCGATCAGTATCAGCCCAATGGGACGGGTCGGGGAGGCATGATGCCAGTGGCAACGTCCATACAGCGTGGCTTCTCCCTGCTTGAGGCGCTGATCGCCCTGCTGGTGCTTTCCATCGGCCTGCTGGGTGTGGCAGGCATGCAGCTCAAGGCCTTGCAAGGCGCTCATGCTGCCTACCAGCGTTCCATCGCCAGCCTGGCGGCGCAGGATGCACAGGAGAGACTGTGGGCCGAGATGGCCGAAGAGAAAGAGTTGTCATGCCCTTCCGAGAGTGTGGTCAATGGGCACGAAGCGGGTTGGCATGATCAGTGGTCCACTTTTCTTCCAGGGTTGAGCAACACCCCTGTCAATGGCCATGGCGAATGCGAATTCGACATCGATATTGCCTGGGCGGAGGAAAGATTCTCTTCCGAGGGGCCTCCTGCATTCGAGTATCGTGTCAGGCTTCCAGGTCGGGTGGTGCCATGAAGCATAGCCGCGGCTTTTCTCTTGTCGAACTGATGGTGGCTATGGTGATTGGCCTGGTCATCATCCTGGGGGCCGGCCAACTGTTCCTGACGGTGTTTCAGACCCAGCGCCAGGTGGAGGCGCTCGGTGAAAAGCAGGCGGCGGTGAACTTCGCCGTCGAAACCCTGATTAGAGATATTCGCCGCGCCGCCCGAGACACCATTGAGTGGAATGATACCGATAGAGAGTTCAAGTTAACTGTTCGTAACCGGGGCGATGTGGTTTCCGGTTGCAGCCCGGGCGATGAGGTCGATAAGACATATAGGCTGAGCGGCTCTGAACTTCAGGTGCGCAATGATTGTGGTGGTGGTGATTTTCAGTCTGTTGTTTCGGGGCTAGATGCTGATGGGCCAAATAATGGCTTCAATATTAATTTAGATGCCAGTGATGTGGGCAAGGGAATCTGGATGGTTCAGATCGATTTGGTCGCTACAGATTCTTCCGGTGATGCTGATAGCCTGGCCTTTTATGCTGTAAATCGTACTGAAGCCGTTAATGAAAATGGTGGTGTCGACGATGCTGACGGAAGCAGCGGTGGCGAGGCCGAAGAGTCAGATCCAGATGGAGATGGTTACGATGATAATGGCAATCAGTTGTATGCTGACGAATGTTACAACGGTGGTGGTAAATTCAAGCCCCGTTGGTGTGGTATGTAAGAGGCGATAATGAGGAATCAAAAAGGTGCTGCGCTGATCGTTGTACTCACCATGTTGACGGCCTCCCTGATGCTGGGGCTTTCCAGCATGCAGTCATCTTTGATCGACGAGCGCCTGGCAGGTAATTACAAGGCGGCTGCTCAAGCGCAAATGGGGGCGGAGCAAGCCGCTTCCGCAGGTCTTGGGTCTATTGGTAGTGCTGACTGGGTGAGCCTTTCTAGTCTCTCTTCCTCTGATGTTACAGATCTGAGGTGGGACGACGTGAAAGAAAAGGGTGATGGCGAATGCCAAGCGCCCTTACATTGTTACTATCGGTATGTGGTTGACGGCGAAGATAGATATATTGTCGCGATGGGCCGAATAGGTGATGGGGTGGCAGCATTAAGTGATTTAGTCATCGTTGAGGTTACAGAAGGTGGCGGCGGTATTATTTCAGGTGTGGAAGCAGCGCTTGCTTGTGTTCAATATAAGGGCCGTCTGTGCTCCTTTTCTCCGGGCAATGGGAAGTCTGGTTCTTCTGTTGATGGTACAGATAGGGTGGTGGATGGCAAGACGCAAGGAAGTCATCAGCCTGATGTCAATCCGCAGGGGAGCGATGTTGCGGCCATCCTCATGGCTAATGGCGGGACGGTGAGTGAGCAGCAAGGGAATGGTAATAAAAGCGCAGTCGTTGGTGACGAGATCTATTCTTCATCGTCTTATGATAATTATGTTGGCCGGCTGAGTGAGACATGGGAAAAGGCAGAAGAAAGAATCGCTTTAGACATTGCCAATGCCTTGTCGGTCGCAAGGTCGAGCAGTAAGCCTGATTATGTCTACTATGCTGGGCCGGGTGAGGTGGTTTCTCCGGGGAGTGATGAAGGTGTAGTTGTTCTTGAGGGTGGCGTTTTGGACCTGGATGGGAGAGACAAGTTCGTGGGTCTTGTGGTGATCTCGACCGCTATCGATGATGAAGGCAATCGAATTGCAGGAAGTATATCCTCTGGTGGCACCTCTACCATAGTGGGTGCAGTCTTGGGTGAGGGGTTCTCTTATGGTGGAGGAGGGAATCCGAGTATATTTTACAGCTCTGACGCAATAGCGGATTATGTGGGTTGGAAGGGAGATGAAGAAAGTGTTGGCGTGAGAGGTGGGTTTGTTGTTGAGAACTGGCGATAGGCAGCATTTTGGGTGAATTCACATGGGGCGATTTTTTATCGCTTTTATAACTTTTTAATTCGTCAAGCTCAGCACTGAGGCCGCCGGGAATCGACGCGAACCCGACCAACGTTATTGACGATGACCCTGGCGCCCTCTTCGTGCCGCCCGCAGAGACGAAAGGTACCGTTATACCCCGATGATCGGCCCAGTGCCGCATAGCGCACCGGACGGTTATCGTTGCGGTAGGTCAGCGACGGCAGGCGGCTCTCGTCGAAGCTGCGCAGCAGAGCATCACCGGGTTCGCCGCGCCCTTCGAAGATGGCCAGTGTGGCCAGCCAGGCTTTTCCGTCGGCGTTGTTGTCGATCCGACATTGGGTCATGTCGACGGTGGGGCAGAGGGTCACGGTACTGCGCCGGGTAATGGCGGCGCTGCGCGTCATGGCGAGTGCTGACTTTAGCCGCATCACCTCGGCGGCCACTTCATTTCGCGCCATCATCCGCTGAAAGCCGGGCACGGCCACGGTGGCCATGATCACCAGCACCGCCAGCGCCACCAGCAGCTCGATCAGCGTGAAGCCCCTGGCGGCGGGCTTTGCCAAGTTACGCGGCTTGTCGGTAAGGTAGCGTTCTTCGGCGGCGTCGGGTGCCATGTGGTCCCCCTTGGCAAAGTCTCGGCTTTCTTGGCGGTCTCGTCTTAACTATTGGCCGGACGTCGTACTTCTACTGTCAGTCAATTCGGACACGCCTCGTGAGCGATTTCCTCGTCGTGGGCGGTGGCGTCATCGGCATGATGACGACCCTGCAACTGGCCGATGCCGGCCATTCGGTGACCCTTCTCGAGCGCGGCCGCTGCGGCCGCGAGGCCTCCTGGGCCGGTGGCGGCATCGTCTCGCCGCTCTATCCCTGGCGCCACTCGGCGCCCGTCTCCCGCCTTGCCACCTGGTCGGAGGGCTTCTATCCCGAGCTGGCCCTGCGGCTCTTCGAGGAAACCGGCGTCGATCCGGAATATCGTCAGAAGGGCCTGCTCTACCTGCGGGTCGATGACGAGGCCCAGGCCGAGCGCTGGGCGCGTGAGGTGGGCAAACCGCTGGAGCGGGTCTCGGCCGATTTCCTCTATGCCAAGGAGCCACAGGCTGCGCCGGGCTTCGATGATGCGCTGTGGATGCCGACCCTCGGCAGCATCCGCAATCCTCGCCTGGGCCAGGCGCTGCGCTGCCGGCTCGAGGCCATGCCTCGCGTCACGCTGCGAGAGGGCAGCGAGGTCACGGGCTTCCGGCAGTCGGCGGCGCGGGTCACGGGCGTCGAGACCGCGGACGGCATCGTCGAGGGCGATCACACGATCGTCTGCGGCGGCGCCTGGGCGGCGGAACTGCTCGAGCGGGTCTGGATGGCGCTGCCGGTGCGCCCGGTGAAGGGGCAGATGATCCTGTTCGAGGCGCCGCCGGGGCTGGTGAATCGCGTGGTACTGATGGACGGACGCTATGTGATTCCGCGGGCCGACGGCCGGGTGCTGGCCGGCTCGACCCTCGAGGAGACCGGTTTCGACAAGACCACGGACGCCGAGGCGAAGGCCTCGTTGCGCGCGTCGGCGATCGGCATCGTGCCGGCGCTGGCCGAGTGCGAGGTGGAGCATCACTGGGCGGGGCTGCGCCCGGGATCGCCGGACGGCGTGCCGTTCATCGGCGCGGTGCCGGGGCTGGAGGGTCTCCACGTCAATGCCGGCCACTACCGTAACGGGCTGGTGCTGGCGCCGGCCTCGACGCACCTGCTGGTCGACGCGCTGCTGGGGCGCGAGCCGATACTCGATCCGGTGCCGTACCGTCTCGAAGGCCGGGTGACATCGAGGCGGTAACGAAGAGCGCGGTGCGGTCGAAGAGAGGAGGGCGGCGCCGTCAGTCCTCGCGCCGGCGCTCCTCCAGATACTTGTCGCGGTGGTCGGTGGAGCAGAACCACTCGCCCTTCTCGCGCAGGGCGTCGTTTTCCGGCAGGTGCACCTGACACCAGGCGCAGCGGACCATCTGTCCGCCCTGATGGCTCGCCTGGTCGGCGTCTTCCCGGTCGAGTTTCCATTCGCGGTACATGCGATAGAGCTTGAGGCCGGCGAAGAACAGCACGGCGAAGATGATCAGGCGGATCAGCAAGAGGTTCATCCTTAAGCGCTCCCTGTAGCGTGTCGGCCGCCTTTGCCACTCGACCGCCCTTGCGGGACAATGCGGGTATCCAAGGATTCTCGAGAGATTTCTACGCCCATGCAAGACCTGACGCTGGTGATGGCTCAGCTGGACCCCCTGGTGGGGGACATTCCCGGCAACACCGACCGGGCCATCGAGACGGTTCGCGAGGCGCGCATCGAGCATGGTGCCGATATCGTGGTGCTGCCCGAGCTGTTCCTGACTGGCTATCCGCCGGAGGACCTGCTGCTGCGCCCTTCCATGGAAACGCGGCTGCGCGAGGCCCGGGCACGGATGGCCGAGAAGATGTCCCGTGACGTGATGGTGATCGTCGGCTATCCCGGGCGCCGCGAGGGGCAGACCTGGAACCTGGCCGGCGTGCTCTACAACGGCGAGTGGCTCGACGAATACGCCAAGCAGGCGCTGCCCAACTACCAGGTGTTCGACGAGCAGCGTTACTTCGCGGTCGGCACCCGGCCGCTGGTGATCGAGCACAAGGGCGCCAGGCTCGGCATCCTGATCTGCGAGGATGTCTGGGCCGAGGCGCCGGTGCAGCAGGCACGGGACGCCGGGGCCGAGATCCTGGTCACCCTCAACGCTTCGCCCTTCCATCAGGACAAGCCCGCCGAGCGTCTGGCGCTGCTCGAGCAGCGCGCCCGCGAGGCGTCGCTGCCGATCGTCTATGTCAACCAGATCGGTGGCCAGGACGAGCTGGTGTTCGACGGCGGCTCGGCCTGTGTCGACGCCGACGGCCAGCTGCGCGTTCAGGCGCCGCACTGGGCGGTGGGGCTGATGCCGGTACAGTTCGTGCGCGAGCAGGAGCGCTGGGTGCCCCAGGCCGGGGAGGTCGACGAGTCGGTCGAGCCCGAGGAGGACCTCTACTGCGCGCTGGTCACCGGACTGCGCGACTACGTCAACAAGAGCGGCTTCAAGGGTGTGGTGCTGGGCCTGTCCGGCGGCATCGACTCGGCGCTGTCGCTGGCCATCGCGGTGGACGCGCTGGGGCCGCAGCGGGTGCACGCGGTGATGATGCCGTACCACTATACCGCCGACATTTCCAAGCAGGACGCCGCCGAGCAGGCCGAGCTGCTGGGCGTCGACTACGAGGTGATGCCGATCGAGCCGATGGTCGAGTCCTTCATGTCGACCCTGGCCGAGAGTTTCGCCGGCACCGAGCGCGACACCACCGAGGAGAACCTGCAGTCGCGCTGCCGCGGCGTGCTGCTGATGGCAATCTCCAACAAGAAGGGCCTGATGGTGCTGACCACCGGCAACAAGAGCGAGATGGCGGTCGGCTACGCCACCCTCTACGGCGACATGGTGGGCGGCTACAACGCCATCAAGGACGTCTACAAGACCTGGGTCTACCGCCTGGCGCGCTGGCGCAACACCCAGGCGCCGGCGATTCCCGAGCGGGTCATCGAGCGTCCGCCGTCCGCCGAGCTGGCGCCGGACCAGCAGGACAGCGATTCGCTGCCGGACTATGACGTCCTGGACGCTATCCTGGTGCGCTACATCGAGGGCGACATGAGTGCCGAGGCGATCATCGACGCCGGCTTCGAGCGCGACGATGTCTATCAGGTGGTGAAACTGGTCGACCGCTGCGAGTACAAGCGTCGCCAGGCGCCGGTGGGCGTGCGCGTCACCCGTCGCGGCTTCGGCCGCGACCGCCGCTATCCCATCGTCAACGGCTGGCAGCCCGGCGAGTGAGCTGAGCCGCCCGAGGGCGGCGACCCGCATGAAGGTGACATGAAAAAGCGGCGCTGCCATTGGCAGCGCCGCTTTTCGTCGTCGGTTGATCGCCCGCGAGGAGCGTTACCCGGGTCAGGCGGTGATCGGGGCCGCGTCGACGTACTGCGGGTCGAAGGTGCGGCCGTCGAGGCGCTCGTGGTCCGGGGCGTTGTCGATCAGCACCCGCAGGGTCTCGCGGGCCCGCTCGGTCATGTCGAGGCCCAGATAGCCCTCGACCATGGTCGCCAGGGCGTCACGGGTGGCCTGTGCCTCGGGGTAGTGCTCGATGACCCAGCGGCCACGCTCGACGGCCGCCAGGTAGGCGCCCTTGCGCAGGTAGAAGTCGGCCACCTGCAGCTCGTGGCGGGCCAGCACGTTGCGCAGGTAGACGATGCGCTGCTGGGCATCCGGCGCATATTGGCTGTCGGGGAAGCGCTGGACCAGCTCGCGGAAGTCGGAATAGGCGTCGCGGGTGGCGCCCAGGTCGCGCTTGGAGATGTCGATCAGCCGCAGCCCTTCGAGGCTGAAGCGCCCGGCCTGCCAGGCGGAGAGACCGCGCAGGTAGTAGGCGTAGTCGACTTGGGGATGGTCCGGGTGCAGGCGGATGAAACGGCTGGCCGCGGCCCGCGCCTTCTCCCAGTCGTCGGTCTGGTAGTAGGCGTAGATCAGTTCCAGCTGGGCCTGCTCGGCGGTATCGCCGAACGGGAAGCGGGTGTCGATGGCTTCGAGCCGGTTGATGGCGGTGGTAAAGCGTCCGCCCTCCAGCGCCGAGCGTCCCTCGTCGTACAGCTGGCGTTCCTGCAGGTCAGGCGCCTCCTGCTCCTGAGAACTGGCACAGCCGGCCAGCAGGGCACTCGCCAGCAGCATGACGGCCAGGCGGGGTCCGGTCGTGATAACGCGCATCGTGATCCTCGTGTCAAACAACCCTGGGTGGCCGTGCTAGAATCGGCCCGAATTCGCCCACTATAAAGCACCTCGTGGCAAAACGCAGTCACCGCGCCGAGCGTGCTGCCGCGGAGCGCTCCACCGCCCAGACGGATGATCATCGAGTCCATGTCCCAGACCTTCGAAGCCCAGCACCGCGTCCCCGAGCACATGGCCGGCCTGCGCCTCGACCAGGCCGCCGCCGACCTCTTCTCCGACTTCTCCCGGGAACGCCTCAAGGCCTGGATCAAGGAGGGCGCGCTGACCCTGGACGGCCGTCCCGCCAAGCCTCGCGACAAGGTCTACGGCGGCGAGGCCGTGGCGCTGACCGCGACGGTCGAGGACGATGCCCGCTTCGAGCCCGAGGACATCCCGCTGGACGTGGTGTACGAGGACGACGAGGTGCTGGTGATCAACAAGCCGCCCGGCCTGGTGGTGCACCCGGCCGCCGGCAATCCCGATGGCACCCTGCTCAACGGCCTGCTGCATCACTGTCCCGCGCTGGCGGCGGTGCCGCGGGCCGGCATCGTGCATCGCCTGGACAAGGACACCAGCGGGCTGATGGTGGTGGCCAAGACCCTGGGCGCCCAGACCGCGCTGGTGGAGCAGCTCCAGGCGCGTACCGTGTCCCGCGAGTACGACGCCGTCTCGGTCGGGGTAATGACCTCCGGCGGCAAGGTGGACGCGGCCATCGGCCGTCACCCCAAGGACCGCAAGCGCCAGGCGGTGACCGCCTCCGGCAAGCCGGCGGTGACGCACTATCGGGTGGTCGAGCGTTTCCGCGCCCACACCCACGTGCGCTGCAAGCTGGAGACCGGCCGCACCCACCAGATCCGCGTGCACCTGGCGCACCTGCACTATCCGCTGATCGGCGACCCGGTCTACGGCGGGCGCCTCAAGCTGCCGGCCGGCGCCGGCGAGACGCTCAAGGAGGTACTGCGCGAGTTCCCCCGCCAGGCGCTGCACGCCCGCAAGCTGGCCTTCGTGCACCCGACCAGCGGCGAGACGCTGACCTTTCGCGCCGCCCTGCCGGATGACATGCTGATGCTGCTGGACTTCCTGCGCGAAGACCGCGAGACTCGCCGCTAAGGAAACCGCGATGAGCGATGCCCTCGACCTGCGCCCGACCCTGATTCGCCCCGACTGGCCGGCGCCGCCCTCGGTGGCGGCCTGCGTTACCACCCGCGAGACCGGGCCCAGTCAAGGGCGCTTCGCCGCCTTCAATCCGGCGCAGCACGTCGGCGACAACGCTGCCCACGTGGCACTGTGCCGCCGCCAGCTGCAGAAGGAAGTCGGCGATGACCGGCCGCTGCTGTGGCTCGATCAGGCCCACGGCGCCCGGGTGCAGTCGGAATACCTCGAGACCCCGCCCGAGGCCGATGCCTCGGTGGCCCTCGACCGTGGTCATGCCTGCGTGGTGCTGACCGCCGACTGCCTGCCGGTGTTCTTCTGCGACCGCGACGGCCAGCGGGTCGGCGTGGCCCACGCCGGCTGGCGCGGCCTGGCCGGCGGCGTGCTCGAGGCCACGGTGGCCGCCATGGGCGCGCCGCCCGAGTCGCTGATGGCCTGGCTGGGGCCGGCGATCTCCAATGCCCAGTTCGAGGTCGGGCGCGAGGTGCGCGAGGCCTTCGTCGCCGTGCAGCCCGATGCCGCCGAGGCCTTCGTGCCGAGCCCCTATCGGCTGGGCCACTACATGGCCGACCTGTACAAGCTGGCGCGACTGCGCCTGGAACGGCTGGGACTGTCCCATATCAGCGGCGGCCACTTCTGCACCGCCTGCGAATCCCGCTTCTATTCCTACCGCCGTGACGACGGCGTCACCGGCCGCATGGCCAGCATGATCTGGCTGCGCTGAGTTACCCGCGGCGAGAGCGCCTCGCTCCTTGATGCATATCAACCCTCCGGCGTTTCCTCCGGCGGCTGACTTGAAAGCCGGCCATCCTGACGCCACTTAAGATGTCAAGACTCATGACATTGGGACAGGCGGCGCGTCCGAATCGCGCCGCTACCCCGACGGAGGAAACGCTATGCGAATCGACAAGTTCACCGCCAAGCTGCAGAACGCCGTGGCTGATGCCCAGTCGCTGGCCGTGGGCCACGGTCATAACCAGCTCGAGCCCGGCCACCTGCTGCTGGCGCTGCTCGATGCCAGCGATACTGGCGTCAAGGCGCTGGTGCAGAAGGCCGGCGGCGACGCCGCCAGGCTGCGCGACGGCCTGGTCGGCCATCTCGACGACCTGCCCAAGGTCGGCGATTTCGACGGCGAGGTGCAGCCGTCCCGCGACCTGATGAAGCTGTTCAACCTCACCGACCGCGAGGCCCAGAAGCGCGGCGACCAGTACATCGCCAGCGAGCTGGTGCTGCTGGCCGCGCTGGAGATGCGCCATGCGGTGAGCAAGCTGCTCGGCCAGGCGGGTGTGAGCCGCAAGTCGCTGGAGACCGCCATCGACAGCGTGCGCGGCGGCGAGAAGGTCAGCGATCCCAACGCCGAGGAGAGCCGCGAGGCGCTGGAGAAGTACACCCTGGATCTCACCGAGCGGGCGTCCAGCGGCAAGCTCGACCCGGTGATCGGCCGCGACGACGAGATCCGCCGCACCGTGCAGGTGCTGCAGCGCCGGACCAAGAACAACCCGGTGCTGATCGGCGAGCCCGGCGTCGGCAAGACCGCCATCGTCGAGGGTCTGGCCCAGCGCATCGTCGACGGCGAGGTGCCCGAGGGCCTCAAGGACAAGCGCGTGCTGTCGCTGGACATGGGCGCGCTGCTGGCCGGGGCCAAGTTCCGCGGCGAGTTCGAGGAACGCCTGAAAGCGGTGCTCAAGGAGCTGGCCCAGGAGGAGGGCCGGATCATCCTGTTCATCGACGAGCTGCACACCATGGTCGGTGCCGGCAAGGCCGAGGGCGCCATGGACGCCGGCAACATGCTCAAGCCGGCGCTGGCGCGCGGCGAGCTGCACTGCGTGGGCGCCACCACCCTCGACGAGTACCGCCAGCACATCGAGAAGGATGCCGCCCTGGAGCGTCGCTTCCAGAAGGTGCTGGTCGACGAGCCCTCCGAGGAAGATACCGTGGCCATCCTGCGCGGCCTCAAGGAACGCTACGAGGTGCACCACGGCGTCGACATCACCGACGGCGCCATCATCGCCGCGGCCAAGCTGTCGACCCGCTACATCACCGATCGCCAGCTGCCGGACAAGGCCATCGACCTGATCGACGAGGCCTGCTCGCGGATCCGCATGGAGCTCGACTCCAAGCCCGAGGAGATGGACCGCCTCGACCGCCGGCTGATCCAGCTCAAGATGGAGCGCGAGCACCTCAAGAAGGAGACCGACGAGGCCTCCAAGAAGCGCCTCGACAGCCTCGAGGAACAGATCGAGGAGCTCGAGCGCGAGTACGCCGATCTCGACGAGATCTGGAAGGCCGAGAAGGCCAGCATCCAGGGCGCGGCCCAGTTCAAGGACGAGCTCGACCGTGCCCGCATCGACCTCGAGCAGGCGCGCCGTCAGGGCGACCTGGGGCGGATGTCCGAGCTTCAGTACGGGGTGATTCCCGAGCTCGAGCAGAAGATCGCCGAGTCCAGTGACGCCGAGGCCGATACCGCCAAGCACCAGCTGCTGCGCTCCAACGTCACCGAGGAGGAGATCGCCGAGGTGGTGTCGCGCTGGACCGGCATTCCGGTGTCCAAGATGCTCGAGGGCGAGCGCGACAAGCTGCTGCGCATGGAGGAAGCGCTGCACGAGCGGGTCATCGGCCAGGACGAGGCGGTCACCGCGGTGGCCAACGCCGTGCGCCGCTCCCGGGCCGGGCTCGCCGACCCGAACCGCCCCAACGGCTCCTTCCTGTTCCTCGGCCCGACCGGGGTGGGCAAGACCGAGCTGTGCAAGTCGCTGGCCGGCTTCCTGTTCGACACCGAGGAAGCCATGGTGCGCATCGACATGTCCGAGTTCATGGAGAAGCACTCCGTGGCCCGGCTGATCGGCGCGCCTCCCGGCTACGTCGGCTACGAGGAGGGGGGCTACCTGACCGAGGCGGTGCGCCGCAAGCCCTACTCGGTGCTGCTGCTCGACGAGGTCGAGAAGGCCCACGCCGACGTCTTCAACATCCTGCTGCAGGTGCTCGAGGACGGCCGCCTGACCGATGGCCAGGGCCGCACGGTGGACTTCCGCAACACCGTGATCGTGATGACCTCCAACCTCGGCTCCGAAATCATCCAGGGCATGGGCGGCGACGACAGCGGCTACGCGCAGATGAAGTCCGCGGTGATGGACGTGGTCGGCACCCACTTCCGCCCCGAGCTGATCAACCGCATCGACGAGGTGGTGGTGTTCCACGCCCTGCGTCAGGAGCAGATCCAGGCCATCGCCGCCATCCAGCTCGAGCGCCTGCGCGGGCGGCTGGCCGAGCACGACCTGTCGCTCGAAGTCTCCGACGCGGCCATGGCGCAGCTGGCCGAGGTCGGCTTCGATCCGGTGTTCGGCGCGCGGCCGCTGAAGCGGGCGATCCAGAACCGCCTCGAGAATCCGCTGGCCCAGGACCTGCTGGCCGGGGCGTTCTCGCCGGGCGATGTCATTCGCGTCGAGGCCGAGGGCGACCGCCTGGTGTTCCAGAGCTGAGGCGTTACACGCCCTGAAACGAGACCGCCCGCGCCGAAAGGCGCGGGCGGTTTTCTTTTGCCGGGCCGCCTGCTCGACGGCGGGGAGGCTGCGTCGTATCAGGCGCGCTGGGCGGCGGCGCTCGAGGCCTCGCGCTTGCCCTGCGGTTCGCGCACCAGGCGCTTCTGCAGCTCCTCGAGGGAGACGCCCTTGGTCTCCGGCATCAGGAACATCACGAACACCAGCTGCAGCGCCATCATCACGGCGAAGAAGGCGAACACCGGGCCGCCGCTGAAGGTGCCGAGCACCCACGGCATCAGCAGCGCGATCAGCGCCGCGCACACCCAGTGCACCGAGCTGCCGAAGGATTGGCCGCGGGCCCGCACGTGGTTGGGGAACACCTCGGAGATGAACACCCAGATGATCGCCCCCTGGCTCATGGCGTGGGCGGCGATGAACAGGCCCAGCAGCAGTGGCACGTCCAGCCCGCCGAGCTCGCCGCTGAAGAAGGCGCGCGAGATCAGCACCAGCGAGACCAGATAGCCGGCCGAGCCGATGTAGAGCAGGGTGCGGCGCCCCAGGCGATCGATCAGCGCCATGCCGAGCATGGTGAACACCAGGTTGACCAGGCCGATGCCGGCGGTGGAGAGCAGGGCGGTGTTGGCGCCGAGCTCGGCGGCCTCGAGCACCCGCGGGGCATAGTAGATGATGAAGTTGATGCCCGAGAGCTGGTTGAAGAAGGCGATCAGGAAGGCCAGCAGGATCGGCAGCCGGTAGCGGCCGGAGAAGAAGCCGGCGTGGGCGCGCTCCTCGCTGTCCTCGGCGGCCTGGATCTCGGCGATCTGGGCGTCGACGTCGGCGGCGGGGTCGAGGCGCAGCAGCACCTCGCGGGCGCCCTGGGTGTCGCCGCGATGCAGGATCAGCCAGCGCGGGCTGCGCGGCACCCGGCTGATCAGCAGGGTGTAGAGCAGCGCCGGCACGATCTCGATGCCGAGCATCCAGCGCCAGGCATTGGTCTCGAACAGCCCGCCCACCACGTAGTTGGAGATGAAGGCCATCAGGATGCCGAACACCACGTTGAACTGGTACAGCGCGACCAGGGTGCCGCGGTGCTTGGCCGGGGCGATCTCGGAGATGTAGGTCGGGGCGGCCACCGAGGAGATGCCGACGCCGATGCCGCCCAGCAGGCGGAACAGCGAGAACCAGTAGGGATCGGTGGCCAGCGCCGAGCCGATCGCGGACACCAGGTAGAGCATGCCGATCAGCAGCAGGGTGGCGCGGCGGCCCAGGCGGTCGGTCGGCCAGTTGCCGCCGATGGCGCCGATCACGGTGCCCCACAGGGCCATGGACATGATCAGCAGGCCGTGTTGGAGGTCGCTGAGCCCCCAGAGCGTCTGGATGGGCTGGTCGGCGCCCGAGATGACCGCGGTGTCGAAGCCGAACAGGAAGCCGGCCAGGGCCACGGTGATGGACCACTGCACGATGCGTGACATGGGCGTCTCCTCGGTGAGGCGGTGTTCTGAATGTGGGTGAATCGATTCATCTTGCAGGCGTCGCCTTGTCGGCGTGACGAGGAAGCGGAAGGGCGCTCGAGAAAGGTGAATCGTGTCAGCTGGCATCATTAAAGCAGCAACGCCAGGCGGTCGCGAGTCGGTCATTTTAGACTTTCGTCTTAAACGATGGCGAGAGCGGGGCGCGGAAACGCCGAAATGCGCCGATCGGCGCCTGCCGGTGCGGGCGGCGGTTGACACTTTTCGGACGCTATTGGAATCTTGACCCTTCCTGATTATCGGGCGCGGACTCCAGCGGGCGACCCCCGATTTCCGTGCGAAGGGTAGGCCGCCTGGCCTCTACCCGCCGAAGGACTTCCGGGTCCGGGCTAACCGCCCGGCCTGGCCAACGCCCCGACGCGGTGATCCGCCGTGATTAGAGTGCTGGCCCTAACCGGGCCTCAATACGCCAGGGTTTGGCATCAGGTGCCGGCGAGACCGGCAGCGGCATACCGCCGCACTCGACCCCGTGCCCGACGAGGGCGCGGATCGCACTCGAGACCTCCAGGGGAGAAACATCAGTGGAACTGCTTTCCGGCGCGGACATGATCGCCCGCTTCCTGCAAGACGAGGGCGTCGAATACATCTACGGCTATCCCGGCGGCGCTGCGCTACACATCTATGACGCCCTGTTCCGACAGGACAAGGTCAAGCACATCCTGGTGCGCCACGAACAGGCCGCCACCCACGCCGCCGACGGCTACGCCCGGGCCTCCGGCAAGCCGGGCGTGGTGCTGGTCACCTCCGGTCCCGGCGCCACCAACGCGGTGACCGGCATCGCCACCGCCTACATGGACTCGATTCCCATGGTGGTGCTGTGCGGCCAGGTGATGAGCCACCTGATCGGCGACGATGCCTTCCAGGAAACCGACATCGTCGGCGTGACCCGGCCGATCGTGAAGCACAGCTTCTCGGTCAAGCATCCGAGCGAGATTCCGGAAGTCCTCAAGAAGGCCTTCTATCTGGCGTCCACCGGGCGGCCCGGCCCGGTGGTGGTGGACATTCCCAAGGACATGACCGCCCCCACCGAGCGCTACGAGTACGTCTATCCGAAGAAGGTCAAGCTGCGCTCCTACAACCCGGTGACGCGCGGCCATACCGGCCAGATCAAGAAGGCCGTGGAGCTGATGCTCAAGGCGCGCCGGCCGGTCTTCTACACCGGCGGCGGGGTGGTGACCGGCGAGGCCAGCGAGGGGCTGACCGATCTGGTCAAGCGGCTGGGCTTCCCGATCACCACCACCCTGATGGGCATCGGCGCCTTCCCGCAGAGCGACGACCAGTGCCTCGGCTGGCTGGGCATGCACGGCTCCTACGAGTCCAACATGGCCATGCACCACGCCGACCTGATCATCGCCATCGGGGCGCGCTTCGACGACCGGGTGACCAACAACACCTCCAAGTTCTGCCCCACGGCCAAGATCGTCCACGTCGACATCGATCCGAGCTCGATCTCCAAGACGGTGCGTGCCGACGTGCCGATCGTGGGACCGGCCGGCAGCGTGATCAACGAGATGATCAGCCTGCTGCAGGGCCGCGAGATCGCCAGCACCGAGGCGCTCACCGAGTGGTGGCAGACCATCGACGGCTGGCGCGAGGAGCGCCGCGGCAAGCTCTACGAGCCGTCCGCCGAGGGCGAGGTGCTCAAGCCCCAGGAAGTCATCGAGGCGGTATGCCGCGCGACCCGCGGCCAGGCCTACGTGACCACCGACGTGGGGCAGCACCAGATGTTCGCCGCCCAGTACTACAAGTTCGACAAGCCCAACCGCTTCGTCACCTCCGGCGGGCTCGGCACCATGGGCTTCGGCTTCCCGGCGGCCATGGGCATCAAGCAGAACTTCCCCGACGAGCAGGTGGTCTGCTTCACCGGTGAGGGCAGCTTCCAGATGATGATGCAGGAGCTCTCTACCTGTAAGCAGTTCGGTGGCGGGGTGAAGATCATCAACCTCAACAATGCCTCGCTCGGCATGGTGCGCCAGTGGCAGGACCTGAACTACAAGTCCCGCCATGCGCATTCCTACATGGAGTCGCTGCCCGATTTCCAGAAACTGATCGAGTCCTATGGCTTCACCGCCCTGAAGGTGCAGACGAAAGAGGAACTCGAGTCGGCGTTGGAGAAGACCTTCGCCGACAACGACGAGCTGGTGTTCCTCGACGTCGCCGTGGACCCCCACGAGCACGTCTATCCGATGCAGGTGCCTCTGGGCTCCATGCGTGACATGCTGCTTTCCAAGACGGAGCGGACCTGATGCGCCATATCATCTCGATTCTGATGGAAAACGAACCGGGCGCCCTGTCTCGCGTGGTGGGGCTGTTTTCCCAGCGCAACTTCAACATCGAAACTCTCAACGTGGCCCCCACCGACGACGAGACGCTGTCGCGTCTGACCGTGACCACCATCGGCGACGATCGAGTGATCGAGCAGATCACCAAGCATCTCAACAAGCTGGTGGACGTGGTCAAGCTGGTGGACCTGACCGAGGGCAGCCACATCGAGCGCGAGCTGATGCTGGTCAAGGTGAAGGCGCTGGGCGCGGCGCGGGACGAGGTGAAGCGCACCGTGGACATCTTCCGCGCGCAGATCGTCGACGTGACGCCGAGCCAGTACACCGTCCAGATCACCGGCGACGCCAGCAAGCTGGACGCCTTCCTCGAGGCGATGTCCCCGGTGGGGCTGCTCGAGGTGGCGCGCACGGGGGTGTCGGGGATCGCCCGTGGCGACAAGGTCCTGTCGCTGTAATTTCGAGCTGATCCGCCCGATCGAAGAAGCCGCCCTACGGGGCGGCTTTCTCGTGTCTGGAAGGAGCGTCAGCCGTGCTCCTCGACCTCGGCCCACAGGGCGTGGATCAGCGGGCTCTTCAGCCGGCGGTTGAGTACGCACAGTCCGACGTCGTAGTGGGGCAGCTCCGGCTTCACCGGCAGCACCCGGACTCGCTCGGCCAGCGGGCTCGCCTCCAGCACGATGCCCGGCACCACGCCGACGCCGAAGCCCAGGCTGACCATGCTGACGATGGCCTCGTGGCCCGAGACCTGGGCGTAGATGCGCGGCTTGAGGCCCAGCGCCCGGAACCAGGTGTCGCTGACCTCCCGCGACAGCCCCGATTCCGAGAGGATCATCGGCACGTCCCGCCACTGCTCGGGGCGGGACGCCTCCGGTGAGGCCGGGATCCATGACTGAGGCTCCCTCGGGGCGATGAACACCAGCGGCGAGCGGGTCAGCGACTTGAAGGCCAGGGCCTCGGGCAGTCGACGCGGCCTCAGGGTGATCGCCATGTCCTCGTTGCCGGCCAGTACTCTTGGCATCGACTGGGCGGGGTCGCCGGTGTGCAACTTGAGCTCGATGCCCGGGTGGCGGGTGCGGAACTCGCTGAGCAGGTCGTAGAGGAAGCTGTAGCTGGCGGTCACCGAGCAGTAGATGCTGATTTCCCCCGTCAGCGCCTGGGCCTCGCTCATCATCGACTGGCGCAGCCGTTCCCATTCCTCCAGGGCGTCCCGGGCATAGTCGTGGAACTGATGGCCCTGGCGGGTCAGCGTCACGTGGCGGTTGTCGCGCTCGAAGAGGCGCACGCCGAGGCTTTCCTCCAGCTGGCGGATCGACCGCGAGAGGGTGGAGGGACTGACGTGGCAGGCCTCGCTGGCACGGCCGAAGTGCAGGGTGTCGGCCAGGGCGAGGAAGTGCTTCAGGGGGCGCATGTCCATGGGCTGAGTATTTCACATTTCGGGATATGACATTGCAAATATAGCGTTTTACGCAATGAAGTGCCTGGCGTAGAGTCGATGCATCGACCGGGCACGCAGACCCGGGGCCTGACGCCCAGCGCCGCGACAAGACGGCGCGGGTGGCCATCAACGCTGACACCTCTTTCTCATACTCGTTTTCAGGAGCCTCACATGCGCGTTTATTACGACAAGGACTGCGATCTCTCCCTCATCCAGGGCAAGCAGGTGGCCATCGTGGGTTATGGCTCCCAGGGTCACGCTCACGCCAACAACCTGAAGGAGTCCGGTGTCGACGTCGTCGTCGCGCTGCGTGAAGGCTCCTCCTCCGCCGCCAAGGCCGAGGCCGCCGGTCTCAAGGTCGCTTCCGTCGAAGAGGCCTCCAGGGCCGCCGACGTGGTGATGGTGCTGGCGCCGGACGAGAATCAGAAGGCCATCTACGAGCAGCAGATCGAGCCGAACCTGAAGCAGGGCGCGACCCTGGCCTTCGCTCACGGCTTCAACATCCACTACAACCAGATCGTGCCGCGCGCCGACCTCGACGTGATCATGATCGCGCCGAAGGCCCCGGGCCACACCGTGCGCTCCGAGTTCGTCAAGGGCGGCGGTATCCCCGACCTGATCGCCATCCATCAGGACGCCACCGGCAGCGCCAAGGAACTCGCGCTGTCCTACGCGGCGGGCGTCGGCGGCGGCCGTACCGGCATCATCGAGACCACCTTCCGCGACGAGACCGAGACCGACCTGTTCGGCGAGCAGGCGGTGCTGTGTGGCGGTGCGGTCGAGCTGGTCAAGGCCGGCTTCGAGACCCTGACCGAGGCAGGCTATGCCCCGGAAATGGCCTACTTCGAGTGTCTGCACGAGCTCAAGCTGATCGTCGACCTGATGTACGAGGGCGGCATCGCCAACATGAACTACTCCATCTCCAACAACGCGGAGTATGGCGAGTACGTCACCGGCGGTGAGGTCATCAACGACCAGTCCCGCGAAGCCATGCGCAACGCTCTCAAGCGCATCCAGACCGGCGAGTATGCCAAGATGTTCATCAACGAGGGTGAGACCAACTACCCGTCGATGACCGCGCGTCGCCGTCTGAACGCCGAGCATCCGATCGAGCAGGTCGGCGAGAAGCTGCGCGGCATGATGCCGTGGATCGCCGCCAACCAGCTGGTCGACAAGTCCAAGAACTGATCGGGCGTCATCGATAGCAGCCGAAGCGAGGGCGCGGGAAACCGCGCCCTCGTTTGCGTTCATGGGCAATGAGTCCCGCCGGGCTCTATGTGTAGAATGGAGCCAACCCCAGTCGCAACGGATGACACCATGAGTCAGGACCCCAGCAATCGCGAGCCTCAGACCCCGCCGCCACACGACGACGATGATCTGGCCAAGACCTTCCTGCGTGAGTCGGAAGTGGTCGAGGAGGCGTTGGAGGATGGCAAGAAGGTCCGCCGCAAGGGGATCTACCTGCTGCCCAACCTGTTCACCACCTCGGCGCTGTTCTCCGGCTTCTTCGCCGTGGTGGCCGCCATCAACGGCGATTTCACCTCGGCTTCCATCGCCATCTTCATCGCCATGGTGCTTGACGGCCTGGACGGGCGGGTGGCGCGCCTGACCAATACCCAGAGCGCCTTCGGCGCCGAGTTCGACTCGCTGTCCGACATGCTGTCCTTCGGCGTGGCGCCCGGGCTCGTGGCCTTCACCTGGATCCTGCAGGACGTGGGCAAGACCGGTTGGGTGGTGGCCTTCCTCTATGTGGCCTGTGCCGCCCTGCGCCTGGCACGCTTCAACGTGCAGATCGGCAGCGTCGACAAACGCTGGTTCATCGGCCTGCCGAGCCCCTCCGCCGCGGCAGTGGTCGCCGCCAGCGTCTGGACCTTCCACAGCTTCGATGCCGATGCCTTCGGCTTCAAGCTGCTGATGCTGTTCCTGGTCGGTGCCGCCGGCGTGCTGATGGTCAGTAACGTTCGCTACTACAGCTTCAAGGACGTCGACCTCAAGGGGCCGGTGCCCTTCGTGGTGCTGCTGGCGATCGTGCTCGGTTTCGTGGTCATCTCCATCGAGCCGTCGGTGATGCTGCTGCTGCTGTTCGGCGCCTATGTCGCTTCCGGCCCGGTATGTGCTCTGCTGCGCAAGATGAAGAGCGGCGCCAAGGGCTGAATCGCGTTATCCTTGCCGGCCATGACGCCCGCCTCGTGCGGGCGTTGTTGTCTCTGGGCGCCGGGCCTGAATTATCCACAGGCGGTCGAGCGGGCAGGCGGGTGTGGATAGCTTTCCGCGGGTGCCGGTGCAGGTGAGTGTCACGCCTTGTTCATCCCATCGTCACGATTCGGCAAATAGTCCTTGCGCTGCCCCGAGAGAATCCGTAAAGTACGCATCCGCTGCCGGCGACGGGCAACGTTGCAGGCGGTGATGAGTGGCAAAAGCGCTTGTTTTTCTTGAGGTTTTTCGGCGGATGTCGAAATCGCTCGATTGACAGGGTCAGCGGAATCGGTAGAATGCCCGCCACTCGCTACGGTAGCCCGCTGAGGGCTCGATCGGACCTCGCTTCACTCGCTGAAGACGACCGCTCGGTCATCTGCTTCGCTCTCTCGAGAGCTTGAAGATCACCGGTTGACACGACGCGCCGATCACGTAGAATACGCCTTCCTTGCGAGGCACTGGTCAAGCGGCCGGGAACGCAAGATGCTCTTCTCCTTATTGAGTCGAGCTGCTCTTTAACAATCGATCAGATAATTCATGTGGGCGCTTGTCGGGATGTCGGTGACCAGTCACTAGATATCAAGACAAGCGACTCGTCAAAGAGACGTTTGAATCTTGAACCAGGTTTGGTTCCACCTTAGGAACTATCAAGCTTTTAACTGAAGAGTTTGATCATGGCTCAGATTGA